>NZ_JAKNQI010000018.1:0-3135 GCF_022662295.1 Sphingomonas sp. CARO-RG-8B-R24-01 | reverse complement strand
TGCTGCTCACCGGCTTCAATGCCTGGCGACGACCTACTCTTCCATCGCTTAAGCGATAGTACCATGGGCGCAGTCAGGTTTCACGGCCGAGTTCGGGATGGGATCGGGTGGGGCACTGACGCTATAGCCACCAAGCAATGGAGCCGGTGAACAGCGAAGTTGGGTTCGTATCTTAAAATCAGTGCACGCTTTACGTCGTTCTGAAGATGGTAGTTGTTAATCAGGCGTTGCATTTGATCATCCGCCATCTGCGACATCTGGATTTCCCAGGATTGTCATTGATGGTGGGACTCTCAAGCGCGAATAGAGCAATTAGTATCGGTTAGCTCCATGGATTACTCCACTTCTACATCCGATCTATCAACGTCATGGTCTCTGACGGCTCTATGAAATCTTATCTCGAGGGAGGCTTCCCGCTTAGATGCTTTCAGCGGTTATCCCGTCCATACATAGCTACCCTGCTGCGCTCTTGGCAGAACGACAGGTACACCAGAGGTATGTTCAACCCGGTCCTCTCGTACTAGGGTCAACTCCTCTCAAATTTCGACGCCCACGGCAGATAGGGACCAAACTGTCTCGCGACGTTCTGAACCCAGCTCACGTACCACTTTAATTGGCGAACAGCCAAACCCTTGGGACCTGCTCCAGCCCCAGGATGTGATGAGCCGACATCGAGGTGCCAAACAACCCCGTCGATATGAGCTCTTGGGGGTTATCAGCCTGTTATCCCCGGCGTACCTTTTATCCGTTGAGCGATGGCCCTTCCACGAGGGACCACCGGATCACTATGACCGACTTTCGTCTCTGCTCGACTTGTCAGTCTCGCAGTCAGGCGGGCTTATGCCATTGCACTCTAACAGACGGTTTCCAACCGTCCTGAGCCCACCATTGCGCGCCTCCGTTACTCTTTAGGAGGCGACCGCCCCAGTCAAACTACCCGCCACAGAGGGTCCCTGATCCAGTTTCATGGATCGAGGTTAGACATCAGAAACAAACAGGGTGGTATTTCACCTATGGCTCCACGTCAGCTGGCGCCAACGCTTCAAAGCCTCCCACCTATGCTACACAGTTTCTTCCTAATGCCACTCTGAAGCTGCAGTAAAGGTGCACGGGGTCTTTCCGTCTAACCGCGGGAACCCCGCATCTTCACGGGGAATTCAATTTCGCTGAGCATGTCCTGGAGACAGTGGGGAAGTCGTTACGCCATTCGTGCAGGTCGGAACTTACCCGACAAGGAATTTCGCTACCTTAGGACCGTTATAGTTACGGCCGCCGTTTACCTGGGCTTCATTTCAGAGCTTGCACCCCTCCACTTAACCTTCAGGCACCGGGCAGGCGTCAGGCCCTATACGTCGTCTTGAAGCCGACTTAGCAGAGCCCTGTGTTTTTGCTAAACAGTCGCTACCCCCTGGCCTGTGCCCCCAACAAGAGCTTGCGCCTATGTTGGGCCTCCTTCTTCCGAAGGTACGGAGGCAATTTGCCGAGTTCCTTCAGGACACTTCTCTCAAGCGCCTTGGTATACTCTACCTGACCACCTGTGTCGGTTTCGGGTACGGTCTATACGGTGGGGCTATTTCCCGGGACCTCTTCGAGGCCGTCCCAATCCGATAAGGGACGACAACACACGAGATCCGTCACACACCACCAGGCCCACGAATATTAACGTGGTTCCCATCGACTACCCCCTTCGGGCTCGTCTTAGGGGCCGGCTCACCCTGCGCGGATTAGCCTTGCGCAGGAACCCTTGGTCTTTCGGCGAAAGGGCATCTCACCCTTTTTATCGCTACTCATGTCTGCATTCGCACTTCCGATACCTCCACGACCCATTACCAGATCGCTTCTCAGGCTTACGGAACGCTCCGCTACCGCGTACCATATAAATGGCACACCCTAAGCTTCGGTGCGTGTCTTGAGCCCCGTTACATCTTCGCCGCAGAACCTCTTGATTAGACCAGTGAGCTGTTACGCTTTCTTTAAAGGATGGCTGCTTCTAAGCCAACCTCCTGGTTGTTTTGGAAGTTCCACATGCTTTCCCACTTAGACACGACTTGGGGACCTTAGCTGTAGGTCAGGGCTGTTTCCCTTTTGACGACGGACCTTAGCACCCGCCGTCTGTCTCCCGGATATCACTCCTAGGTATTCGGAGTTTGGTTAGTGTTGGTAGGTCTCGCGACCCCCGCAACCATCCAGTGCTCTACCCCCTAGGGTGTCCATCCGAGGCACTACCTCAATAGTTTTCGCGGAGAACCAGCTATTTCCCGGCTTGATTGGCCTTTCACCCCTAAGCACAACTCATCCGGTAACTTTTCAACGTTAATCGGTTCGGACCTCCAGTGCATGTTACTGCACCTTCATCCTGGTCATGCATAGATCGCCGGGTTTCGGGTCTAATACATCAAACTCTGGCGCCCTATTCAGACTCGCTTTCGCTGCGCCTACACCTAACGGCTTAAGCTTGCTTGATACATTAAGTCACAGACCCATTATGCAAGAGGTACGCTGTCAGGCCTCAAGGACCCTCCAACTGCTTGTAGGCAATCCGTTTCAGGTACTGTTTCACTCCCCTCATCGGGGTGCTTTTCACCTTTCCCTCACGGTACTAGTTCACTATCGGTCGCATACGAGTATTTAGGCTTAGAGGGTGGTCCCCCTATGTTCAGACAGGATTACACGTGTCCCGCCCTACTCGAGTCCTGAATTCTCACTTTCGCATACGGGGCTGTCACCCGCTATGGCCACTCTTTCCAAAGTGTTCTGCTAGTTGAAATTCAGGCACTGGCCTGGTCCGCGTTCGCTCGCCACTACTAACGGAATCTCGGTTGATGTCTTTTCCTCCAGCTACTGAGATGTTTCAGTTCGCCGGGTTCGCTTCACGAAAGCTATGTATTCACTTAAGTGATACCTAACCCCATTTAGCGTCGCACTCAGTTACCTGAATGCGAAGTTAAACGGGATAGGTGGGTTTCCCCATTCGGAAATCTGCGGGTCAAAGGTTGCTCACACCTCACCGCAGCTTATCGCAGCGTGCCACGTCCTTCATCGCCTGTATGCGCCAAGGCATCCACGAATTGCCCTTACCTCACGCTTGAGAGTCCGCACCACCAACAACAACACTGGGCATGATCATGACGATCA
>NZ_JAKNQI010000017.1:0-3294 GCF_022662295.1 Sphingomonas sp. CARO-RG-8B-R24-01 | reverse complement strand
GCGTAAGCGTCCGGCCAATGGCGTCGTTTCTGGGTCTGGACCGGTGATCTTTAGAATGGCTTTTGCGCAAGCTGCGGTAGCTTTAAAGCGACACGTTGCTCGGTGACGATGTCGTTGGCCTTTTCTCGGAAGGTGCCGGGTGTGTCCATCGTTGAGAGAAAGCGTTCCGCCCGCGGGATCACCCTTTCGTCTGTTACATCTCGAAGAAAACGTTCTGCTTTCTGGAGATCGCCTGATATGCCGCAAGCAACTCCGGCATAATAGCCGAACCAACTCGGTCGCATCCGTTCAGACTCATTGGCTTCCGCAATCACAGACTGGGCGATGGCCTCGAAAGAACCGAACTTATCGTCGATCTCTTGGGCTTTGGCCGCGGCTGAACGCGCTATGTCGGTGACTGCGGCACCAAACTGATCTTCATCCCTATACTCTGTATAAGGGCCGCCCGACATGATGTAATCTAAGCTCATAAACCCGGCTCCGCCCCAGATCCAGTGAGCCGCATTGTCGAGGTCGACGGTTACAGACCACCGACTTGGTTTAAATCCAACTACGTTGAGCCAGAAACCGTGATCTTTGATCCAGAGCCGCGATTGCCCCTGCCGCTTGAAACCGAGAGGGGCTAGTTCGGCTTTAGCTGCGGCGGCAATGATCTTGTTGTGAGGTCCAGTCATCTGACGATGACTATCCGTGATGCGATGCGCATGTCACCAAAATCTCGTCAGCCTGCTACTGAAGACCAGTTCCACGGTAGCAGTTCGTCGATCCGGTTGATGGGATGCCCTTTGCCGATGCGGTCGAGCACATCTGCGAGCCAGGCTTGCGGGTTTACATCGTTGAGCTTGGCCGTCTCCAGCAGCGAGTAGATGGCGGCAGCGCGCTCCCCACCGCAATCCGCCCCGGCGAAAAGCCAGTTCTTCCGGCCCACGGCTATGCCGCGCAGGGCGTTCTCCGCGAGGTTGTTGTCGATCTCAAGCCGCCCGTCCTCGGTGTAGGCCAACAACTGGGGCTTGAGCTTCACGGCATAGCGCAGTGCCTCGGCCAATGGTGATCGTGCGGATGCTTGCGCGAGCACGTCGTCGGCCCATGCGAAGAAATCCAGCGCCCGCAGCCTGGACAGCTTGCGTGCCTTGCGGCGGTCATCGGCAGGATCGCAGGCGATGCCACGCTCGACATCGTATAGCACGCGGATGAGCTTCAGCCCTTCGGCCGCGACGGAATGCGGGTCAGCCTTATAGACATCATGCAGCTTGCGCCGGGCATGTGCCCAACAAGCGACAGGCTTTATCAGCCCCGGCTGACGGTCGTGCGCATACAGCCGTTCGAACCCGGCATAGGCATCTGCCTGCAGGAACCCCGCAAATGCCCTGAGATGCTCGCGCGGTCGCTCGCCCTTGCGATCCGGGCTGTAGCGAAACAGTGCTGCCGGTCTGTCGCTCGGCCGCCATCGTCGGTTGTCGCGCAGATAGACCCATAGTCGGCCCGTCGCGGTCTTGCCGGTCCCCGGTGCCAGAACCGGCACGGGCGTATCGTCGGCATGGAGCTTGGGGCTGCTCATGACATGATCGGCAATGCGGTCGACCAGCGGCTGCAACAGCCAGCTGACCTGTCCCAGCCAATCGGCCAGGGTGGAACGGCTGAGATCGACGCCCTCACGCGCATAGATACGCGACTGCCGGTAAAGCGGCAGATGATCGGCGAACTTGGACACGACCACGTGCGCGAGCAGGTTGGGTCCGGCACGGCCGTGCGGGATCGGCAAGGAGGGCGCGGGCGCCTGACTGATCGCGTCGCAGCGCCCGCAAGCCAGCTTGGGACGGACATGGCGCACCACGCGGAAACGGCCTGGCACATACTCCAGCACTTCGGTCACATCCTCGCCCAGATTGCCCATGGCGCCGCCGCAGGCGGAGCAGCCATTGGCATCAGGGGCGACATGCACCGTCTCGTCGCGCGGCAGATGATCGGGCAATGGCAGGCGCTTGGGCTTGCGGGCCGCTGGTGCTCTTTCTTCCGTTGGTGCCGGTTCACCGAGGGCACATGCGGCATAGGCGTGTTCGGCTTCAAGATCCTCCAGTGTCAGTTCCAGCTGATCGGCCATCTCGGCGATCCGTTCGGACGACTGGCCGAACTTCATCCGCCGCAAACGCGATAGCTGAACCTTGAGCTTCTCGATCTGGAGCGTGGTCAGCTTGACCGCGTTGCGGGTCGCCTCATGCGCTGACTTCTCGGCTTCCAGCGCCTGTTCCGAGGCCGCGATACGCGCCTGCATATCGGCGAAAAGAGCGCGTAATGCATCGAGATCGGCAGGAAGATCTATCTCGTCGGCGGACACGGTTCCCCATAGCAAAATGAGCAATCCAGGCCAAGGAAAATGCCCAGTTTTACCTCACATTGTGCCTACATCTGCACCGGCAGACGGGGTGCTTCCGGCGCGATGGTGCGCCGCCAGTCCATCGCCTCGATCAGCAGCGCAAACTGCGCCGAGGTTAGCACCACACCGCCCTCGACCAGCGGCGGCCATACGAAGCGATGCCGTTCCAGACGCTTGGCGAACAGGCACATCCCGGAGCCGTCCCAATGCAGCGCCTTGAGATAGTTGCCGCTCTTGCTGCGGAACAGGAAGACATGACCGCAATAGGGCTCAACCGAAAACAGCGGCCGCACCAGCGCCGCCAAACCGTCGAAACCCAGGCGCATGCTGACCGGCTTGCTCGCAAGATAGACCTTTGTGCCCGGTGCCAGTGAGATCATGAAATATCCCGCAACGTCCGCAGCACACGGGCCAGCGCCTTCTCGTTCACGTAGCTGTCCACCGACAGGCGAACGCCGCTGGGCAGGTCGATGCCGATCTCGCCAGGACGTGCACCGGGATGCGGACGGGTCAGTTCTTCCATCACCTGCATCGTCGGGACAGGATCGGCGTGCGCCGGTGGTGGTGCGTGAGGAACGGTAGCGACAGCATCCTCCGGCACGGTGCCATATGAGATGAAGGTCAGCGGCTCGCTGGCGATCTTCTCCGCCTGCCGCCGTGCCGTCCGCCAGCTATAGATCAGGCTCTCGGCAATATCGTGCCGCTTCGCCACCTCTCGCACGGTGACATCAGGTGCGTCCGCCTCCAGCATGATAGCATGCCGCTCTGCGGGAGAATATTTACGGCGGCGCTCCGTGCGGGTGATGACCTCAATCCGGCCCATCTCCTGATCTCCTTAAGGAGTCCAGAAGGAGACTCCTATCGGCCCTCCCTCGCCAACGGGGCTGAAACGCGCAACACGCCTAAGGCCGGACGCTTAC
>NZ_JAKNQI010000016.1:0-7952 GCF_022662295.1 Sphingomonas sp. CARO-RG-8B-R24-01 | reverse complement strand
GTCCGCAGCGCTTGTGCTTTCGGTGCCGCGGCCGAAAGGCGCAATAAGCCGTCGATATTCGGCTTCAGGCTGGCCATAAGCATCGCCGGCAAGATCGACGAGTTTCTCGCGATCGAGTATCTCCACGCGGCCCCGCTTCGAGCGGATCATGCCTGCACCTTCGAGAATATGTAGTGTCACGGTGACGCCGGTGCGTTGGGCCGCGATCATCATTGACATGAACTCGTGCGTGAGGCGGATCTCGTTGCCCTGAACGCGGTCGTGGCACATCAGTAGCCAACGCGCGAGACGCGCTTCGACGCGGTGATGGGCGTTGGATGTCGTCGTGTAGGCAGACTGAATAAGAAATGCCTGAATGTAACGCAACAGCAGCGTTTGCAATGAAACGCTTTGTCGGATGGCGTCACGCAGGTCGACAACGGCAATACGCATGGCAGTCGTGCCGTCGACCTGGACGAAAACTTCTTGCGGCGAGGAGTCGGTGCCGAGCAGGATCGGTATACCGGACATACCCTCGATTCCGAAGATACCGACTTCGGTTCGCCCGTCGCCGGGCGTTATCGACACGATCGACACAACGCCCCCTTCTGGGAAATAGACAAACTCGATCAGCTCGTGGGCGAGACTGAGTACCTGACTCTGTGCGAGGTCTACCCGCTCCAGATGGGGTGTAAGCAGAGCGAGATCCTTAGGCGTCATCGCCTGAAGAAGCAAATTAGGACTATATACGGATTCGGCCTGAGACATGATCGCCCCTGAAATTGGGGCGAAAGCACGACGGCTCTTCCAGCCACTCGCGCCCTGAAAACAGCGAGTAATATGTGCGGCATAGCATCGTCGGCGGCATAAGTCTCGGTAGCCAAGTGTATGCTATCCGACAGTTCCGTGGGCCAATTTCAAAAAGCGCGGAATTGTCTTGCAAGTTCCCCACCGGAGGATGCAACTTTTCGTGGTTTGGAACGTGCGTCGGTTCTCGATCGAGCCGCTGTCAACAGCTGGAGCCCAATGTAGGTTAGCAGACAGTATCGCCGGTTAGGCTTACCGCGCCGCGATACCGCGATATGTATCGTTTCTGAATGGAAACGGGGAGCCGCTATGACCGACGATATCAGCTACTATCAGCAGCGAGCCGACGCCGAACTCGAGCAGGCGCAGCGAGCGACCAAGCCGGAGGTTATCAGGGTCCATCTGAATCTTGCCAACGCGTATCGCGAGCGCATCACCGACCCGGTGCGCCGGGCCAAACATGCTTGAAATTAGCCGCGCAGATGGACATTCCTCCGCCAGACCTTCGTTGTTTGGGGGCACGCGGCTTGCCGCGTCCCCTTTCCTGTCACCGGAAGAGCGGCGCGCGCTGGAGGATGCGGGAGGAATGACACGATCGATCGGCGCATCGAAAGACTTCGTGCGTGAAAGCGATAGCGCCGATCATGTGCATATAGTGCTTGAAGGCTGGGCATACCGATACAAGTTGACCCGAGACGGCCGTCGCCAGATCGTGGCGCTGCTGATCCCGGGGGATACGGCTAATCCTGACACCATCTTGCTGAAAAGCCGCGGCTACGGGCTGCGAACACTGACCCCGGTGAAAGTTCTGAGCATGCCACGGGAACGGCTGCTCGTGTTGGCAGAGAAGCATCCCGGCATCGCGAAGACGATCGCCTGGCTCGCGATGATCGACAGCGCAACCCTAAGCCAATTGGCGGTCTGCCTTGGTCGCCGGTCCGCCAAGCAGCGTATCGCCCACTTATTATGCGAGTTGAGTGAGCGCCTGAGAAGCGGCGATGACACCTTCGAGATGCCGCTCACCCAGGAAGTGATCGCCGATACGCTCGGACTGACGTCCGTTCACGTCAATCGGACTTTGCAGCTGCTGCGCAGCGAAGGCCTGATCGAACCCGGCAAGCGGGTGATGACGATCACCGATGCGGATGCATTATGTCGCCTTGGCGATTTCGATCCTGACTATCTCCACGATCCGCGCGCAGGGTCCACAGGGTCGGATGCAGCGATGGGCTTTGAGCAATCCAATTCCGGTTTGAGAGCGTCATGACGGCTGGTGAAAGTGCGGCAGGGCATCATGGTCCTCTCCCAGCCTATCGGGACTTTCCCGAGGGCGACCTGCTACTGCGCGAAACCAATCACCGCTGCGCGAACGATCTCCAGCTCGTCGTCAGTCTCTTGGCGCTCCAAAGCCGACGCGCGCAAAGCGCGGAAACGCGGCAAGCACTGGCTGATACGATGGACCGTGTCGCAGTTCTTGCCCGCGCCCGCGCCGCCTTGATTCATCAGCATCATCACACACTCGAAGCGTCGCTCAGACAGATTTGCGAAGCGCTGCACGCTCAAGCCGAACCACGCCAGATCCTTGTATCGCTTCAAGTCGAAAGCCGATCCGACGGTGTCTCGGATGTGCAGATCACGACCTTAGCGCTGATCGTCAACGAACTGGCGACGAATGCGATCAAGCACGCATTCGAGGAGGAGAAAGGCGGCCATATCCGCATTATCGTTCGGCACCGAGATGACCAAAACCTAGTCGTCATCGTCGATGATGACGGCCTGCCCTTCCCGGAGTTAGGCGCTCGACGGGATGGCGGACTTGGCCTCGGGCTCGTCCAACGGTTGATGCAATCGATCGGCGGTCTGATCATCCTGCCGTCCAACGGATCTAAGTGCTTCGAAATCAGGGTGCCCGTCACGCAATAAGGATGGGCAAACGGTGGTAAAGGGCTTTGAAGGCAGCATGTCTGACGAAAATCTGGAATATTATGAGCACCGCGCGTGCAAGGAGCCGCAAGCCGCCGACGCATCTTCCAATTCGAAGCGGCTTCCTGGCACCGCGGGCTAGCAACCGAATATGAGGCGAAAGCCCAGCAGTTGCGGTCTGCTTTACGACAGCGCTCAAAGCTCGGGACGCGATAGACCTGATTGATGCAACGCCGGCGTCGTCTCGCCCGCTTTGGCTGGCGTGCCGATTTCCCGTCCTTGACAGGTAATAGGCGCGAACGTCCCAGTCTCACAGCTATTTAACCACCTTGCGATACCCGACGTGCCATATCGAAAGGCCGGCATGCATCAGCTAAGCTTTATCAGCACGGCGCGACCCGGCGCAGCGCCGATCGATGTCGAGGCGATCCTCGCGTCATCGCGGCGCAATAACGCACGCGACAGTATCACCGGCCTTCTGATCTATGACGGCAAGCGATTTCTTCAGGAGCTTGAGGGTTCTGGCCCGCTGGTCGAGGCTGCTTTCAGCCGGATCAAGAATGACACGCGTCATCGGGCGACGGTGATGCTGTCGTTTCGCGAAGTCGATGATCGCGAGTTCGGTGCCTGGGATATGGCGTGTCAGAAGGTCGAGGCCGTATCTGGCGACGGATCGTTTGGTGACATGGTCGATAATCTTGTCGATCAGGTGCCGGATGCCAACACGAAAGCGTTATTGAGCAGCTTTGTTAGGATCAAGCGGTAAACCTCGATCTCCGGCGCTGCTGCCCAATGTGACTTTCGCGGCGCCGTTCAGCCGACCGCTTGCGCCAGCGTCGCCGCGTTCCAATCCTCGATCCACGCAACGAAGGCGGCGGGTTCCAGCGGGCGCGTAAATAAATAGCCTTGTGCCTCGTCGCACCCCATCGTCTCCAACAGCTCGGCGAGCTCGGTCGTCTCGACACCTTCGGCAACGGTGTGAAAACCGAGGTCGTGCGACAAGATGATCATCGAGCGCACCAGCTGCATCTCGCGTTCGCCATCCAGCACGCCGCGGATGAAGCCCTGGTCGATCTTGAGGACCTGTGCCGGCAGGCGTTGCAGATAGGCAAGGCTGCTATATCCGGTTCCAAAATCGTCAATGGCAAGCTTGATGCCGGCACCGTATAGCGTGTTGAGTTGGTCGAGCGCGGGACCGATGTTTTCCATCACCGCGCTCTCGGTCAATTCAAGCTCGAGGAGTTCGGGCCGGATCCCGTGCTTGAGCAACAGCAGCTGGACGCTGGGCGCAAAATCGCTTTCCTCGAGATTAGCGGCCGAGATGTTGACCGAGAGTGGCATCCTCAAGCCCACTCGTGACCAGTTTTTGAGCTGCCCAAGGGCGTGGTCCAGCACCCACTGAGTCAAGGGTCGCGCAAGGGAGGATCGCTCAACGATCGGGATGAATTCACTGGGTGAAACATCGCCGAGCGTCGGATGCTGCCATCGCAGCAGGGCCTCAGCGCCGACGCACGCGCGCGACGCAAGGTCGACACGCGGTTGATACACCAGCCGCAATTGATCGTGAGCGGCAAGCGCGTTCTCAAAATCTCTCAGCAGGCCGAACCGGCGTCGATGCGCCCCGTCGCTCTTGATCGAGTACAGACTCACCGATGTCTCGGATCCCCTTGCATCCTGAGCGGCACTATGCGTTAAACGCAGCACGTCTCGCGGATCTGTCTCGCCCACCATGAAGGGCGCTATACCCACTGCCATCGTTGAAACCAGCTGCACCGTTAGTTCCGCGCGGGACCGTTTCAGCATCCCTTCCAGCATCGCGGCATAGGCGTCATCGGACATGTCCGGATCGGCGAGATAGGCGAACTGGGTGGCGGCGACATGATAGGCGGTGCGCCCAGCTGGCAGTATCTCGCGCAATTGCTGCGCCGCCTTACGCACCATGTCGTCGACGTGGGACGGCCCCATAACCCGCACCATGTTGTTGATCTGCTCAGGCCGCGCAAGGTCGAGCATAATGGCAAGCCGGCGTTCGCCGGGCTTGTCGCGGCCGAGGTCGGCGATATCGTCAAGGAACTGGGTACGATTTGGCAGCCCGCTCAGCGGATCGATGCGCCCGAATGCGTGCTGCAATTCAATTTGTGACATGACCATCGCCGCCAGATCGTTCAGCGCGGCTATTTCCTTGGGATCGATATTGCGAGGCTCGGTCCCAAGGACGCATAAGGCGCCCAGGCCGTGCCCGTCGCGCGTGACGAGCGGCGCGCCGGCATAGAAACGGATGCCATCCTGGGCGATCGGACAATCCCGGTAGAAGGCATTGTCGAGAAGATCCGGAATCACCAGCGTATCGGTCGTTTCTGCAACCTGCGAGCACGGCGCCTTAGTCCGCGTAACAGCGTCGTGGGCGATGCCGACCCGAGACTTGAACCATTGGCGGTCATGGTCGGTGAGCGATACCGCGGCGATTGGCAGCTTGAAAAGCTGGCTCGCCATCCGCGTGATGCGATCGAAGCTCTCGCTGGCGGGCGTGTCGAGAAGGTTCAACTGGTAGAGAGCATCGAGTCGGGCGCGTTCGTTCGAGACGGTCATCGCGAAGTCGTGGCAGAAGAGTCGTTAAGAGCCTGTTGATCGCCGCGATCGGTCGAGCCGAGCAAATGCGTCGCATCGCAAGGAGACAGCGGTCGGGCAAAATGAAAGCCTTGCACTGCCCCGCAGCCGATGGCGGTAAGCGCATCGGCCTGCGATTTCGTCTCCACCCCTTCCGCGACGACTGCGAGATCGAGCGTTCGCCCCAATTGGACGATAAGGTCGATGATCGCCCGGGTGCGGGAATCCGTGCACACGCCGTCGATAAACGACTTATCGATTTTGATCGTGTCAATGGGATAGCGGTTGATGTAGCTCAGCGAGGAATAGCCAGTGCCAAAATCATCGAGTGCGACCCGCACGCCGAGCTGACGGATCGCCGCGATCGTCGCTGCGATACCGGGCGATGGATGCAGGAAGATACCTTCGGTGATCTCCAGTTCGATGCATTGCGGCTGCAGGCTGAATTCGACCAGTGTGGCTGCCAGATCGGCGAGAAAGTCGGGATCGACGAACTCGACTGCGGAGGTGTTCAGGTTCATACGGAGCGCCGGGTTCGCGTAGTATCGTTGCCATTCGCGGAGCTGCGCGCACGCTTCGTGCATAACCCAGCGATCGATCTGGCGGATCACCCCAATTTCTTCTGCGACCAAGATGAAATCGTCGGGTGCAATCGGCCCCCGGTCGGGGTGATCCCAGCGTAGCAGAGCCTCGAAACCGAAAATGAAGCCCGTCGTGGGATCGACGATGGGTTGATAGGCCAGGTGAAACTCGCCGCGATCGATCGCCCGCCGAAGATCGGTCTGCAGCGTTAGCCGGGCAACGGCATTGTCATGCATCGATGCGTCGAAGATGGCATAGTCGCCGTAGCCGGCGCGTTTGGCGACATACATCGCGATATCGGCATCACGGATCAGGTCCTCGGGCTGAGCAAGGCGATTGGCCGACTGGACGATGCCGATGCTGCATGAGGGAAAGACGCTTTGCCGACCGAGCTGGACAGGCGCACGCAGCGCGTCAATGATCCGTTCAGCGACCCCCACCGGGGTAGCGAGCCCTGCCGCATCCTCGATCAGAATCGCGAATTCGTCGCCGCCAATGCGTGCGAGTGTATCCTGTGGTCGGATACAGCCCTTGAGGCGTTGCGCGATCTCCTTCAGCACCGCGTCGCCAGCGATATGGCCAAGGCTGTCATTGACGATCTTGAACTGATCGAGGTCAAGAAACAGCACCGAGCATGCCGCAAGCTTCTCGTCGCGCGCGCGTTCGAGGGCTGTGGTCAGCCGTTCCATGAAGAATGCACGGTTTCGCAGACGCGTCATGTTGTCGTGGAACGCGGTGTAGAGCAACTCAGCCTCGACCCGCTTGCGCTCCTGAATTTCCGCCTCGAGCGCCTTGTTCTCGAATTCGGCAACGCGCACGCGACGAGCGAGCTGTTCGGCTGCCTTGCGCTCGGTGATGTCGCGTTGCACTGACACCCAGTGGGTGAACCAGCCCCGATCATCCGCCACAGGCACGATGCTGAGCTCGACCCAGAATTCCGTGCCGTCCTTGCGGTAATTGATCATCTCGATCTCAACCGGCTCCCAGGCCAATAGGGCCTGACGCAGGCGCGCGCGTGCCGCGGGATCTGTCTTGGGGCCTTGCAGTATCCGCGGGGTTTGCCCGAGCATCTCTATGGCCGAATATCCCGTCGCCCGGGTGAAGGCCGCGTTGCAGTAAAGGATCCGCGGCCCTGGCAGATCGAGCGGCTCGGCTTCGGTGATGATGATGGAATCGCGAGCATGGACCGCGACTGACTCGAGCAAGCGCAGCCGCTCGACCCTGGCGTGGGCAACGCCATCGACCAACTCGACCCGCTCGCGCAACCTCGCCAACTCAAACATCGTCGCCAAATGGGCCGCGTGCGCACGCAGGACATAGGTTTGCGCGGCGCTGAGCGGGGCATGATCCCGATCGTGCAGGACGATGAGGAAGGCATCCTCATCACATGCGATTCGCGCCGCTGCGGCAAACCGCACGTCCGGACCATGCCCCGCATGAAAACCGATCGGAGACGCTGGTGCCTCATCGGCGAACTGCGTCGCGAGAGCCCGTGTCTGTTTGGTTATACCGGAAGCCAAAACGACAGGTGCGATGTTAGGGAGGGAGCCAGCACCGTCGCTTGCAATGATCGCAAGTTCGCCATCGCATTCCCGGCATACGATCGCAGCGCTACATCCAGTGGCGTGGATAGCGTCGGCGACGATTCGTGCCAATGAAGGCTGCATTTCGGTGGTTGCTCGTGAGCCAGCGAGCCCGATCGCCTCTCCTGTCAAGTTGACCGGCACGTCCATCTGCATGGCTCGTTAATCCTAGGAGTCGCCGATTATAATCACCCGAACGGCGATTATTCAAACCACTTTAGCCCGGTAATAGTCGCTGATTTATAACAAATTAATAACTACATAGATCAATGCGAAACGTGAACGGAAGACTGTAGAGATCTTCGGGCCGTTATCTATTTGGAGCATACCCTAGTTTTCTAGGCTCAGGACACGTTGATCACAGCCAGAAAATGACGGTTGCGGCGAGCGCGATGGCGGAGAAGAAGACCGTCGGGCATCGATCGTAGCGGGTGGCGACGCGGCGCCAGTCCTTCAGCCGGCCAAACATGG
>NZ_JAKNQI010000015.1:0-33867 GCF_022662295.1 Sphingomonas sp. CARO-RG-8B-R24-01 | reverse complement strand
AATCCGGAAACTCAACCGAAGCATCCAACGCTTCCCGTGCATAAGCCAAAGAGCTAGTAATTTAGATAAGTACCCGCTCAACCTCATCAAGACTTATTTCGTCGGATCGACGGTCATAGAGCTGGGTCGTCCGCGTCGAAGAATGATTGGCCATGGCTGCCGCCTTTTCCAACGTGCCGCCATTCTTCAGATACGCTGTGATCCCTGTCGCGCGGAACGAGTGATTTCCGATCGCCGTCCCGATGTCGGCGGCAATGGCCCGCCGCCGCACCATCTGAAACGCATTGGCCTGGGGCAGGGGGGTCTTGCTGAGCCGCCCCGTACCCCGGCCGATCGTCCGGAACAGTGATCCCTTCGGCTCGTCGCCGAGACCGCAGCCATCGATGTAGGCGTGCAAGTAGGCCTCCAAGCTGTGGTGACAGGGCATCTCATGCCGCTTGCCGCCTTTTTCGTGTAGCCGCACCCATAGGCGCCGGTTTTGCACGTAGGCGTCCTCCACCCGCATCTTCAGCGCCGCACCGATACGAGCAAAGCTGAACACCATCAGCGCGATCAGCGCGCGATCACGCAACCCTGCCGGCGTAGCTACGTCGATGCTGTCGAGCAGCCGGCGCGCCTCCTCGGACGCCAGCACCGGTGTCTTACCACGCTTCACGCTGTGGCTCAGGCCTCGCACCGAGCTAGCCGGGTTCACCGGCACCACCTGGCCGATCACCAGCCAGTCGAACAGATGGCGGATCGCCGCCAGCCGCTGCTTGACCGTGGGCGCGCTGCGCACTTGGCCCAGCTCCTCAATGTAGGCAGCGACGTGGAGCGGCTGCACCGCCGCGATCGACGGGACGCCACGCTGCGCGCACCAGCCGAGGAACTCGCCGATGCCGCGGGCATAGGCCCGCCGCGTATTCGGGTTGCGGATGTTGGCGGCAAAGAACTCCAGGAAGCGGAGCTGCGCGCGCTCGTCGGCGGACGCCATCAGCGCCGGCAGAGCCAATGCGGGAGAGGGCAGAGGGACGAGCTGGTTCATGGCAGCCCGAGCTTGGTCTTGACCTCGGCCTTTGCCAACTCCCACACGAACGCGACGCTAGCACCGCCGACCTTGCCCGCGATGGCCTTGGTTTTGCCCCACACCTCGCCGTCGCGGATCGTGGCGACGAACTCGTGCCCGCTGTAGGTTAGGCGCTGCGGATACCACTCCAGCTGTGTCTTATCCGACACGTCTATTGCCTGGATGAACCCGCCCTCCACGAGTAACATCACATGGTAGGAGATCACCTCGGCGTCGTGATCTGGAAGGTCGAGGGGAATATGGCTTACGGACGGGTTGGGGTCCGCCTCGATCGCGAGCAGGATGTCGCGCATTAGGTCCTTGTCGAGCTTCATTTCGGCTGTTCGCTGATCTGGGGTGTCATCGTCGCCTCGTGTCGATCTTGAAAGCTGGCTGCCTTCTCAAGGAGCTGCGTGATTTCCTCGACCGTATGGCCCTCGGCCTCGATTTCTCCAATCTTGATCCGAACCTTGCGCCCGCTTCGACCCTGAATCCACGCAACCGCATATCCGGCGATGGCAGTGATAGCGGGGGGACCCAACACCTTCATCGCGACCACGAACTCAGGCAGAGGAAAGCCGTGTGCGTCCACAGCGTCCAGAGCGAGCGCTGATTGGCTGTAGGCAATGCTATCGGCATGCAGGGCCGCGCCAAAACGCGATAGCTCCTGCTGAAAAGCCTCGTCCCCGCCACCTGGCTCATCCTCGGCTTTCACCAGATCGAGCGTGAACGCCCCCTCCTCAAAGCGACGTCGATTTACCATCGCTGCCGTGCGGGCCTCACTCTCCAAAAACATCTGAAACATTGCCTCTTCTTGCTCAGGCGTCAGAAAACTCATGGCCATGATCGTGTTCTCGCTATGTGTGATAAAGGACATTATCATATGTAAGAGGCCGTTGAGATCGTTCGCTGAAGCTGGGAACGATTTGGGAGACAACGTTGCCGCTTAGCGGTGCGCTATGCTCACAAAAAACTGTAATACAGATCGCTTAAAGTGTGATCCGATGGCATAAGTCACCCGACTTGCAAATCGTGACGGTTAAAGCGCTGTAATGATATAGAATTATCTGAATTCATTCGGCGCTTTACGACGATGGTTCCATTTTTACGGTCGTCAACGTCCAGTTTTAATAAGAATTGCGTCGGAGGGCAGGACGTGATCGAGAAAAGGAAGGGTCGCCGCGCCGATTGCAGGTGCGTCCTGCGCCATAATCGCGGACATCACTCGGGCGTGGGACGGCGCGGCGACGGCCGCCAATGCTTTCCCCAAATCAGACGCCAACCGTTCGATGAGCGGCACGGGCAGCCGCCCGCCAATTAAGATTGCATCTGGGTTGAGCAGGCAATTAATACTGATCAACGGCATCGTCAACGCGCGAACAGACTCATTCAACCATTGGTTGACGACTGCGTTCACTGCCGAGTCTGAGCCGACCAGTTGCGCGTTGCTAGTGACGGGGCATTTAGCAGCTGCGAGGCGGGCGTGAAGCGTTGACAGCGAAACAATGTCCTGCACTACCGCGCCGGGAGTGGCCGCTCCCGGATCTGGCATGAGTCCGATCTCGCCGCTTCGCGCCGTAGCGCCACGGTGATAGCTCCGATCGATTACTAATCCGCCGCCCAAGCCGGCACTAATCAGCAGATAAAAAAAGCTAGGATTCTCAGCGGCTGTCCCGCACTGGGCCTCTCCCAGCGCGGCGGCCGCTGCATCGTTGTCGGTATGGATTGGCCATGGCAATACCTCTCGCAAGAGCGCAGGCATCGCTACATCGTCCCAAGTCGCGTATTTCGGCGGGCTTCCAGGCAGGGCGATGCTGCCCAGATCGTCTGGCATCGCAACACCCACGCCGAGCACACGATCGCGATCAACGTTGCCCGCTGCGATGACCTCGTCGAGCCTTTGCCGGACGAACTTGACGACATCGGCCGGCATCGCGAACGCAATCTCTTGCGTGATGCGGCTGCGCACCTCTCCCGCCAGATCGAGCGCTACCAAGGTCAGATGATCACGATCGATATTGAGGCCGATACCGAACGCTCCGTCTGGATCGATCTGCAGCTTAAACGCCGGTTGGCCACGGTCCCCTTTTGTGCGCCCGGACAACCGTACTAGCCCCTTGTCGATGAGCCGGTTCGTGATGTTAGCGATAGTGGGCGCGGTCAGCCCAGTTTCTTGAACGAGCGTGACGCGCGTCGTCTCGTCGCGTAACCGTATTGCCCGCAGCACCGTCCGCAGATTGTAGTCTCCCGCGCGTTCCAGATTCGTGCCTGACAAGCCGTTTGATAAGCGTGAGGACCGGCTTTGGGCACCAAGCGGATCGCCGTTATCTCGTGCTTTTAAGGCTGGATCGGGGAGAGCACGTGAGTTGGCTTCTGTCATATTCGTCGACTTCTCTATCTCGGCATAAACCATCGCGCTCAATCATGATATTACAACTGACTTTATTTATCCATTCAGTTCTGCCACTCGTTGTGCGCGGAAACCAACGGGCGTGATGAGGGGCTTACCATGATTGCTACACTAGGACAGGGCACGCCAGAATGTGGAAGGCCGAAGTGATGCGTGTCGGCATCGATTTTGGCGGAACAAAGATCGAAGCAGCAGTACTCGATGAGAAGGGAGATTTCCTTAGCCGGGTCCGGACCCCGAACCCCGGGGAGTATGATCTCGCCATTCGCGATGTTTGCGCTGTCATAGCCCGTGCCGAGGGAGAGGCGGGGGGGGCGGGAGCACGCCCGCTCAGCACAGTTGGGGTTGGTGTACCTGGCTCGATCAGTCCGCGTTCAGGGCTAATGCAAAATGCGAATTCGACTTACCTTAACGGCCGACCATTTAGAGAGGATTTGCAGATCGCACTCGGACGCGATGTCCGAATGGCGAACGATGCAAACTGTCTAGCGCTCTCCGAGACTGTAGATGGAGCAGCCAAGGGGGCTAGGTCTGCGGTGGGCGTCATCCTCGGTACCGGTGTCGGGGGCGGGGTTGTTATAGATGGGCGGATAGTAGAGGGAGCTACCGGCATTGGTGGCGAATTCGGTCACGTCCCACTCCCTTGGCTTACTCCAGACGAGCACCCAGGACCGCTTTGCTGGTGCGGTAAACATGGTTGTCTGGAATCGTGGATCTCCGGCACTGGTTTTGCCCGTGCCCACGAAGCGCACAGTGCTCAAAAAATCGAAGCCGCCGCTATTGTCGCCGCTTCGCGACGCGGGGAACCGGCTGCAAGCGAGTCTCTTGAGCGCTACGTCGATCAGCTGGGCCGGACGCTTGCACTGATTGTAAACATTATCGATCCAGAAATTTTCGTTCTTGGTGGCGGCATGTCCAACGTGGAGGAGTTGTACCGGCGCGTACCCGCTGTCGTACGCCGTTACGTTTTCGGAGGCGCCTGGGAAGGGAGAATCGTACCAGCGCGCTGGGGCGACTCGTCTGGCGTCCGTGGCGCGGCGCGACTGTAGGAAAGCGTTACGCACGCCAAAATACCGACTTAAAAGTTGGTTTTGAAGTCAGAATCTTCAGCATCGTCTTAGAAGCTTTGCACCATTAAAAAACAGAAATTTCTGTATTTAATAGTTGACGATCGGGCCGCTTCGGCGGCATCAATGCTGAGTAAGCCGACAGCGAAGCGGCTAAGGGAGGATGTGAGCTGTGCAATACGAGTTTGCCCGCAGGCCAAGTCGCGACCTTATGGTAGCCGAAATGTCCAGGGCGGGCGGTGCCGCCGCTCTCATTACGGCGCGTTTGGCTCGCATTCCGAACAATCAAACAATAAAAACGGTCGAATCGTTACGGCAGCAGAATTCGCTATTGCCTAGACGAGTTGCGCAAAAGGGAGGGATGTGATGAACCAGATTAGTTTAAATTCTAACCGGATTTACCGTCGGCGGTTGTTGGCAAGTGCCACATCGTTGATAGCACTGTCCATTACGCAGCCCGCTCTCGCGCAGGCTGGTACAGCCACTGTTCAAAGCACTAACACTGCGCAAACGTCCGGGCCGGCACAGGGCGGAATTGAAACGCAACCCGTGCCTGGCACTAGCCCAGCTGCTGGCGCGGCAGCATCCGGCGCGTCCCAAGCCGATGGTAGTGCAGCGACTGCAACGTCGGCGAGCGATAGCGGCGACATCCTCGTCATCGGAGTCCGCGGTGCGCAGAAGGCTGCCGTCGACCTCAAGCGCTCGGCAGCTCAGATCGTTGATTCCATCGTGGCCGAGGACATCGGCAAATTGCCTGATACCACGATCGCCGACTCGCTGCAGCGCGTCACTGGCGTCCAGATCGACCGCACTGCGGGTGAAGGCGGCGGCGTCAATATTCGTGGCTTGGGACAGGTACTGGTAACCCTCAACGGGGAATCGTTCCTCGGCGGCCAGAGCATCGACAATGCACAGCCCAACTTTACCGACATACCGCCAACGCTCTTCTCAGGCGTCGACGTCTTCAAGTCACCGACTGCACGTCAGCTCGAAGGTGGTATCAGCGGCATTATCGATTTGAAAACGCGTCGTCCGTTCGACCTGAAGCGCGGCATCACGCTATCCGGCTCAGCGCAGGGCGAATACGGCGACCGCGTCAAAAAGCTCAATTCAACCTACTCGGCGCTCGCTGGCTACCATACGGACCGCTTCGGCCTGCTTGTTGCGGGATCCTACTCGAAGGCAAGCCTCGCTAACATTCGCATTGACACTGGCAACAGCTGGCTTGTCTCTACCGACGCATTGTCGGGCCGCGACTTGCGCGGAAACGGCCGCATTGGCTCAACCAACATCCCGGCTAATGGGGACTATGTCTATCAACCCGCGGTCGTTAGCGCATCTAACCAGACAACAGAACGCGAGCGGTACGGCGCTAACGCCTCCGCACAATACAAAATTACAGATCAGCTTACGCTGACGGCAGATGGCGCTTACACCCAGCTCGACGACCGCACGCGCGCCGTCAACCTTCAGCTTAACAGCGGCTATGCGCCTCGACCGCTACTTGCAGGATCTCAAGTCGATTCCAACGGGGTTGTGACTGTCGCGAACTTCGCGCTGCCCGGGTTTGCAGAGAACAGCCTCGCCACCAATTCCAAGTCGCGCACGTTCAATACCAATCTCGAACTGAATTATAACAACGGCAGCAACTTCAAGGGAACGCTGCGTTGGGTTCACGCCGATGCAAAGCGGGACTCGGTGTCGTCACAGGCCGACTCCAAGCCCGAAACTGGCAACTTGCTGCCACGAGGCATAGCGCCAGAGTGCCAGGGCAACCAGAATCCGGACCTGCTGCCGGCCTCTTGCTATCAGCTGCAGAACCCTAACGGCTTCCAAGCGGTCAATGTCGGCATTGATTACACAACGAAGTATCCGACGCTCGCCTTTGGGACCGACGTGACGAACCCCGCCAACTGGGAGCTATACTCGACGTGGGGTTATGGCGACCACCGGCGTGCCAAGAACGATGCCTTCCGCGCTGATGGCACGTTCACCTTTCCTGGCGATGGGTTCTTCAAAACGCTCGACGCCGGCATACGCTACAACGTGCGTGACGTGACGGTGTCGGAGTTTAAATATCTCGCACCGGTCACTGTGCCCGGGATCGGCACGCTCGCGAAGCCAGGCGACCTCTACTATTTCAAGGACGCTGGCATCACCCAGACCGGCACCCCAGCGATCGAAGGCCGCTCTGTGCTCCCGATTTATACGTTTGGGGCGCTTGGTAACCGCATCAAACAGTACAATAGTTTCATCTTTGGAGGCGTGCCCTCGGCGGGCATTCCCGGAATTGATCCCAATGCGATGAGCAATCCGCTTGCCTTCCAGAACAGCTTGTTCCCGGGCAATGCCGAGTATCAGGACCCGACACGTAGCTTCCGCGTTAAGGAGAAGAACGCGAGCGCTTATGCGCAGCTGAACTTTGCATCCGAGCAAGGCATCGCAGGGATTGGGATTTCTGGTAACATCGGGCTGCGGTTCATTACGACCACCCGAACGGTGTTTGCCAATACCACTGATCCAAACCGATTCATTGGAACCGGTGGCAACTACAACGGCGTGTTTATCAATCTTGGTACGACTGCAAACAAGAAACAGATCGACCGGTATCTGCCAGCAGCAAACCTCACCTTCGACCTTAACCGTAAAATGAAGCTGCGCTTAGCGGCCGCCAAGGTCGTCGGTGAGCTGAACCTGTTTGACCTCGGTGCGGGTCAGGTGCTATATTACGGTGCCAACAACGGTCGGTATCCGTTGCCTGTTCCGCAAAACCTTCAAGTCTTCCTGTCGGGCGCGTCGGGCAATCCCAATCTCGAACCTTATCAATCGACCAACTACAACGCATCCTACGAATTCTATTTCGGCCGGGGCGGTCTGTTCAGCGCTGCGGCTTTCCTGTTCGACGTCAAGTCGTTTCCGCAAAGCATCGGACTGATCCAGCCGATTGCCGACCAGGATGGCGTCGTTCGTGCGGGCGGCGTTGTTCAGACGACCAGCAATGGCAAGGGGGGTAAAATCAAGGGCGTCGAGGTTGGATACCAGCAGCAGTTCGACTTCCTACCTGGCTTCCTGAGCGGTTTTGGTGCTAACGCAAACTTCACTTATTCGGATAGCCAGAGCTCAAACGTTGACTTGTTCAACCATCAACTACCAGTTCCGGACAATTCAAAGTTTCAATATAACGTAATCGGTTTCTATCAGAAAGGACCGATCCAGGCACGCGTTGCGTATAACTGGCGCAGCACACGCTTTGCCGGCATTCAATATGTCAACGGCATCGACCTGACTAACGCGCCGAACGCGAATGCGCTGGCGATCTATTCGAAGCCAGTCGGATATCTGGACGCGTCGGCCAGCTACGACATTCTGCCGAACGCGACAATCTTCGTACAGGGCACCAACCTCACTCGGTCTAATGACGAAGAGTATTTGCAGTTCAAGAACCAGTTCTATCAGCAGAACGTGTTTGAACGGCGACTCACGGTGGGCGTCCGCATCCGGAACTAGCCAAAACGACCTTTGCCCTTACCCTCCGGGGGCAATGCTGGGCTCATCCGGAGACACGCCGGATGAGCCCTTTTTTTGCTCAGCCGATCCGGCGTAGCGCCGTAGCATATTCACGGATGACGGCCTGCGTGGAGCGGTCGGTATCAAATACGCCGTAATAGCCTTGCGGTTCGTGACTAGGATCGCCCAGCCAGTTTGTGTCACCGGCATGGAAGACATAATCGGAATGCTGTGCGCGGCCTTCGCCGTTCCACGCCCAGAAACTGACTGCTGCCAGAGGTCCGCCTCTCATTGCATCTTCTACGACCGCGTCCATTGCGAAACGGTAATACGCGTCGCGTTCGATCGTTGTCGCGGCGGGGTCGTAGCTGCCACCGTCGCGTGGATATCCGAACTCCTCCAGCACTAGCGGACGGCCGAGTTTGGTAGCCAGTTTGATGTGCTGGTCGATATAGGAACGACTCTTAGCCTGCCCCGCGGCTCGCGAGCCCGCCAGATCCTTAACGTTGATCCAGCCGAAGTTTTTCGGCCAAATGTGGATCGACATGTAGTCGATCTCTGGGGGAGTAGCGAGCGTCAGGCACCCCTCACTTCCTAGGCAACCGATCACGCCCTCACCTCCCGTCGAGACGAGGTGGTGGGGATCGATCGACTTGATCAGGCGCGCGGTCGATCTGATCCATGCAGCGTAGGCCGGCAAATATCCTTTCGCGGCAGTTTCGCCCGGCCGAGGCTCGTTTGCCAATTGCCACGCCATGATCGCGGGGTCCTCGACGTAGCGTGCGCCGGTGATGCTATTGATGCGTCCTACGATTGCGCGGACGTAGTCGTCCGCCATCGCTACTGCGCGGGTGTTTGCGTAGAATTGAGCGGTAAAATCGGAATAGGCGGGCCATGGCGCGGCGGGATCGTTCTCGTCTACGTAATGGCCGCCGTTCGCCCAGTAGAGATAGGCTTGCATGCCGCCGGACCATTCCCAGAAGTTGTTGATGCACATTACGGCGCGCATATCGCGCCGCCTCAACTCGACCAACAGATAGTCAAGGCCGCCAAGCAGCGGCTTGTTGAAGCGAGTACTGCGATCACGAAAAGTCGGCGTGACCGCCCCTTTCAAAGGCGAGGCTTCGGATCCACACATGACCCGGACGTTATCGACCCCGAGTTCTCCCAACCGATCGAGTTCCCGGCGCAACCTGTCCCGGTTACCATAGTCGGTGTCAGCGCCAAGGTAGGCACCATACCACATGTTCGTTCCCATGTAACGATATGGGCCACCACCCAGCTCGAAGCGCATGCCCGTAACACTTACTAGCCCCGCCGGGCGCCGGGGGCGGATTGCCGCCGGCAAGGTCGTTAAGCCAAGCGCGGCGCCGATGGAACCGATCGCATCTCGGCGCGTCGGCTTCTGGCCAACGCCAACCGTAAATTGCTCGTATAAAGTGTCCGTCACACCATACGCTCGCGAATAGCATCGAGGGCGATACCTTTTGTCTCTGGAAAGATGAGGAGGACCACGACGCATTGCGCGGCCATTGCCGTGGCGAAGATCACGAACGGCGCCCCGGCCGACCACGCTACCAGCATTGGGAAAACTCCAGCGATGACCGCATTGAACAGCCAGTGTGTGCTTGCGCCAAGCGCACTCCCGCGTGCGCGTACGTCTTGCGGAAAAATCTCCGAAAGATAGACCCAGATTACCGCGCCTTGGCTGGTCGCGAAGAAAGCGATGAAGCCGACCAGCGCTGGAAGCAGCACAGAGCCGCCGATCCGTCCGAACAGCACTAATGCAGCGATTGACAGGCAAAGTGTCATACCTGCCGCCCCGGCAGCCAACAGCGGTTTTCGCCCGATACGGTCGATTAGCACCATGCCAAGCAAGGTGAAGATGAGGTTCGCAGCGCCTATCGTGATCGCCTGCAGGTCGGGCGACAGACTGCCCGCACGGGCAAAAATGTCGTTTAGATAGTAAAGCACCGCGTTGATCCCGGCGAGTTGGTTGAAAGCAGCCAACACTACAGCGAGCACGATTGGCCGGCGGTGCAAAGACCACGACAGCCGGCCATCTGATTGGCCGATTGCAAGTGCCCCCAAGATGCGCTCAATCTCTTGATCTGCATCTGTGGGAGACAGTCCGATGCGTGCAAATGCTACCCTCGCTTCGGTGACCCTTGCGCGCGCTACGAGCCAGCGCGGGCTGTCCGGAATACGGAACAGCAGCGCCACGAAGACGATTGCCGGAGCCGCACTTACTCCGAGCTTCCAACGCCAAGCCTCATGATCAATGAGTACAGCGACGATAGCGTTGCTGAGATAGGCGATGAGGATGCCGGCGACGATGGCGAGCTGGAACAGGCCGACCAGCAGCCCTCGTCGAGCGGGCGGAGCGACCTCGGCGATATAGACCGGCGCCAGTACGGACGATCCGCCGATCGCGAGCCCGCAAACGAAGCGGAAAGCCAAGAACGCGCTCCAGTCAGTAGCCAGCGCACAGCCGACTCCTGCTGCGATGTAGCATAGTCCAAGAACGCCCAATACGCGCCGACTGCCGAACCGGTCCCCCGGGCCGCCGGTAACGAGCGCACCGACCAGCGTCCCCCACAAGGCAGCCGAAACGGTCACGCCAAGCGTCTCGGGTGTCAGTCTGTAGACATGCCGAAGATCGGCCGTGACGCCTGCAATGACCGCGGTGTCGAACCCGAACAGCAGCCCGGCGAGCGCAGCTGTGATAATGCTGGCAACGAGGACGCTTTTCACTTGGCAGGCGCTCCTGCGGCAGCGACGTTCCATCCACGCAGGTTCACATGGGGGCTTTGTGCCTTAGCAGTTGGGTATCGCACTTCGATTGCACGGTGCTCGCCGGGCAGCAGTGAAACATAGTTGTCACTGAAGTAGGCTGGCAGTACCTGACTGCCATCGGCGTTCACGATCGTCAGTTTGGTCTCGATCGCGGGCGTCGCGGTCGTGTTTGTCAGTGTGACCGACATAACTGTTTCGTCGCCATCAACCCGGTTCGCTGTGGCCATCCCCAAGTTCACCTGCGGGAGCCCGTTCAAAGCCTGGAACGCAGCGTCGTCCTTCGCCTGCCAGTAGAAATTTGTCGATAGCAGACCGTCCTTCACGTTGCTCGCCTCAAGCCGTACCAGAGCCACGCCGTGCTCAAGCGCAGGCGCGAGGTCTAACGTGAACGCGTCGCTCACCGACTCTCGGGGCGCGGCGATCGTCGCTTTGCGTTCGGAAAGCACTCGGCCGTTGAGGTCGACGACCTTCGCATGCACAGTGATCCGACCGAGGTCGGTCATGCGGTTGTTTACAACGACGACCTTATGGTCCGGCAGGTTCATCTGAACGTGCAACGGTTCCGCCGCCTTCTTCACCCCGTAGAACGAGGCATGCGTGTCATAGTCGGAGGAGAAAATTTGCCAGTGGGAGGATGGCCACGCAGGCTGTGTCATCCAGAGCATACGGCCGCTATTCTCTCGCCACAAACCAGCGTTCATTCCTTCAAACACAGCACGGTATGACTCGTACTGCATCATCTGCGCCTTGCGTTCGAAGTCGGCGAGACTGGTACCGGCGCCGAAGCGTGCGGTCAGGGCATCCATGTAGGTCTTAACGCCGCCGTTCCCGAGCTGATGCCAATCGTGATAGGCCCAGGTATCGCTGATCGGCCACCGGTCAGCGTCAGGGACCGCGCGCTTCCACGATTCCAGAGTCGGAAATGAGGGCGTGCCGCTCTCGACGGAAAAGCCCTTTGCGTGGGTCGTGAAATACTCGACCGGGGGCCGCCAGTTATACGGCCCGCTATTTTGAAGGTTGATGCGGTTCGACGAGCCCATGTACAGGCGCGTTCCGTCTTCCTTCTCGATCAGGTTTTGAAGGGCCTCGTTGAGGATCGGCTGCGGTACACCCTCGTTTCGCCCGAACCAGACGACGATTGATGGGTGGTTCCGGTAGCGCTTTACCACGTCCGTCGCGTTGGTCATGAAAAGCGCCGGGTCCTGCGCCTCGACATTATAGTCCTCAGTGGACTCCCAAAAGTCATTCAGGATCATCAAGCCATATTCGTCGGCAAGATCGTAGAAGGTTTGTTCGGTATTCTGTCCAACCCAGTTACGAACGATGTTAAGGTGGGCGTCACGGTGCAACCGGAAGAACGGCTCCAGGCGCTCTCGGCCGACGCGCTTCATAAAATCGTCCATCCCGATGTTGCCGCCCCGCGCTGCAATCCGCACGCCGTTGACGCGGATCACGAGGTACGGGGTCAGCCCGTCCTTGTCGGTAACTGGTCGCACAGCCGGTGATGTCTCCGCACCCGCGACGAGGCTCGCCGCCCAGCCATTTGCTACCTTTCGGATGCCGGTGTGTGAACCGTCGACAATGCGTTGCCCAAGTTGACGCGCGCGCGATAAGTCGATTCCCACCCGCTCCAGCACGCCATGACGGTCCATCAGCGACATGTCGTAAGTCACTTGGCGCATGCCAAAGCGTATATGTTTAGTGTCGCTCGTCCCGCCCTCGACGCTGGCGGTAAGCGTCAGGTCGTGCAGCGCGGGGGCACCGTAGCCATTTGGCCACCATAATCGTGGATGGCGAACCGTTAGCTGAGGAAAGTCAGCGGCCTTCATCGAAACGTCGATTGATTGGCCAGGCGCAAGCGCGACCTGCTTTGCGACAGTGACATTGTCGAACGAAGCTCGCACTGTGGCGGTTACCGCATGGTCGCTGGCGTTGGAGACCGGCACTGCGATTTCGACCTCGGCGATGCTGTTGTCGGTCTTGGGAAGGGTCGTAACCACCTGCGGGTCACCGAGTGTCGCGTAGCCTGTCTCGGTGAGCGTTACACCCTGCCACAGCCCGGTGTTGCGATCGCGGATGCTGGGTATCCAGTCCCATCCTTCGGTCGCAACGAAGGTGGGCCCGTCGAGCATCATCATCCCGCCGTTCTCACCGTTGCCAGCGGTGAGCGATTCCTCCTGCGCCAAGCCAGGATGCGGGGGCGGCGATACTTTCACCGCAATCGCATTGCGGCCGGGCAGCAGCTTGCCCGTCACGTCGAACCGACCGCGCACGAAGGCGCCTTTCATGGTACCAATTGGCGCGCCGTTTAGCCACACCTCAGCCGCATAGTTCACGCCTTCGAAGGTCAGCGTCTGGCGTAGGTTCATGCTCGTCGCAGGTGCATCGAATTCACTGCGGTACCAGTAATCTTGACGCGCCAGCGACTCCGGAATCGCCATGTTATTAAGGCCGTAGGCTGGGTCGGGGTAGATGCCGCGATCAACCAACGTGGTCAGCACCGTGCCGGGTACTGTCGCCTCGTACCAACCGCGTGCGTCGTAGCCCGCTCGACTGATCGCCGCGCCAGGCAAATTTACCCTTGGAGCAGCCGCAAGTTGCCAACGCGCTATGTCCCAGTGCCCGTTATCCCGTGCGACTAACGCCGGGCCTAAAGGCCCCGGCTTGCCGGCTGGCGGGCTAAATGGTGCTCTGGATGTAGGCAGAGTCCACGCGTCCTGCGGCGAAACCTGGCCAATTTGCTGATGAGTCTGGATCGGCCACTCTGGGCTACCTGGCGTGAACGTAATCAGGGAGAAATCGGGCGTCTGCGCCGCCGCCTGACGCACCGCGCTTGGTTGTATGGCCTCGGCCGACAGGGTGAAGCCTGCTATTCGGCCGGAAAATATTGCCCCGCGTGAGCGGGGCGCTAGATGCGCGACCAATGCGACCGCTTTAG
This sequence comes from Sphingomonas sp. CARO-RG-8B-R24-01, assembly GCF_022662295.1. NCBI lineage: Bacteria > Pseudomonadati > Pseudomonadota > Alphaproteobacteria > Sphingomonadales > Sphingomonadaceae > Sphingomonas > Sphingomonas sp. CARO-RG-8B-R24-01. Next base: position 20,104 of record NZ_JAKNQI010000015.1, on the reverse strand, counting down.
CGGAAAGCTCGCGTTGCCCAACCTGCTGACCATCGACAAACAGCTTTGCAACGCCGTTCTTCCATGTCGCCGCGACATGTGTCCAGTGATGGTTCGCAAGCGGGACGCTGGCAGTTAGGACGCCCGCCTCGGTTACGAGCGCCGGGCGCCCGTCGATGAGGGCAAGGTAGCGACGTGGGCCCGTCTCACCAAAGCCCGCGGCAAGCGCAACACCGCGCGGCAGCATGTTCGGTTCAACCCAAGCCGCGATCGTCCAAGCGCTAGCGGCAAACGGAGCTTCGCCCGGACGCGAGAGCGGTTGATCGATCGATGCCCCCCCCAAAGGCAGGTCGGCGTTGACCGGGCCATATGACTGCGCACAGGCTGGTGTAATGCATAGCAGCATTACCCATGCCGTCGTCGTCAAAGCCGCTACCTTATGCCTCATCATATCGCTCTCCCTGTCCCTGGGTCTGTCCGCCCCAGTTTATCGTATCGAGCATAGCAAAAAGAAACCAAATTGGGTTATGAATTCTTGACGGGGGCTATCAAGCTGGCTCTGTTAGGATCATCGCGGCGATCCGGATCGCGAGGGGAGAGCCTTATGACGATGTTCGCGACGACCCGTCGTGCATTGCTTCACAGCGCGGCGCTGACCAGCGCCGGACTAGCGATGGGGCGGGCGCTGGCGGGAGCAAAGGATTTGGCACCGCGGATAGAACGGCACGCAAACGGTGTGCGGATTTACCGTGATGGCGACGTCATAAACCTTCGATTACCGCTCGCGGGCATCGCCAGTGTTGTAAAATGCTCGGCGGCCAACTTAGCCTTGGGTGGCGGTTTTTTTGCCCACGATGGGGCGGACTCCCCGACGGTTCGTTTTGTAGAGGACGCGCATGTACTCCGCCTGATGGGCGAAGGCATTATCGTAGATATAGATAAGGTGAACGGTCGCCTCCTTTTTTTCGACAGCGCCGGAACGATCCGTATCGCGGAAAGCATAGAACCTGCCCCAATTCCAGGCGTAGACGCCGCACGTCGTCAGGGGTTCACCATTGGGGCTACTGAGCGGTTACACGGCCTTGGGCAGTTCCGCGCGCCGGTCGCCGAGTATCGCGACGAAGACGTGTTTCTCGCTCATGCCAACAGCGACGCGGTCAACCCGTTTCTCACGTCGACGGGTGGCTGGGGCCTTTTGTGGGACACGGGCACGGCGGCACAATTCCGTTCGCGCGCAACCGCACTTGGCTACCATTCGGTCGCAGGCGATCTCATCCGGTATCATGTCTGCCTTGGTGCCGACATGGACGCGGTCATTGGCCGCTACCGCGCGCTGACCGGGGCCGCCGCGCTCTTGCCGAAGTGGGCGTACGGCTACTGGCAGAGCAAGGAGCGCTACCAAAGCCAAGCCGAACTGACCGACGTAGTTGACGAATACCGGCGCCGCGGTCTGCCGCTGGACGCGATCGTGCTAGACTGGCATTATTGGGGCGAGAACGATCATTTCAGCGGAATGACCTTCGATCCAAAAACCTTTCCCGACCCAAGCGCCATGGTTCGACACGTCCACGCGTGTGACGCACACGTGCTTATCTCGGTTTGGCCCGCCTTTGGTATAGCGACCGCCATTTACCGCGATATGGCGGCGGCGAAGCACCTTTTCCCATCAAAGCACTGGAGCGGAGGTCGCGTTTTCGACGCCAGTTCAGTGCCTGCACGTGATCTGTATTGGCGACACGTCAAACGCGGGATAGTCGATCATGGCTTCGACGGCCTGTGGACCGACGGCAACGAGCCTGAATTTCAGTCGACCGGGGAACGCTATGGTACTGCCGCCGCATTCGCCGCCAACGGACTGAGCGCCGCCGGACCCATTGCCGAGAACCTACTCACGTTCTCTTGGTATCAGTCCAAAGGGTTGAGCGAAGGGTTTGAGCGCGACGTGCCGTCTAAGCGTCCGGTAATCCTAAGCCGCTCGGCCTACGCCGGGCAGCAAGCGTTTGGCGCAGTCACCTGGTCGGGTGACATATTCGCAAGTTGGGGCACATTGTCGGCACAGATCCTCGCCGCTCAGCAGTTCGCGATGGCGGGAATACCGTGGTGGACGTGCGATATCGGCGGTTTTCTGGTTAATCATCGCTACCCGCGCGGGCTGGCGGATCCGGCCTATACCGAATTGTATGTGCGCTGGTTCCAGTTCGGCGCCTTTCTTCCGGTATTTCGCGCGCACGGCACCCATGTCCCGCGCGAGCTGTGGCAGTTCGGCGAGCCAGGAACACCCGTGTACGACGCGTTGGAGAAGGCTTTGCGATTACGCTATTCGCTATTGCCCTATCATTATTCGCTGGCGGCAGAGGCGGCGCTAGCCGGCGGCACGCCCCTTCGCGCCCTCGTAATGGATTTTCCCGACGACGTGGCGGCGCGCGATCATCCCGCGCAATTCATGGTTGGTCGCGATCTGTTGGTGCGCATCGTCGATCGGCCGCTCGAGCATTCCCCCGCAAACATTCAGGAGTTTCTGCCGAGCCGCGTAGTAAAGGGGCTGAACGCGCCTGCGGCAGAGATCGCCTTCTATGAAGGAGCGAACTTCGAGCGTCGCGTGTCGTCGCGCCAGACGGACGAATTGAAAATGAGCTGGTCGGGCGACCTGCCCACCGCGCTTGCAGGCAAGCCCTATTCGATCCGCTGGACCGGCCGGTTACGTGCGGAGGAGAGCGGCATACATAAGCTTGTCGTGCAGGGCAAAGGCGCTATCCGGCTTTCCCTCGATGGCCGAACCGTGATCAATGGCATTGCGGAGCCTGCGGTAGCCGATGGTGCGAACGGTGCGGTATCTTTTCGCGAGCATGATGGCGACGCACGTTACGAAGTTCCACTTTCCCTCAAAGCCGGTCAATCCTACGTTTTCAAGCTGGAGCAGCGCCAGCCAACCGCCGACGTCGTAAGCTTGTGGTTTGAATGGATTACGCCCTCTCAAGTCGCGAGAATGGTGATCCCACAGTCAAAGGTGGTTACGGTCTATCTTCCCGCCGGTCAGGATTGGTACGACATGGCGTCCGAGGAGCGGCATGTCGGCGGCCAAACTATCAATGTTCCGGCCCCGCTCGACCATGTGCCGGTCTTCGTGCGGGCGGGGGCAATCCTGCCGATGACGCCCGGCATCGACCGTGCGTCAGCCCGCCCCAACGTAATAGAACTTCGCGTCTTTGCCGGTCGTGACGGCCATTTCACGTTGTACGACGATGGCGGTGACGGGGATGGTTACAAGCACGGTGCCGCTGCTCGTATTCCGATACGATGGCATGACGCGGAGCGTAGATTGGTAGTCGGACCGCGGACAGGGACCTATCCTAACATGGCCTCAAAAATACATTTTGAGGCGCGTTTGGCGGGCGGTCATGGAGTGCAGAACATACTTTTTGACGGGACCGAGCAAAGCATCGAGTGGTGATGCACGTCAGCAAAGCAGCGCTCGACGTGACCGATCATCTTAATACCGATGGCTTAAAGGGAGTTAGCACTAGACGCTGATTCGTCGTCCGACCAAGTATCCGGATAAAGGCTTCATCAGCAATCGATCGCTGGCACTTATAGGCGTTCCGCGTTGTGCCATCCCCAAGGCCATTATCGCCTGCTAAATTGAATGATTGCACGACGCACTTGGTCCATCGCGAGCGCGCCATCAACATCATTATTTGCGATTTTGGAGTTCACTTGGAACGAAGCCTCATCAGCCGCTCGCTCGGCAAAGCGATTAATCATTTCGGATGCTCGCGCACGGACAGCGATATCGTTTTTTGTTGACATGAACGGCTCAACCAGAGCCTTTTAACGATGTTCCGATCCTCGCAACGCTCTGCGCTGGGTGGAGGCATCGGCGTGGCGAACGGTCCCGCCCAGACGTTCGAAATTGTCCGCCGAAGCTGGACCAACGATCTCTTGAAATGTGGTTAAAACTCACGCAGGCTTTGACCTCGCGCTTTCGTTCCCGATTCGATTGCTTTATCTCTGCGCGTCAATGAAAAGGATAGCATAATGAGAGGAATGATCTTGCGGCGCGTCACAACGCTGGCTGCGACCGCAGCGTTATCGGCCGCGTTGGCCCCCGCTGCTCAAGCGGCGACAATCTACTCTACGACGCTGTTTGGTAGTAATGAGAACCCCGCGGTCGTAACGGGAGGGTCGGGGTTGGGGCAGCTCATGTTGGCTGACGACATGAACAGCTTCAGCGTGTTGATTAACTTTAGCGGGCTCACCTCCAACGCAGTTGCCGGCCACATCCATTGCTGCGCAACAGCCAACGGCAATGCGGGAGTAGCTATTGGATTTACGGTGCCGAGCGCAGTCGCCGGTACGATCATGGGCACTTACGATCTGACGCTTGCCTCAACCTATACGAGTGCATTCCTGATGTCGTCGGGCGGCACTGCCGCAAGTGCGCAAGCAACGTTTCTCGCGGGGCTGGGAAGCGGACTGACGTACTTGAACATTCATACGACAACGAATCCGGGTGGCGAAATTCGTGGTCAGGTTGGTGCCGTTCCTGAGCCTGCAACCTGGGCTATGATGCTTGCGGGCTTCGGAATAATGGGCACCGGAATGCGCTATCGCCGTCGTTCGACGACGACCACTTTCGCGTAGGATAGCCGGCCCGACGGCCCACTAGGTCGCGAAATGCTGAGTTTTGCCACACGCAAATTACTGCCGATTATCGGAATGATATGGGTCGAAATCACACGGTTTATGCGACTAATGTCTAACCCGTACCGGTCATTCCGACTTGACGGAGGCGACGGTCTCAGTCGTTAAGCGGGGTTCCGCTGGTAGTGTCTCGGAAGTGGCTTCTACCTGGGATGTGAGACGCTGACCCGGTTTCCGGCCCAAGCCAATCTTTTTTGCCATCGCGCGACGCACCTCGCTGTAGCCTTCAGATACTGTAGGATAATCGGGTTTCAAACCATAGCGTTCCCGGTATTCATCCGGCGTCAGACCGTTCATCGTCAGGTGACGTCGCAGTGCCTTGTACGATTTGCCGTCGATCAAGCTTATAATGTAATCTGGGTTGGCCAGCGACTTCCGGACGGATACTGCAGGCGTATACTCAGGTTTTAGTGCTTTCGATCCGTTGCGGTACGTCGCTGCCGATAACTTAGCAACTGCGTCGTACATCGATCTTAGGATCACAGGCACATCGTTGATGGTCGCTCGGTTATTTGGATTGCTGAGCCACGCAATGGTCATCTCGGCCGCAAGTTCAACAGTGGTCGTTTTCGTGGGCATTACGGTTTCCGTACATCAGAGCAAAATCACAATCAGTCAAGAACCCTTAATCCAACAGCAGCGAGTTAGGCCACCCGGTACGAACGGACCTGAGCATTTTGAGCCATTCCTGGCCTAACGCAAAACACATGATTGCCGACACCCCGGGCCTGCATTTTAGCCGAACCACACCCGCCTCCGGTCTTAATGATCGACAAACCCTGTCGCTTTGATAAAGTGTACGAGAATATGCTTTCAGGGGTTTGTCGCGCATGCTGGTCGGATATATGCGGGTTTCGTCGGCCGATGACCGCCAGACGGTCGATCTCCAATGCGACGCCCTGGTCGCAGCTGGTGTCGATCATCGGCATCTCCATACCGACAAGGCATCCGGTGCGCGCGACGACCGGCCGGGGCTGAAAGCCTGCCTCAACTATTTAAACGCGGGCGACATGCTGGTCGTTTGGAAACTCGACCGGCTCGGACGCTCACTGCCACACCTGCTGACGATCGTTACCGACCTGAAGGCACGCGGTATCGCATTCCGATCGCTGACCGAGCAGATGGATACGACCACGCCCCACGGCGAATTGCTGTTCTCACTGTTCGGTGCGCTGGCACAATATGAGCGGGCGCTGACGCGCGAACGGGTAATGGCGGGGCTGGCCGCTGCCAAACGCCGGGGACGCCAAGGCGGGCGTCCACCAATGATCGACGCGGAGACGCTCGAACGGATCACAGCAGCGCTGGATGGCGGGGCTAGCAAGGCATCTGTCTGCCGGACCTTCAAGGTACCGCGCTCTACCTTACTTGGTACGCTGGCCCGGATCGGCTGGGCCGCACCGGGGAAGGTCTAAGTTCCGCGACCACCGCTCCAGCGCTCTGTTTTCCTCGTGAGCTTCTGTCGCAAAAGTTTGTTGCACAACACTTCTTTTGTGATACAGTTTTGCGACATGCTGATTGGCTACGCCCGTGTGTCCACCGATGACCAAGATTTCCGGCTGCAACGCGCCGCATTGAAGGAGGCCGGATGCAAGCGGACGTTCGAGGAGAAAATCTCGGGCGCGAAGCGTGACAGGCCCGAACTAGCCAGGATGATCGACCAGCTGCGCAACGACGACACGGTAATAGTGACGCGGCTCGATCGGCTAGCACGCTCAACCCGCGACCTGCTCGACATTGCCGAAAAGCTGAAGGAGGTCGGCGCCGGCTTGCGCTCGCTGGCCGAGCCTTGGGCGGATACGACCTCGCCTGCTGGCCGTATGGTGCTGACTGTGTTTGCCGGCATCGCCGAGTTCGAGCGCGAGTTGATTCACCAGCGAACCAACAGCGGACGAGTGGCGGCAAAGGCGAGGGGGGTCCGGTTCGGCCGCCCGCCTAAACTTACCTCCGATCAGATCGCGCTATGTGAGCGGTTGGTGAGCGAAGGCACATCGGTGCGCGAAGCAGCCAAGCTGCTAAAGTGCCACCATGCCACGCTGTACCGGGCGCTGACCGCCTCGACGTTGACAGTGTGATGCAGGACGCTCTGCGAACCCGTGCGCGGAAAGGGGAGGCCTGATGCCGATCCGCCCCGAGCATGTGTTCCTATACCCGATCGATTGGCCGCAACTTTCGCACTATGTGCGGTTCGTGAGGGCAAGAGGCTGTTGCGAGCATTGCGGGCGTCCTCATGGCGAGAGGGTATTTCATCTGCGGGATGGGCGATGGTGGGACCGTAACCGGCATTGCTGGCGCAACGGCCAGGGCCGGCGTGTGCGACGCACAACCGAAGACATCCTAACGCACGGCGCTTGGACGCCTGTGGTGCTAGCCTGCGCTCACCTCAATCATAATCCCAGCGACAGCGCGCTCCACCAGTTAGCGGCCCTCTGCCAACGCTGCCACATGCTTCACGATGGCTTGGAGCATCGACGCCGGCGCTGGATGAACGCACACTATCGGCGCGCGCTGGGCGACCTGTTCTACGGTCCTTATCCGGTTCTCGGGGCTGAGTGGATCACCCCCACGCCAATCAGCATGCTTGGCGAAAGCCCATCGCTCTACGCCTGGTTTCGGTGAAGGATGACCATTGTAGCTGCCGAAAACGGCTCGAAAAGGGCCCGCCCTTATTGCTTTGTTGAGTTTTCGCTCATATCTCGGGGGCAATCGAACCCGCCAGGCCTCTGCTCGTAAGGGTATGCACACTTGGCGGGTCTTTTTTTGTCCTGCTAAGCAGGACGGGTGCCACGCCCCTTCACAAAACCCGCGACGACGATCGCGCAGCAGATTCAACATCTCCAAGCCGAAGGCATGGCGATTCCCGACGTGGCGCGGGCCGAACGCTGGCTACGCCATGTCAGCTACTACCGCTTGAGCGCCTACTGGCTGCCCTTCGAACATCCCAAAGGCAATCCTGGCCCGCGCTTCCTACCGGGCACGAGCTTCGATACCGTCACCGCCTTGTACGATTTCGACCGCCGTCTTCGGCTGCTAGTGCTTGATGCAATCGAGCGGATCGAAGTCGCTGTGCGGGGAAGCTGGGCGTACGAGGTGGCGCAGCGGTTTGGCCCCCACGGCTATCTGAATACGGCGCTTTACTATCATCCGGGTAAGTATCACGACAACTTGACCCGCTTGGCTAACGACGTCGCAAGCTCGCCCGAGACGTACATCGACCATTATCGTCGGACCTATAGCACGCCGGCGATGCCGCCGGTGTGGATGGTGGCGGAGATGATGTCGTTCGGGCAGCTCTCGCGTTGGTATGCGCTGCTCGCCGATCGGGCGCTGCGCAACGCCATCGCCAAGCCCCTCGGGCTACACGAGGCGGTGCTGGTGCCGCTCCTGAAGCATCTTTCCACGATTCGAAATAGCTGCGCGCATCACGCCCGGCTCTGGAACCGAGGTTTTCTGCTGCGCATGCGGGTGCCCTACAAGCCAGCTGCACTCGTTAACACGCTCGAGCCGCCGACAGTCCATGCTCCAGCCCGGCTCTATAACGCCTTGGTCCTCATCATTCACCTGCTGAGGCATGTCGCTCCAGCATCGACGTGGCGTGACGAGCTGATAACGTTGCTCGCCCAACATCCGACCGCCGATTTATCCGCAATGGGTTTTCCTCAAAATTGGACAGCTAGGCCCTTGTGGCTTTGAAATTCCCTCGGCCCTCGGCGGTCACAGACCGGACGAGACTGTTAAAAAAGTAGCGCTTGCGGCCTTTGGCGCAGGGTGATTCACTCGGTCCAGGTAGCCGGGAGTGCGGAGGATGATGGGTCGACAGGTGGCGCAAGGGTCGCTGTTCTACGGCTTCCGGCTCGACGATCACGTGCCCGGCGACCACCTTTTGCGTCGGATCGACGGACTGCTCGACTTTGGCTTCGTGTGCGAGGCACTGGCCGATAGCTATAGCGCGGTAGGGCGGCCGTCGATCGATCTCGAACTGATGCTCCGGATGCTGCTGGTCGGTTACCTGTTCGGCATCCGGTCCGAGCGTCGGCTGTGCAAGGAGGTGCATCTCAACCTGGCGTATCGCTGGTTCTGTCGCCTCGATCTCGGTGACGCAGTCCCGGATCATTCGACTTTTTCCAAGAACCGGCATGGCCGCTTCCGCGCGTGCGATATGTATCGCCTGCTATTCGAGAAGGTGGTCGCGCGATGCGCCGCGGTCGGACTGGTCGCGGGCCGCGAGCTTGCCGTGGATGGCAGCACGATTATGGCGGATGCCAGTTGGGAGAAGAAGCTGCCTGGCGCGACCGCAGCCGACGAGCTGCGCGCGCGTGATACGGTGTCCCGGCCCGTGGCAGAGTATCTTGCCGCGCTCGACGCCGCGCTGCCGGTTGCCGCCGACGAACGCGAGCCAATGGAGCCAAAGCATATTTCGCCGACCGACCCGCCATCGATATGGGCGTGGTCATCGCGGCCGCAGGCGGCCGCGTGACGCACGTTGCCGGCCGAGCGCAGATGTTCGCACCCGGCCTCGCCTGCCCGCTCTGCACCCGCCTAGGCATCGCAGTGATCGTCAATGAACGCGATCATCGCCGGAACGGGCGGTCGAGCTCCGCCTGCGCAAAATATGCGGACGCCTTGCGCAGAATCTCGTTGGCCTGTCGCAGCTCACGGACCTCGCGCTCGAGCGCCTTCATCTTGTCGGCAACCTCGGTCGGGACACCGGCACGCTTGCCGCTGTTGACCTCTGCCTTCTTCACCCACTCATGCAGCGTCTGCGGAACGCAGCCGATCTTCTGCGCGATCGACACCATCGCTGCCCATCGAGAGGGATGATCCCGCTCGTGGTCGAAAACCATCCGTACCGCCCGTTCGCGAATTCCGGCGCAAACTTGTTCGTCGTCTTGCTCATACAGGCTCCACCTTCTCGGGAGTTAGAGCCTCCGGCAAACCCGGCGCGGTTCAATTGGCACCGCACCGGATCGGGCGGTGCTGATATAAGTGAGCTGGTGCATTGGCCGCGACTCCTTTTGCCATTACAACTAGAGCCGCTAACAACAGGTTGTTAAGTCGTGGTGAAATCGGAGAAGGGCATGGCCATAGAGCTGGACGCGCTGGCAACCGAAGTCGCGGCCATGCAACACGCGGCCGAGCAGATCGACGATCCAGCCTTTGCGCATTTTGCGCTGCAAGTCGCGCGTCATTGCCAGTGGGCTCTGGACGGGATTGCGGCGCGGGGCGGCATCATCGACGATCAGATCCGCTGGTGGCCTGCCTGGAACGACAAAGCGGGTATTGAGTAAAATCGGCTCAGCTCGACCGGATTTTAAGTTTTGGCCGCTCGGACTTTTGATGTCCCCGCAGCTCTCGCGCCTGGGCTTTATATTCGATCGCGAGCAGGCGGTGGGCGGAGGCCGCTTCGGCGCTGGAACTCGATTCGGCGGCTTCCGTCTCCTGCCGGGCACGCCGCTCGTAATATTCAAGATTATCGTTGTCCAACGCTCGCCTCCTCAGATTTGCCTTTAGACTGTAGGATGTGTTGCTAGCTGTCACCCGGGCGCTACCACTAACTGTTGACCGGAACCCTGATCTCGAAGCATTTTGACCCGTTCGCCGGAAGGATCACGAGTCCACCGATCGACTCCATCAATCGCCGCACCAGGCCTAGCCCGAGCCCGCCGCTGCGCCGAACGCCAAGCTCGGGAAAGGGAAGCCCATCGTCATCGACAACGATCGCAAGATGGCGACTGTCATGTTGCCGAACCGAATGGAAATGCAACCCGGACGATCACATGCGAAAGCATGTTTGATCGCGTTCGTCGCTAGCTCGTTGACGATCAGCGCCAGGGTGGTGATCTGCACTGGCGATAAGCCGCTGGTGCTTGGCGCAACGTCGAGCAAAACAAGGATTGAGCGGGGCTCGGCCTGACTATGCAGCGCCTCGCAGACATGGCGTAGCGCTGCCTCCAGCGTCGGCTGTCGCTCGTGCTGAAGCGACACGCGCGCGCACGCAAGCACCGCGACCCGCTCCATCGCATCAGTCAGCGCCTGGCGCGTTTCCGTGCTCTCCGCGCGGCGGCTCTGGAACGCAAGCAGGCTGACGACAAGCTGAAGGTCGTTGCTGCAACGGTGGTGGGTTTCGCCCAACCGCAGATCGTCTTCCAGGGCCAAGGCCCGGTAGGAAGGCGAAGCGGTGTTGAGTGTGGAAGCCATGTCGGTATCAGTCACAGCGACAGCCCGGTATGTGGCACCGGCTGATAGCGATCGTCCCTGCGAGTCGCGCGAGGATAAGCCGGATCGCCATCGTCATGGAGATAAGACGGCTTGAAGTCGCCGATACGGCAAAGCGCGTCCATTTTGACGATCGTCACTGCGCAGTTTCCGGTCTCGATCAAACCCTCGGCGCGGAGCTGCTGACTGGTGCGATTGACACGGACCGAAGTTAGCCCGAGCACACCGGCAATATGCTCTTGGGTGAGCGGCAAGTCGAAGCGGCCGTGGCTATCAGCCGAGTCGAGCCACACGCTCAGTTCACAGAACAGATGCGCGAGTCGCTGCTTTGCGGACTGGCGGCCAAGGCATAGCGCCCATTGGCTCAGTATCGCATTCTCGGCAAACGCCAGCCACGTGAGCGTTTTGATCATACCGGCGTGCTGGTCGGCAAGCGCCAGGAGCCGGTCGCGCGGGTTGGTCAGCACCTCCGCGGCTGAGACCAGGCGAACCCCATACGTCAGGCGGTCGAACAGGAACGAGTCTAGATTGGCGATGTCGCCGTGAACAAGCAGGGCCATGATCTGCCGCGCGCCATCGCGCGTGGTCTTGTAGCGGCAGGCCCAGCCACCGCTCACAATATGGAAGTGATCGGTTGGCTCGCCTTCGCGCATCAGCTCTTGGCCGGTCTGCCCGATCGCCATGACTGCACGTTCTCCAGCGCGTGTCGCTCTTCGTTTGAAAGGTAAGGCAAGCTGATCAATCGCGAACCGGCAGGCGAATGACGAGACGACCGCTGGCCCGCGTGCGATGCTTGTGGCTGCAGGTCTTCAAGCACGTTCAAGTTTTTCAGGAGATTCTAATTCAGCAATGCGCTGCAGATAGGCCTCGGCGAGCATAAAGTGAGGCCTTACCACTTCAGGTCGGTTCGCGTGCTGTGCGCGCTCCAGCTCGGTTTCAGCGCGCTGCCGATAATAGGAGATATCATCTTCGGTCATGATTCGACCTCAATTGCCCGTTCAGAAAAAGATACATATCCCGCTACCCTGACCTGTTAAGGTTGGAGAGCGCTACTGTCGGATAACCTACATTAGACCTGCGCATCTTGACTTCGGCCGTCCCGGAGAGGTCAGCCTGGGAATGGCAGGCCGGAAAGCAGTCTTTTCCAACAGCAGCAACCGCAATTTGGCATAAGGCACATTGCGATGTCAATTTTTGGTTCCATGCGATTTGTCGCGATGGCTTTGAACTGTCCGATATCAGATAGTTCCAACACGGCGTCACGACATAGAACAGGCACAGATATACGCTAAGCGGGCACGGGTTATCATCCTCGATCGCGAAAAACTGGTCGATCTTGCTGGCGATGCTTACGGAGCACCCGAGGCTGAATATCGGCGCCTGATCGGCCCGTTCGATCGCGGGGAAGGGCGTAGAGACTGACGCCTAGCTCGTCGCTCTCTTGCTTTTCGCCCATCCGATCGCCTTGCGCAGCACGCGCGATAGCTGCTCGACCGAATATGGTTTGTGCAGCAGCTCGAACCCGTGCTTGCCGTTCTGCGCGAGCACGTGGCTGTAGCCGCTGGTAAGAACGACGGGCACGTCGGGATAGCGCCGACGGATTTCCTGGCCCAGCTCCAGCCCGCTCATTCCGGGCATCACCACGTCAGAGAACACGACGTGGAAACGACTATAATCCTTGGCTAGTTCCTCAAGCGCGCGGTCAGCATTGACCGCATGGATGCTGTCGTAACCCAGCTCTTTTAAAGCTTGAGTGGCGAACTCGCCGACCTGCTCATTATCTTCGACCAGCAGTACGCACATGCCCTCGCCATCGACCGGCCCGTCATCGTCATCCTGAGCCTGCTCGGAATCGTTCTCGGGGTAAGCGCGGGGAAGATAAAGCGTGAAGGTCGTGCCTTCGCCGCTGGTGGTGTCCACCCGAATATCCCCGCCGGACTGTTTGGCAAAGCCGATCACCTGGGAGAGACCAAGCCCGGTACCTTTTCCGATCTCCTTCGTGGTGAAAAATGGCTCGAAGATTCGACCGAGAACCTCCTCACTGATGCCGCTGCCGCTGTCGGTGATCGTCACCGCGATAAAGTCGCCGGCAACGGGTGCATGCGATCGGATCTCCGGGATGCCGGACACCGGGCCGGTTGCCATCGTCAACTTGCCCTCGCCGTTCATGGCGTCGCGCGCGTTGATGCCGAGATTAATCAGCGTCGTGTCAAACTGGCTGCGATCGGCCATGATGAAGCACGACTCTTCCGGCATCTCGATATCAAGCGCGATACGTGATCCCGCCAGCGTGCGAATCATATCCGCCACCTCGCGCAAGCTATCCCCGGCGTCAAACAGCTCGGGTTTCAATGCCTGTCGGCGTGCAAACGCAAGCAGCTGACCGGTGAGCGCCGCGGCACGATCGGCCGTGTCCCCGATCGCGGCAATGTAACGGTTCCGCTTTTCCTCGGTGAGGCCGTCACGACGCAGGATATCGACCGAACCACGGATGACGGTCAGCAGATTATTGAAGTCGTGCGCCACGCCCCCGGTGAGCTGGCCGATCGCCTCCAGCTTTTGGCTTTGACGAAGCTGCTCTTCTGCTTTCAGAAGCGACGACGAGCGCTCGTGAATGCGGGTTTCAAGCGTGGCGTTCAAATCGTGCAAATCAGCAGTCGACACGACGCGCTCAGTCGTTTCCGAAGTGACGCAGAACATTCCCTGAACGATGTTTTGGGCATCATAGAGCGGCGAATATGAAAACGACCACCAGGTTTCTTCTGGCTTGCCGTGGCGAGTCATGCTGAGCGGGAAGTCCTCATATCGCGTTGCTTCCCCGGCAAGCGCCTTGTCCACGATCGGTTCAATATCATCCCAGACATTGGACCAAATCTCGCGCATCGGCGCACCCATCGCCCGGGAAAGCTTGTTACCGAGGATCGTGGCGTAACCATCGTTGAAAAAAAATGTTAGTTCCGGCCCCCATGCCAGAAACATCTTTTCGGGCGAGTTAAGGATCAGGTTGAGCGCCATCCGTAGCGCATCGGGCCAATCGCGTTGCGGACCGACCTGCGTCGTTCCCCAATCCCGTGCCTCGATGAGTTCGCGCGCCGTTCCAGCGGGTGCGGCGAGCACCAGCTCCACACTGCCTGTCTTTTTTGGATTCATCGAGCTATGGCACCGGCTTTCTAGAGAGACCGCAACGAGTTAGCCGATTGCCAATTTTAAGGCCAGCAGAGTGGCGGGTTTTCTCCCGACCGGTCAAATCTGCCTATTTATTAAGCAGACGCGTCACCAGCACGCGGAACGTTGTCGGAGCGACGTCGAGGCGCTCGGACGCGGCTATCAGAATGCGTTGATGGTGAACGGGATACGAAGCGACGTCCTCACGTTTGCGGCATCATTGGTCGCACCGACTTCGACGTTCCAGTTCACCGTCGTTTTCGGACTGGTGCGATAACTCACGCCAAACAGGAAGCGGCCAAGCTGTAGATCACGACTGGTCGTGTCGATCGCCGGTCCTGGCGTATTGTCCGTCGTGCTGAGCATTCGCAGCCGCGTGCTCGTGCCAAACGCCCAGGTATGGGCGTACCCAAAGCTGATCGATGTCCGCGGATTAAGCGATATCGCAATTCCCGCGCTTGCTGAGGGCGCGTCACCGGGGCGAACGCGGTCTACGAGCGTGCCCCCAATCTGACGACCGATATTGCGGCCGAAATTCCGAGTATAGCCAATTGTAGCGAATAGCACCGCAGGGTCGGACGGAAGGATGGCGGTCACATTGGGCGTGACGCCCCAAAATCCCGCTCCCGTGGCACCGCGCAAGGCATTACCGAGCGCATCGCGTGGCACAGCAAATGGGTCCGTTCCGGTCGGCGCTACGGCTTGAAGGCCAGCGATCAGATAGGGAGCGCCGCTTTGGCCATCGGTAATCTGATAGCGCACGCCAAAATCAATGTCTCCGAGGTTACGTGCGGTGACGGGGCTATCGATTTGGCCGGCGTTCGGACTCGTTGGGTTAGCAACCGGCGCAATAACCGACTTGTCGGATCGATAGACAAACGGGAACCGGCCGTTGATTTCGAAACGGCTGGTCAAGCCAAGTCGTGCAACGACCGCAGCCGTAAGAACGTCCTGGCGGCTTTGATTGATATCAAATACACCGATCAGCACCGCTTCGGGTATCTGAACGCCTCGGAAAACTACATCGCTGCGATCAGAGCGCGCATATTCCAGATCACCTTCGAGCGTTAGCTGACCCGCCTTAGTGATAATGCCCCCTTGTTCTGACAAGACCGCAACTTGGACCTGCCGTTGATCGACGGGCGCAGATCCAACAGATTGAACTCCGTTGCTAAGAACCGACGCCGACTGTGCGACAGCCGTCGGCGGAGCAGGCGGTGGCGAGGCTGGCAAGGGAACCCCACCGGGCGAGAGAGTGGAAGCGGTACCGGTTACGGCCGATGCGCCGGCTGGGCCAAGCCGGGCCTCAAGGGACATGATCCGCACCCGCTGTGCCTCCAGCACCTTTTGCTGCCTGTCGAGCTCTGCTCTCTCTGTCGCCAAAGCCTGGCGCATCTCCGCGATGCTGGGCTCGCCAGCAGTGGCCACACCAATCTGCGCAGACGCCGTACTCGATGTGATCAAGCTGACCACTACAAAACCTAGCGCGCACGCGCCGCTGCCCCGCCGCATTTCCTTCATATCCATCCCCTTTTCTCGTCTATCGCGAGCTTGATTAGCGTCGGCTTGCAGCGTCGGCTGCAAGCCGATTGACCATTAATATACCACCTGACAATCCAGCAGGAATACCAACCAGATCGACGTTGACTGAGCTGACGGTGTCGATAACCCGGTTACTGGCGGTATTGGAAACAACTGCTCCGGTCGCTTGGCCAACGAGATGATCGACCTGAACCGAGGGTGCAACCAGCGTTACGCGTGCGCCGCGATCATCATTTGCAAGCGAGATTACCCCTGAACTTGCAGCTACTGCGGGACCGTTCGCCACAACGGGCACCATCGTCTGGCCTGCGGCGTCGAGCCAGCCCGACGAAGGACCCGAAACCACGTTCACCGTCATCGGTGCGCTCGAGCTCGAGGCAACAATGGTAGTGCCGGTAGGGGAACGGCCCACGGAAACAGTGGGGATCATTCCGCTACCACCTGTAATCACTGTCGTGGTTGTCGGTGCGGTAGCGGGGCTATTAGTGCCATCGGTATAGACCCGAATGCCAGGGTTCGGCTGTTCGCTGGTGTAAATGGTGTGCAATGCCAGGACACCGTCGATCCGCGTCTGAATGTCGATGCCGACGGCGACATTCAGTCCGTTCGGCAAAAGTACACCGCCGCGCATCGTGGCAAGTTCTCGGTCGGGGACTGGCAGCGTGCTAGTTTGCGAAATTAAAGGAGATGCCGCGACAAGTAGCGCAGTGACGAACGACATATCAGAACTCCCCTGATTGCGGTCGGGTGAGAGCAAGCGCCGCTAGATCGAGAGGATCCCCTCCAGGAAAAACATAACCGCGGGGCGCTCGTACCTGATCTCGCGCCATATTAAAATGCGCTTGCGCGACCGTTGAACGACCACTGACAATAAAAAACACACCATTCCATTGGCGCTGAAAGCGACGAATGCTTTCGCGGCGCAGTCCAAGCGATGGATCGCCGAGCAGTAGGGTATCCTTATCGATGCCTTTGACGACCACAAAATGGCGATAACCGTTAAAATTGATAAGAGCGATGCCGGGGATTTTGGCATCAGCAATCTGCGCAAGGCTGACTCTATAACCATCCGCAGCAAGACCTCGCGCGGCAAGGTAACGCTTCATGTCCAAAAGCGAAAAACCGAGGCGCTGGATCTGCGCCCTGTCACCGTCGCGCCACATTCCGAGAAAGACGCTCTGCTCATTCTGGGGATCGTCATAATGATAATGAAGCAAGGTTGCGAGGGCTGCCGACCCGCAGCTGAAATCATATTGTTGGCGAACCACGGTTTCGAACCTGCGACCGATCATGCTGGTCACTGGCACGGTAAAGTTTAGAGAATTTGAATAATTAAGCGGAGCACCCCCTTCAGGCAATGGTATGCTCGAACAGGCCGACAACGTCGCTGCCGCCCCGAATGATACCCGATGCCAAAAGACTGCTTGTTTCATCTACCGATTAATCGCAACGTTGACGTTTAGGGACGAGTTTATAGAAACATTGTTACCGGTGTTAGCGCTCAGTAGCGAAAGTCCGTTCAAGTTTTGAAATGAGCTACTATCAAAGTGAATAATGCCTGTTTGTGAATTTCCGGTAACGGTATTGCCGCTGACGACACCATTATTCTGAGCATTGACGACTTGAGCAAGATCGGCTTGTCCGGTAATAGTCTTCAGATCTGCGTTTTCTACCGGATTGATGGCGCCAAACGAGGCAGCCGAAGCTTCAGCGATAATCGGAGATGCGGGTGCTACGGGTTGTGTTTGTGCGTTAGAAACTTGTGGCAAAAGCACTACAATTGCGACGAGCATCGCGATAGCCCGACCATGCGATTTTTTTATCATTTTAGCCTCCTAATTAAGGAAGAAACGGGGCAGCACGCGCTGCCCCGTCGCCTTCGCTTATCGTGCTCCGAGGTTGATCGTGCCAGCGGAGACGCTGACATTGACCGCCGAATTCTGCGATGCCGCAGCGCCGGTGTTCATGTTCAGTGCTTGCGTGCCGGCAAAGTTCTGGAACGCGCCCGCGCCCGTGCTCAGGCTGTTGTTGATCGAGCCATCGCGGCTACCCGAAGGAGCGGCATAGTTTACCCGCACGCCGGTTACATAGCTGGCAAGTGTCGCGGAGGACACAACAGCGCTGTTGCCGAATGCGTTTGACGTTGCTGCCGTCCCCGTCCCTGCGCTCGCCACGGGTTCAAAGCGCATCGACGTGTCCGAATAACTCGCGTTACCGCCGTTGGCTACCGATCCAGTTCCGCCGTTCGATGCGCTGGTCTTCACCGATCGATCGGAATTATCGGTGGTCGACAGATTGCGATTGTCGTTGGCGGTCGAGCCGTTGTTGGCAGCGACCTGGGTGCCGTTTGCCGAACTGGTCGTGGTCGACCGGTTCGAATTATCGGTGCTCGACATATTCCGGCTATCGCTGGCGCTTCCGCCATTGTTGGCAGCGACCTGCGCACCGTTCGCGGAGCTCGTCGTCGTCGACCGATTGGAATTATCGGTGCTCGTCGAAGACATATTGCGATTGTCGCTCGCCGTTCCGCCGTTGTTGGCAGCGACCTGGGCGCCGCTGGCAGCGCTGTTGGTCGTGGTCATCCGCGAATTGTCCGTGGTCGAACGGTTCGAATTGTCGGTCGATGACCGGTTCGAGTTGTCGGTCGACGACATGTTGCGGCTGTCGGTCGCGGAAGATCCACCGTTTGCGGCAACCTGAGCGCCACTGGCGGCGCTGCTCGTCGTTGAACGGTTCGAATTGTCCGCAGTGTTGTCCGTCGTCGAGCGGTTCGAGTTGTCGGTCATCGTGGACGAGCGATCCGAGTTGTCCGTGGACGTCGTGGATCGGTTCGAATTATCGGCCATCTGCGTGTTATTCGAGGTCGACATATTGCGGTTGTCGCTAGCCGAGCCGCCATTATTGGCGGCAACCTGGGCGCCCGAGGCGCTGCTGGTCGTCGGGGTGTTGGTGGTTGATCGATTGGAATTGTCGGTGGACTGGGTCGTCGTCGACATGTTCCGATTGTCTTGTGCGGTTGCACCGTTGTTGGCTGCAACCTGCGCCCCGGCAACACCGGACGACCGGTCCGAGCTATCCGAAACGTTTGTCGATCGGTTCGAATTATCAGTCGATGTCCGTGCCGAGTTATCGGCGTAGTTGGTCGAGTTATTCGCATTGTCGGTCGTTGTGCGCGCCGAGCTGTCCGACACGTTGGTCGAGTTATTCGCGTTGTCAGTCGAGGTGGACGTCGGGTTGAACGACCCAGCCGTCGAGCTGGTTGGGTTGTATGAAGCAGTCGCAACACTGCCGCCTGCGATCGTGCCGTTATTCGTGTTGGTGTTGGAGGGTGTCATCGTCTGCGAGAATGCGGGCGTCGCGATTGCGAGCGCGCTGGCCGAAGCCACCAATAGAGCTTTTTTCATATCGCCTCCTAAGACCGGCTTATGAAATTGGCCTTTTGGCCGCCGATCTGAGCGAGATACGCGCCAGATTGAGAAATGGTTCATATAATGTTAACCTTATTTTAAGGCCTTCCTTTCGTCCCGATTTGAAACGAAACCTGATTAACGATCGATTGAGAATCGAGAAAATTGCGACACGTTCTAAGAAAAAAAGCGTTTTTAATTCTACCTATTCCAGAGTCACAAAAGTCCTTCGCCCTTGTGCTCGGCAGATTCGAAGATGCTTCTTCGCCTTTGTAGAGCCCTCGGTAAAGCCATGTTTGTGTCGCAGCCGCTCGAAGATCCGCTTTGCCGTATGCCGCTGATTCATGCCCCAAATAGGGATGACCATTTTTGTAAATAACTTGGAAACCATCAGGGACCGTGGTCGTATCTTACCCAGCCACAACGCCCGCACGATGCGGCCACGTGCGGCAGGGAGTAGATATGAAAAAGTTAGCACTTGGTATGGCTACCGCGATGGTTGCGTTTGCCTCACCCGCATATGCAGCGCCGCTGCTGTTTGATTTCTCGGGTCCTTCAGGCACGGCCTTGTTCCAGCTCGACTCAAATCCAACGCCGGATACATTCAGTAGCTTTCTTGGCTCAGATCAGTTGGCGTTCAAGAACGTTGCGGGTATTTTCGGCGGAATCGCAGGAGTAGCGTCAAACATTGGGTTCGGAAATGGACTGTTCGCATCCCTCAACATTAATGCTCCAAATGTAGGCTTTTCGCAGTTCTCAAGCCCAACCTTGTTTTCCGGCCCGGCAAACGCTCCTGTCTTTTCAACAGGCACCTTCACCTTGGTTAATCCATTTTTTGGTAATGCCAATTTGAAGATTTCCGCAGTTGCGGGCGCAGTTCCCGAGCCTGCTACGTGGACGATGATGCTCCTTGGCTTCGGTGGTATCGGTTTTGCAACGCGTCGGCGCAGCAGGGTACGTACGACCGTCAGCTACGCATGAAAGAACGAGAGTCCTACAATTGGGATTGACGCGATCTGGCTCGGGTCAACCGCTGTAATTTTCGCAGCCGTAAGGTTATCGCGTTTGCTAAAGCGCGTCGGTGCATGGGTTGT
>NZ_JAKNQI010000014.1:0-47802 GCF_022662295.1 Sphingomonas sp. CARO-RG-8B-R24-01 | reverse complement strand
CTGGGGGTGGGTCGGTGTGAAGAAAGCGCCGACGCCGCCACGAGCCGACCCACCCCCGGCCCCTCCCTTCCAGGGAGGGGAGACAGCGACACCGCAACGCGCCATCATTTCGCCGTCGCCCGCTCGGCGATATACGCCGTCACCGCGTCGAACGTCCCCGGCAACGTGTCATAGCGCTCCTCGCGGTCGAACAGGTCGCCGATCCGGGGCGGAAGGCCCGGCCGCTGCCCGGTCGCGCGCTCGACCGCGTCGCGGAACTTGGCGGCATGCGCGGTCGCCAGCGTCACCACCGGCACGTCGGCGGGGAGACCCGCCCGGTGCGCGGCCGCCAGCCCGATCGCGGTATGCGGGTCGATCACCTGCCCACTTCGCTCGCACGTCCGCCGCATCGCCAGCGCCATGTCGTCGAGATCGACGCTGTCGCTCGCAAACAGGGAGGCGGCACCGGCACGCTGCGCATTGGTCAGCTGCATCGCGCGCGTCGCCTCGAACCCCTGCATCTGCGCCGCGAGCGCGTGGCCATCGCGCCCGCCGAGATCGAACAGCAGGCGCTCGAAATTGCTCGACACCTGGATGTCCATCGACGGGCTCGGCGTCGGGATGACGCTCCGGCTCGAATAATCCCCGGTCGAAAAAGCGCGCGCGAGGATGTCGTTGACGTTTGTCGCGACGATCAGCTTGGCGACCGGCAGCCCCATCTTCGACGCGACATAGCCCGCGAACACGTCGCCGAAATTGCCCGTCGGGACCGAGAAGGCGACGGGCCGCTCGGGCGCGCCGAGCCGGACCGCCGAGTAGAAATAATAGACCACCTGCGCCATCAGCCGCGCCCAGTTGATCGAATTGACCGCCGACAGCGCGAACCGCTTCGAAAAGGCATCGTCGTTGAACATCGCCTTCACCAGCGCCTGCGCATCGTCGAAGCTCGAATCCTCGAGCGCGATATTGTAGATGTTGGGCGCGATCACCGTGGTCATCTGCCGCCGCTGGACGTCCGAGACGCGGCCCTTGGGGTGGAGCATGAACACGTCGACCCCGGCGCGCCCGGCGAGCGCATCGATCGCCGCCGATCCGGTATCGCCCGACGTCGCGCCGATCACGGTCAGTTGCTGGCTGGTCCCGGTCAGGAAGCGTTCGAACAGCAACCCGAGCAATTGCAGCGCGACGTCCTTGAACGCGAGCGTCGGGCCGTGGAACAGCTCGAGCAGCCAGTGCTGCGCATCGAGCTGGACGAGCGGCACGACTGCGGCGTGCGCAAACCGGCCGTACGCTTCCTCGCACAATCCGCGCAGCTCCGCCTCGCTCAGCGCATCGCCGACGAACGGCAACATCACCTGCACCGCGGTCTCGACATAGGAAAGCCCGCGCATCGCGGAGATCTGCTCCGGCGTGAACTGCGGCCAGCTTTCGGGGAGGTACAATCCGCCGTCGCTCGCCAGCCCGGCGAGGGTCACGTCACGGAAATCGAGTGCCGGCGCAGTGCCGCGCGTGCTGATATAGCGCATGGCGACTGCGGTTAGCGGGATGCGTCCGACTCGGCAACCGTGCGTCGCCGGAGCGCAAGCGCATAGATTATTGCGGCGATCGCGGCGAAGATGAACCATTGTACCGCGTAAGCGAGGTGGTTGTTGGGCACTGCCGACAGATCGGGTTGCGGATTCGGATCGAGCCCGGCGAGCGGCGGGTCGGCCACGAGCATCAGCGTCTTGGGCGCGGCGCTGCCGAACAGACCGGCGATCAGCGGCTGATGGTCGGGCGCGTGGCTGATATAGCCCGTGACCGGCCCGCCCTTCCACGACGGCCTGGCATGCGGATCCTTGCCGAACCCGAGCTGCACCGTGAAGCCCGGCCCTTCCGCGCCGGTACGGCAATGCGCGATCTGGCGCCAGCCCGTGCCACCGCGCGCATTGCGCCCGCCCTCGATCGCGAAGCTCACGGGCTCAAGGCATAAGGCACTGGAACGGCGGAATAAAAGCCCGTCGTCGACGGGGATTGCGGGGAAGGCGACCGGCGGCAGTGTGACGTTCCGCGCATAATGGGCGAGCAGCGCCGCCTTGTCCGCCCGCCGCCCGAGCTGCCACACGCCAAGTGCAACCATCGCAATGATTGCCAGCGCGACCAGAATCGTCGCGAAGACCGGAACGCGCTTCATGGCGGGGTGATTCGTCCCTCATGCGCGGCGTTGCGATACTCCGCCCCCAGCAGCGCCGCCTTGGCGACACGGAGCGACCCGACCACGCCGAACACCGTAATCGGCAGCCAGATAACGAGCTGAAGCCAGATCGGCGGCCCCCACGCCAGCTGGATCGCGATCGCGATCCCGACGATCAGCGCGCCCAGCACCAAGGTCAGGATCGCAGCGGGCCCGTCACCGACGTTGAACGCGCTGTAATCGAGCCCGCAGCGTGGGCACTTCGCAGCGAAGTCCAACCACCCGCGGAACAGACCCGGCGCGCCACAGCGCGGGCAAAGCCCTTTGAGCGCGGCGGCCGCCGGGTTCGGCGCGACGAAGGTCTGGCCCCGCTCCGGCGGCATCACCCGCTATGGACCGGCGCGCCCCAGCCGCCCCAGACATAGACGGTGACGAACAGGAACAGCCAGACCACGTCGACGAAGTGCCAGTACCACGCCGCCGCCTCGAACCCGAAATGCTGCTTGGGGGTGAAGTCGCCGCGATAGGTGCGGATCAGGCAGACGATCAGGAAGACCGTCCCGATCATCACGTGGAAGCCGTGGAACCCAGTCGACATGAAGAACGCCGCGCCATAGTTGAGCCCCTTGAACGGGAACGGCGCCTCCGAATATTCGAACGCCTGGATCGAGCTGAAGATCAGCCCCAGGATGATCGTCGCCCACAGCCCCTTCTTGAGCCCGTCGCGATCGCCGTGGATCAGCGCGTGATGCGCCCAGGTCACGGTGGTGCCGCTGGTGAGCAGGATCAGCGTGTTGAGCAGCGGGAACTTGAACGCGTCGATCACCTCGAGGCCCTTGGGCGGCCACTGCCCCGCGCCGCGCGCGACGTCGGCGATCAGGCTGACCTTCCCGTCGAGCACTTGCACGCCCGCCGGGAACAGGGAGAAATCGAAGAACGCCCAGAACCAGCCGACGAAGAACATTACTTCCGACGCAATGAACAGGATCATCCCGTAACGCAGGTGCAGCTGGACAACCGGGGTGTGATCCCCGGCATTCGCCTCGAGGATGACCTGCCGCCACCAGCCGTACATCACCGCGAGAACGCCAGCGAGCCCGGCGTAAAATACCAAGCCGCCGCCGACCGCGGAGTGCATCCACATGATCCCGCCCGACGCCATGGCAAGAGCGGCCATCGCTCCGGCCAGCGGCCAGATGCTTGGCGGCAGGATGTGGTAATCGTGGTTCTTGGCACCGGCCATGCTGCATCCCCGTCGTATGATCGTTGGATCGATCGGTTTTTACTACCCTAGCTTTTGGCTTTCGCCGAATCCACCGGGTAAAACGTGTAGCTCAAGGTGATTGTCTCGACGTCGTTTGCGTCCGGATCCGAGAGGATCTTCGGGTCGACGAAGAAGATCACCGGCATGCGCGCGGTCTCGCCTGGCTTGAGCGTCTGCTGGGTGAAGCAGAAGCACTGGATCTTGGTGAAATATTTGCCAGCCTGCGCGGGGGTCACGTTGAAGGTGGCGGTGCCGGTGATCGGCTTGTTCGAGGTGTTGGTGGCCGTAAAGAACGCCATGTCGCGCGCGCCGACGTCGACCGTGTCATACGGGTTCTCCGGCGAAAACTTCCACGGCATGTGCGGCGCGACATTGGTGTCGAAGTCGATCCGGATCTGGTGGTTCTTGACCGCCCCCGGCGCGACCGTCCCGCGTTGCGTCGTGCCGTTGAGGCCGGTCGCCTGGCAGAACATCCGGTACAGCGGGATACTCGCCCAGCCGAGCCCGGACATGAAGCAGATGCCCAGCACCGCAAGCATTGCGGTCCGCAGCTTGCGATCCATCCGGGCGATCGAACGGATCATGCGTGCGGCATCCCCGCTTTGATCTTGGCGATGCTGATCGCGAACACCAGGATCACGAACGCGAACAGGATGATCGCCAGTGCGGTCGCGCGTGCGCGCTGGCGCTTGCGGACCAGCGTCGCCTGTGCGGTCGGATCCGGAAGCTCGTTCATGCCAGGCACCGATCGGTTGCGAGGGTCGCGAAGATCGCGAGGATATAGCCGATCGAATAGACGAACAGCCAGCGTTCGGCCTTCATCGTCGCGGGCGTCTCCGCGCGCCGGACGACGACCCAGACGGTCAGTCCGAGGAAGACCGCCGACTGCACCGACGCCACGATTCCGTAGAGCGAGCCCGCGAGGCCGAGCGGCCAAGGAGAGATCGCCGCCGCGGTCATCAGCACTGCATAGAACAGCATCTGCGCGCGCGTCGTCCTGGCGCTCGCGACGACGGGCAGCATCGGCACGCCACCCTTGGCGTAATCGTCGCGGATCAGCAGCGCGAGCGCCCAGCTGTGCGGCGGGGTCCACAGGAAGATGATCGCGAACATCAGCAGCGGCAGCGTCGAGACCGACCCCGTCGCCGCGACCCAACCGATCAGCGGCGGAAACGCGCCCGCCGCGCCGCCGATCACGATGTTCTGAGGGGTCAGGCGCTTGAGGCCCACGGTATAGACGAGCACGTAGAACAGGATCGATACGGCCAACAGCGCGGCGGCGGGGATGTTGACCGCCAGCCCCATCAACAACACCGAGAACACGCCGAGCGCCACGCCGAACTGGAGCGCGGTCTCGCGCTCCATCTTGCCCGCGGGGAGCGGGCGCTTGGCGGTGCGCTTCATCAGCGCATCGATGTCGGACTCATACCATTGGTTGAGCGCGCCCGCCGCGCCCGCCGCAAGCGCGATGGCGAGGATCGCGGTGAAGGCGAGGACTGGGGGCAGCGATACCGGCGCGGCGAGCAATCCGCACAGCGCGGTGAACACGACCGAACGCATCACGCGGGGCTTGGTCAGCGCAAAGAAGTCGCGCCAGTCGGCGGGAAGGCTCGGGTTGGAAACGGTCACAACGGTCATTTACAAAATCCTCCCCTCCCGCTCGCGGGAGGGGCTGGGGGTGGGCTCGCGCTATCCCCTCGCGGAATCGGTCGGAGCAGAGCGCAGGGCCACCCCTACCCCTCCCGCACGCGGGAGGGGAGTTAAAACGTCAGTCGATCCGCGGAAGCGTCTCGAACTGGTGATACGGCGGCGGGCTAGACAGCGTCCATTCGAGCGTCGTTGCGCCTTCGCCCCACGGGCTGTCGCCAGCCTTCTTGCCACCGATCAGCGAGATGATGACGTTGACGAAGAACACCACCATCGAAGCCGCCATGATCATATAGCCGATGCTCGCGACCCAGTTCCACTGCGCAAGCGCATCGGCATAGTCGGGTACGCGGCGCTGCATGTTCTGCAAGCCCAGGAAATGCATCGGGAAGAACATCACGTTCACGCCCAGGAAGAACACCCAATAGTGCACCTGGCCGAGGAACTCGTTGTACATCTTCCCCGACATCTTCGGGAACCAGTAATAGAAGCCGCAGAACAGCGAGAACACTGCCCCCAGCGACAGCACGTAGTGGAAATGCGCCACCACATAATAGCTGTCCTGCATGTAATCGTCGATGCCGCCGTTGGCGAGCACGACGCCGGTCACGCCACCGACCGTGAACATGAAGATGAACCCGATCGCCCACAGCATCGGCGTCTTGAAGGTGAGCGAGCCACCCCACATCGTCGCGATCCACGAGAAGATCTTGATGCCGGTCGGCACCGCGATCACCATCGTCGCTGCGGTGAAGTACATCTTGGTGTTCACGCTGAGACCGGTCGTGAACATGTGGTGCGCCCACACGACGAAGCCGACCACGCCGATCGCGACCATCGCATAGGCCATGCCGAGATAGCCGAAGACGGGCTTCTTCGAGAAGGTCGAGATCACCTGGCTGACGATGCCGAAGCCCGGCAGAATCATGATGTAGACCTCGGGGTGGCCGAAGAACCAGAACAGATGCTGGTACAGCACCGGATCGCCGCCACCCGCCGGATCGAAGAAGGTCGTGCCGAAGTTGCGGTCGGTCAGCAGCATCGTGATTGCGGCGGCGAGCACCGGGAGTGCCAGCAGCAGCAGGAAGGCGGTGACCAACACCGACCACACGAACAGCGGCATCTTGTGCAGCGTCATGCCCGGCGCACGCATGTTGAAGATCGTTGTGATGAAGTTGATCGCGCCGAGGATCGAAGATGCGCCCGCAAGGTGGAGCGCGAGGATCGCCATGTCGGTCGACGGCCCCGGCTCGCCATAGGTCGAGAGCGGCGCGTAGAGCGTCCAGCCATTGCCCGCACCACCGAAGAACGGCGATGCCAGCAGCAGCGTGAAGGCGGGAATGAGCAGCCAGAACGACACGTTGTTCATTCGCGGGAAGGCCATGTCGGGCGCGCCGATCATGATGGGTACGAACCAGTTACCGAACCCGCCGATCATCGCGGGCATCACCATGAAGAACACCATGATCAGGCCATGCGCGGTAATCAGCACGTTCCACAGATGGAGCGAATGATCGAGCCCCTGCTCGCCACCGGGCAGGAAGCTCGCCCAATAGCCGAGATACTGGATCCCGGGATGCGCCAGTTCGGCGCGCATCAGGCCCGAGATACCGCCCCCGATGATCCCCGCGACGATCGCGAAGATCAGGTACAGCGTCCCGATGTCCTTGTGGTTGGTCGACATGAACCAACGCGCGAAGAACGGCATGTCATGCGCGTCATGCGCATGGGCGTCGTCGTGATGCGCTTCGAAGGCGCTGGGGGTCAGGGCGGTATCGGTCATGACTCAGTTCCCTGCGGAAGCATTGGCGGCGGGGGCAGCGACCGGGCTGGCACCGGCGACGGGCGCCACGGCCG
Organism: Sphingomonas sp. CARO-RG-8B-R24-01; assembly: GCF_022662295.1. Lineage (NCBI taxonomy): Bacteria > Pseudomonadati > Pseudomonadota > Alphaproteobacteria > Sphingomonadales > Sphingomonadaceae > Sphingomonas > Sphingomonas sp. CARO-RG-8B-R24-01. The sequence goes on along the minus strand of NZ_JAKNQI010000014.1, from coordinate 40,882 downwards.
GCAGCGCCGCGGCCGCGGCGTTGCCGATCGCGGTCGGCTCGCCCGTCGCGACGGCGGACGGGGTCTTGGCGACCGGCGCTGCAGGCGCGCCATTGGCGGGCATCGTCCCGCCCTTGGCCTTGACCCACGCGGCGAACACCGCCGGGGGCACTGCCTCGACGGTGATCGGCATATAGCCGTGCCGTGCGCCGCACAGTTCGGAGCAGACACCGAAATAGACGCCGGGCTTCTCGATCGTGAAGCTGGTCTCGTTGAGGCGACCCGGGATGGCGTCGAGCTTGATCCAGAACGCCGGGATTTCCCAGCTGTGGATCACGTCATTGGAGGTGGTGATCAGCCGGATCGGCTGGCCGACCGGCAGCACCACCCGATTATCGGTCGCGAGCAGCCGCGGCCCGTCGACCGCGGCGCGGGCGCGTTCGCCCTTGCCGACCTGATCGGCCTCTTTCAGCATGTTCGACGTGATCGAAAACCCGCCGTTGCCGGGATATTCGTAAGACCAATACCATTGGTTGCCGATCGCTTTCAACACGACCGCATTCTTGGGCGCGGGCTTGTACTGCGCCTGCAACAACCCGATCGACGGCAGCGCGAGCCCGAGCAGGATCAGCACCGGGATGCCGGTCCAGGCGACCTCGAGGATGGTGTTGTGCGAGGTCTTGGACGCGACGGGGTTCGCTGCCCGGCGGAACCGCACGATCACAAGGCCGAGCAACGCGAGCACGAACAGCGAGATGACGGTGATGACCGGCATCAGCAGCGCATTGTGGAACCACGCCGCCTGCCGTCCGGTCTTGGTGACCTGCGGCTGGAGCGAGATATGGCCAAGCACCGGCTGCCCGATATTGGGGTCGATCCCCATCGCGGGCGCGCCGTCGACCGCGAGCATCGGGTCAGTTGCCGCGGACGGTGTAGCAGGCGCTGCGGCAGCGGGCGCCGGCGTGACTTCGGGCTTGGAAACGGTAACGACCGGAGCGGCTTGTGGCGCGGCTTGAACCGCCCCTGTAGCAACCATCGCGAGGCCCGCGGCCAGCACGATCGACTTGAATCCGATCATACGCATCCTCTGTTTCTACCCCTGGCGACTCCACCGACTATACGACGACAATCCGGCGGGGATACGCCTTTTTCTTTTGGGCCTATAAGCGGACTATGCCGATGCCTCAAGTCGCGCAGGCCGTTTTTATGGAACGCGTTTTTGCCGCGCCACGCTTTTTACGGGCATATCGTTGCGTCAGGCGGCACTGCCCCGTAATCAGGCCGCCGCAATCACTGGACCGCAAGCAATGACCGAAGACGATGTTCTGGCCGAATTCCGTGCCGCCGAGGCGTTGCTGGAAGGACACTTCATCCTGTCGTCCGGCCTGCGATCTTCCCGCTACCTGCAATGCGCGCGCGTGCTGATGGATCCGGCGCGCGGCGCACGGCTGGCGGAAGCGCTGGCGGCCCGGATCCCGGAGCATGTCCGCAGCACGATCGCGGCGGTCGTGTCGCCCGCGATGGGGGGCGTGATCGCCGGTCACGAGATGGGCCGCGCGCTCGGCGTCCCCGCGATGTTCCTCGAACGTCCCGACGGCACGTTCGAGCTTCGCCGTGGCTTCCGGCTCGAACCGGGCACCAGGGTACTGATGATGGAAGACGTCGTCACCACCGGCCTGTCGTCGCGCGAGGCGATCGCCGCGATCGCGCGGGCGGGCGGCGAGACGGTCGCGGCGGGCGCGCTGGTCGATCGGTCGAACGGCACCGCCGATCTCGGCGTGCCCTTCTTCCCGCTGATCCGGCTCGACGTGCCGACCTACAGCGCCGACGCGCTTCCGCCCGAACTCGCCGCGATCCCCGCGATCAAGCCCGGCAGCCGCGCGGCATGACCGGGGCGCTGCGTCTGGGGGTCAACATCGATCACGTCGCGACCGTGCGCAACGCGCGCGGCTCGGGCTATCCCGATCCGGTCCGGGCCGCACTGCTGGCCGCCGAATCGGGTGCGGACGGGATCACCGCACACCTGCGCGAGGACCGCCGGCACATCACCGACGACGATATTGCGCGGCTCTCGTCCGAATTGACGATACCGCTCAATCTCGAGATGGCGGCGACCGCGGAGATGCTCGACATCGCGTTGCGGCACCGTCCGCACGCAGCGTGCATCGTCCCCGAAAAACGCGAGGAACGCACCACCGAGGGCGGACTCGACGCGGCGGGACAGTTCGCGATGCTCCAGCCGCTGGTAGCACAGCTGGGTGCCGCCGGGATCCGCGTCTCGCTGTTCGTCGAACCGAGCGCGGCGCAGATCGACGCGGCACTCCGGCTCGGCGCGCCGGTCGTGGAACTCCACACCGGGCGCTATTGCGAGCTGGAAGGCGCGGCGCAGGCAGACGAACTCCGTCGCATCGCCGATGCCGCCGCGCTCGCCGTCAAGAACGGGATCGAGGTCCATGCCGGCCATGGTCTCACGCTTGCCAATGTCGCGCCGATCGCCGCAATCCCGCAGATTCGCGAGCTCAACATCGGGCACAGCCTGATCGCGGATGCGATTTTCGTGGGGCTGGACGACGCGGTCCGAGCGATGCGCGCCGCAATGGATTCGGCGCGGTGAAGCGCGCCACATTCTCCGCTCCCCGCTTGCGGGGAGAGGGGCTGCAATGAGCGCAGCGCGGCCGGACTGCCCCTCTCCCCAGCCCTCTCCCCGCAAGCGGGGAGAGGGAGCAGCATGATCATCGGTCTTGGCTCGGACCTGTGCAACATCGAGCGCATCCAGGCATCGCTCGACCGCTTCGGCGAGCGCTTCGAACAGCGCGTCTTTACCGACGTCGAACGGGCAAAGGGTGCCGCCCGACCGTTCACCAAGGCCGGCACGCTCGCCAAGCGCTTCGCTGCCAAGGAAGCCTTTTCCAAGGCGGTCGGAACCGGGTTCAAGCGCGGGGTGTTCATGAAGGATATTGGCGTCGTCAACGCACCTTCCGGCGCGCCGACCCTGCACCTGCAGGGCGGCGCAAAGGCAAGGCTTGACGCGTTGACGCCTGACGGCCACGTCGCGCGACTACATTTGACGATGACCGACGATCATCCCTGGGCGCAAGCGTTTGTGATCATCGAAGCGGTTCCGAGGGACGAGACATGAACGAGGAGCTGGCCCTGAGCGCAGACGACCCCAAGCCGCGCGCAGGCGCCAACGATGCCCGCACCACGACCGGCGGGAAGCAGAGCAAGAAGCCGGGCACCGACTGGGCATCGGAATTGCGCGGCATCTTCTGGCTTATCCTCGCCGTCCTCGGCTTCCACAGCTTCATCGCCAAGCCGTTCTACATTCCGTCGGAATCGATGCTCCCCGGTCTGCTCGTCGGCGACCAGCTGGTGGTCAGCAAGTTCCCTTACGGATGGTCGTTCGTCTCGCCGACCTTCCACCTTTTGCCCTTCTTCCCCGGCCGCCTGCTCGGCCACCTGCCTGAGCGCGGCGACGTCGTGATCGTGACGCCGCCTGGAACGAAGACGGACTATATCAAGCGGCTGATCGGCCTACCCGGCGATCGGCTGGAAGTGCGCGACGGCACCGTCATTCTTAACGGGGTCCCCGTGAAGCGCGGGCCCATCCATTACGTCGATATTCCCAATTACGGCAATGCGCCCTTGCCCTCGCCCGAATCCGGCGTGACGTGCGATCCGACGCAATATGACAATGCGCTACAGACCGCGCCCAACGGCAAAAGCTTCTGCCGGCTGCCGCTGGTGACCGAGACGCTCCCCAATGGCCGCCATTACGACACGGTCGACCTGGGCAGCTATCCCGGTGACAATTATCCCGCAGTGACCATTCCCGCCAACCATGTCTTCCTGATGGGCGACAATCGCGATCGTAGCGCCGACAGCCGTTTTCCGCTTTCCGAACAGGGTCTTGGCGGTCCAGTGCCGTGGGAATATCTTGGTGGCCGCGCGGAATTCATTACTTTTTCGAAGACCGGGCTTGGTTCCTGGAATCCCTTGACCTGGGGTCAGTCGTTCCGTGGTGGACGCGCTGGCACCTCCCTGCATGCGAGCCGTAATTGATGAGTGAGTCCCAAAGCGTAGAACTGGTTAGTGAACCTGCCCCCAACGAGCTGCGCGACCCGTTCGTTCGGAAGGAACTGACCCGGGCGACGGTGTGGCTCGGGCTGGCGGGCGCCATCGCGCTGCTCGTGTTGTTGATTCATCCGCTGCTGATCATCTTCGGCGGGCTGGTCTTCGCCGCGATGCTCGACGGGGGCGTTCGTTTGCTCGGCCGCGTGCTGCCGATCGGGCGGTCGTGGCGGCTGATGATCGTCGTGTTGCTGACCGTAGTGTTCCTTGTGGGGCTGGTGTGGCTGACCGGCGTCCAGGTCACCGCGCAGTTCGCGCAGCTCCAGCAGACGCTGATCGCGCAGGCCACCCGTCTCGCGGGCTGGGCGTCGAGCAAGGGCATCATGCCGCAACAGGCCGATATCAACGGGATGCTGCAGCAGGCGCTCGGTTCGTTCGGTAAGCTGACCAGCTATCTCGGGACGTTCTTCGGCGCGATGGCCAGCCTGGTGATGGTATTGGTGATCGGCCTGTTCGTCGCGATGGAACCACGGCTGTACGGGCGTGGGCTCGAATGGATGATCCCGACCGAAATGCGCCCGCGTTTCGCTGGCACGATCGACCAGATGGCAACCACGATGCGCCGCCTGCTTGCCGGGCGTCTGTTTGGCATGGCGCTGGAGGGCGCGATGACCGGGGTTGCGCTGGCATTCGCCGGCGTGCCGATGGCGCTGGTGCTGGGCATCATCACCGGGCTGCTGGCCTTCATTCCGAACATCGGCGCCATTACCAGCGGCGTTCTGATGGTCGCGGTGGGGTTCAGTGCCGGGACGCAGACCGGCTTCTGGGCGATCGGCATCTATGTCTTCATCCAGGCGGTCGACGGCTATGTCGTCATCCCGATGGTCGCCAAAAAGACGGTCGACCTGCCGCCCGCCCTGACGCTGTCGTCGCAGATCCTGGCGGGAACGTTGTTCGGCCTGCTCGGGCTGACGCTTGCCGACCCGATGACCGCGATGATCAAGGTCGCGCTCGAACGAAGTTCGGAAGCGGAAGGCGAAGCAGAGACCGCATGACTCCGGTCCTGTACGATTACTGGCGCTCGTCGGCGGCGTATCGCGTCAGGATCGTGCTGAACCTCAAGGGCGTTGCGTATGACAGCGTCGCGGTCGACCTAACCCAGGGCGCGCAGCGCGCGCCGGCGTATCTCGCGCGCAATCCCCAGGGACTGGTCCCTGCGCTGGATGTCGGCACCGCGGTGCTGACGCAGAGTCTCGCTATCATCGATTATCTGGATGCGACCTGTCCCGCCACCCCGATGCTGCCACGTGACCCGATCGCACGGTCACGGGTGCTGGCGCAGGCGCTGTCGGTCGTTGCCGATCTTCATCCGATCGACAATCTGCGCGTCCTGAATCGACTGACCGAACAATTCGGCGCGGACGAAGCGGCCCGCCGGGCCTGGTACGTCCATTGGGTCGAGACGGGGCTAAGCGCCCTGGAGGAGATGGCGGCGGAGACTGCGGGGCCGCTGCTCGGGGGCGATCGGCCCAATCTGGCGGACGCCTGCCTCGTGCCGCAACTGTACAATGCCCGGCGGTTCGATGTGGCGCTCGATCGCTTTCCCCGGCTGGTCGCTGCCGATGCCGCGGCAGCGACGATCGCCGAAATCGCCGCGGCACACCCTGATCAGGTCAAGCCGCGCGCTGCAACCCCCGCCTGAAGCGTCGCTCCAGAACGGCGTGGTCGAACAGATCGAGATAGGCCGCGGCGGCATTCTCGCCCGGCTGGGGTACTGGCTGTGGCCGCGAGCGACCGGGCTCCAGCCAATGTTCAAGCGCCGCGACTAGCCCCGCCGCGTCGCCGGGCACGACCACGCTGCCGACCGCCGGACTGGTGACGATCTCGCGTACCGCGACGCTGGAGTCAGTTGCCACCACCGGCGTTCCCACCGCGAGCGACTCGCGCAGCACGCCGGGGACGCCCTCGAAATCACTGACGAGCGCAAGCGCCGTCGCGCGGGCGATCGCCGGCGTGGGATCGTCGACATGGCCTGGCAGCAGGACACGCCGCCCGAGCCCGCGCGCGGCGATGCGCGACTCGATCGTTGCGCGCTCTGCCCCTTCACCGAGGATCATCAGCGATACGTCGCGGTCGTCGATATCGGCAAAGGCATCGATCAAACGGTCCCAACGCTTTTGCGGCGCCAGCCGGCCGACGCCCAGCAGGAACCGTCCCCGAGGGACGACCGACGGTGCCGTTGCGACAAGCGGCCGCGGGACCGGATTCGGGATCACGCTGATCGCATCGCGCCGGGCCCCCATCATCGTACAGGCTTCGTCCGCCATTGCCGGACTCATCGCCACCAGCCGGTCGACGAAGCTGGGATGCCATTTGAGCCAGGTGCGATAGGCCGCAGCGACCGGTGCGTTATGGTCGCGGCGGTCGAGCGCGTTCGAAATCTTGGCGACGATCGGCGGACACCGCGTTCCGAGGCGAAGCCGCGTCCAGGCCGCGAGCGCGGTATAATGATTTCCCGGGCAGAACAGCACGTCGGGATCGATCGACTCGGTCAACGCCGCGATCGCGCGCATGCCGACCATGGACGTCGTCCTTACCGTCCGTACGTCCACGCCGTCGGGAAGATCGCGCGACAGCGGTCCGGCAACGTCGCCGATCACCAGCGTCACGCGTCGCCCGAGTTCCGCCCACCCCCCGGCGAGACGCAACAACGCCTTTTCCACGCCGCCACCGTCGAGGGTCTGGGCAAAGGCGAGAATGTGCGCGGCGGGGGGACGAGGATTCAGCATGATTGGGTGTTTGTAACCCCGCTGTGTCGCAAATGTTTCTCGGCCGTTCCGGAATAACCTTCAATTTGCGGGGAGTGGAACGATCCGACCGACCGTACGCACGCGATTTGCCGCGCGGCCCGGTTCGGGGTAAGGCGCGGCATTCGATCACCCTGATCGGCGTACAAGCGGACACCTTCGCCACGTGAACAAATTGACGACCGGGCCGGGAATCGGCGCTGCGACGGATGCCCCGACCGCACACCTCCCCTTGCCACCGCTGCCAGGGATTGCAGGCACCCCCGATCTTGCCGGGCTGGAGCCGATGGCCCGTCGGCGTCGACGCTGGCCATCCTATCTCGGCGCCGCCGCGACCCTGATCATGATCGTGTGGCTGGGCATGAAACTGCGGGCGATGGGAGTCGACAATCTATGGTCGGCCATGCCCAGCAACCCATTGTTCTACGTGTTCTTTGCGTTGGTCTACATTGCACCGGTGACCGGCGACTTCGTGATTTTCCGGCGGCTCTGGGGCATCCCCGCCGCCGGCTATATCGCGCTCGCCAAGAAACGCATCGCCAACGACGTGCTGAACTATTCGGGCGAAGCCTATTTCTACGCCTGGGCGCGGCAACGCTCGTCGATGGTCGCGGCGCCGTTCGGCGCGGTGAAGGATGTCAGCATCCTGTCGGCGATAGCGGGCAACATGGTGACCCTGGCGATCATTGCGCTCGCACTGCCGCTTGGCGTCGGGCTGATGACCGAATCGGAACTGCATACGGCAACTTGGTCGGTCGTCGCCGTGTTCGCCATGTCGCTGCCGTTCCTGATCTTTTCGAAGCGTGTATTCTCGTTGCCACGGCGGACGCTGTGGTGGATCTTCGGCGTGCATTGCCTGCGGCTGATCGCAGGCTCGGTGCTGACCGCCTTTGCCTGGCATTACGGCCTGCCGATCGTGCCGGTCGGCATGTGGCTGCTTCTGTCCGCCGCTCGGATGATTGTGGGACGGCTGCCACTTGTGCCGAACAAGGACCTTCTTTTTGCCACCTTCGCCACCCTATTGATCGGCCAGGACGCGCAACTGTCCGTGTTGATTGCAGTGACGGCGGCCCTGCCGTTGCTGGTCCACGTGGTGCTGGTCGCGATATTCGGGCTGGTCGATCTGATTAGGAAGTCGTGACGATGGTGCGCAAGCTGGTGATGACGACGGGGCTGGCAGCGGCGATGCTGGCGGCTGGCCCGGCGCGCGCGGTGCAGTCGCCGATCGGCAGCGACAGCGCTGCCTGCACCAGCGGCGGCCCGGCGATCCGCGTCACGGTCGACGGGCTGAAGGATCGGACCGGCGAACTCAAGCTCGAGCTATACCCCGCGAACGAGGCCGACTTTCTCAAGGACGACCGCGACCTCATCAAGGAAGGCAAGTTCTTCCGCCGGGTACGGGTCCCCACCCCGGCGAGCGGTCCGGTCGTGCTGTGCATCCGGGTGCCGTCCCCGGGGCCGTACGCCCTGCTGTTCACGCACAATCGCGACGGCCGCAACAAGTTCAATTTCTGGTCCGACGGTGCCGGATTCCCCAGCAACACCAAACTCGGTCGCGCGCGGCCCAAAGTGACGCAAGGCCGGATCGTCGTCCCGGAAGGTGTTGTCTCGGTCGAAATCCGCGCGCAATATCTTCGCGGGCTCGGTGGTTTTGGTCCAATTCAAGGCGGTTGATCGCATGCGGATCGTCGACGTCAACGAATTCTACTCCCCGACCGGCGGCGGGGTGCGCACGTATATCGATCGCAAGATGGGGATTATGTCCGATCTCGGGCATGAACTGATCGTCATCGCGCCGGGGCGCGAACCCAGCATCGAGGAACGCCCCGGCGGCGGCCGCGTGATCACGGTGCAGACCGGCCATCTGCCGCTCGACGCCAATTACGGCATCTTCTGGGACGGCGCGCCAGTCCTTCGCCTGCTCGACCAGCTCCAGCCCGACGTGGTCGAGACGTCATCCCCGTGGCGCCTGCCCTGGGTCGTGGGCAAATGGCAGGGGGACGCAGTCAAGGCGTTCTTCATGCACAACGACAATATGGCTGCCTATGCGCTGCGCTGGTTCGAAGGGCTCGCCCCGCAGGACCGGATCGAGCGTGCGTTCAACTGGTACAGCCGCTACATGGACAGTTTCCTCACGCATTTCGACACGGTCGTCACCAACGGCCCCGCACTCGAGAAGCGGTTGAAGAACCGCGGCGTTCGGATCGACGCATCGATGCCGCTCGGGATCGAGCGCGGGCACTTTTCGCCCGACCTGCGCGACGACCGGTTGCGCACGGCATTGCTCGCGCAGTGCGACCTGCCGCCGACCGGGCATCTCCTGCTGGGGCTGGGGCGGCATCATCCCGAGAAGCGCTGGCGCTTGGTGATCGACGCGGTCGAGCGCGCGGGTGCGGACCTGCCGGTCGGGCTGATGCTGCTCGGCGCCGGGGTCGAAAGCGCGAAGATCGAGGCACGGATCGCCGGCTCGCCGCACATCCGCATGTTCCGCCCGGTCTATGACCGCGAGCGGCTCGCACGGATCGTCGCGAGCTGCGACGCGCTGATCCACGGGTCGGAGGCGGAGCCGTTCGGGCTCGTTGCATCCGAGGCGATGGCGGGCGGATTGCCGCTGATCGTGCCGGATACCGGCGGATGTGCCGAGGTGGCGGACCCGCTGTCGTCCGAATTCTACACCGCGCGCGATGCGCAGAGTGCCGCGAGCGCGATCCACCGGCTGTTCGCACGCGACCAGCGGGTGCTGCGCCGTGCGGCGCTGGTCGCGGCGACCAAGGTTCGCAGCGACCGCGAACATACGATCGAGCTCATGGACTATTACCAGGGGCTGGTGGACGCGAAGCGCAGCGGACGACTGCTCAGGGTCGCCTGACGTAGAGCCGGAAGCGCGGGGACGCGACTTGTACCGCGCGATAGCGATGCGCGATCGCCCAACGTTCGAGCCGCCTGTCGAGATCGGGGTTTCCGCTGCTCCATTTGGCCTCGCCGCCGAGGAGAATCGCGGCGGGCGGCAGCGTACTGCGCCCGCCTACCTTCGCCGGGGAAGCGCTTGCTAGAGGCCTTGCCAAGACATCCAACCGATCCCCCGAGACGAGATGCAACCCCGCTTCCGCCCCCGGCGCGACCAGCGCATGGCTCCGGAAATAGAATGGCCCCGTCGCAAAACGCCGGTCCGGTAACCGCCCGGTCGCAGCCAGAAACTGCGGGGACAGCGTCGCAACCGGCCCCGTCACCTCTGCCCGATCGAGTGCATTCCGCACCGCACGCCCGTCGCGCAACGCAGCCAGCAGCGGCAACCGCCCGGTTCCGCCACCCCCACCGGCGATCAGCCCGGCAACCGTCGGCGCAAGCCCTGCAGCCACGAACACCGCCGTCACGATCCGCACCCACTGCACCGGCGGCCGCTCCTGCCACGCCACCGCAAGCAGGAGGAACAGCGGCGGGAGGACCGGCAGCAGATATTGCCGCCACGTCGGGAACGGCAGCATCGCCGCCGCCACTCCGGCCAGCGTCACGACGGTAACGACCGGCAACCGGTGCCACCCCCGGCGCGCCATTACGATCAGCGCAACCAGCCCCGGTCCGAGCGCCAGAAACTTCAGCAGGTCGATCGCTTTGGCGAGCCATGTCAATTTCCACGGCGTCGCCAGATAGTATTCGGCAGGCGCGCGCGCCGGAAACTGCACCGCGCCGAACACGAAGCCCGCAGGGGCCTGCGCCCAAGTCCACGCCACCAATAGCAGCACCGGCAACGCCCCCGCCAACACCGCTAGTGGCCGATGGCGGCGATCGAACAGCGCATAGGCGCCATAGCCGGCCGCGGGCAGCGCATAGGAGATCTTCGCCGCCGCCGCCGCCGCGAGCAACACCCCGATCAGCAGCGCGCCGCCCCACCGGCCGCGCCCGGTCGCGACGCGGACGATCAGCACCAGCGCACCACCCAGCAGCGCAGCAGGCAAGGCATCGTTGCGCGCGGTCGCAACGCTGAACAGGAAGCAGTCGCAGGTCGCGAACAACCCCGCCGCCGCCAACGCCACTCGCGCCGCCACGCCGGCTTCGCGCGCGGCTCGCCAGACGCATCCGACCAGGATCGCGCCGAGCAGCACGTTCACCAGCCGCAGCGCCGGCCACGCCAAGGTCCCGGCAATCGCCGCCAAGGGCGCGAACAGCAGCGGCTGGAGCGGGGTCTGCAGATAGGCATAGTCGCGATACGGCAGATCGCCGTGCGCGCTCAGCACCGCGGCGGCGACATATTGGCTTTCGTCGTGATCGATCGGTCGCAGCAGCGCGAGCAGCGCGAACAGCACGAATACCGTGGCCAGAAGCCGAAGCGGCAGACCGATACGCCCGGGAACGGTTGGCTCCATCGCGCCGGCGCCTAGCATGCAGTTTCGGTCCTGTCACGAACACGCCATATCCGCACGGCAGAAGAAACATGGTATCAGTAGGAGCCCCAAGATGACCGTCCAGATCGACCGCCGCTCGCTCCTGTTGACCGGATCGCTCGGTCTTGGGGCCTTTGCCGTTCCCGGCTTCGCGCAGACCCCGAATGTGACGCAGGCGCGCGGCTTTACCCATTCGGTCGCCAGCGGCGAACCCGGCAGTGACACGATGCTGCTGTGGACGCGCTACGTCCCGACGACCGGCGATACGGCTGAACTCCGCGTCGAAATCTCCGAAACGCCCGACTTTGCACGCATCGTCGCGGGCGGATCCCAGATCACCGGGGTGTGGCGCGACTTTACCGCGAAGATCACGGTCGACACGCTCAAGCCCGACACGCGCTATCACTATCGGTTCGTGGCGCCCGATGGCAGCTTTTCCCCCTTCGGGATGACCAAGACGCTGCCGGTCGGCCCGGTCGACCGCTTCCGCACCGTCACCTTTTCGTGCTCGAACATGCCGTACGGCTATTTCAACGCCTATGCGCACGCTGCCGCGCGCGACGATATCGATCTGGCGATTCATCTGGGCGACTATTTTTACGAATATGAGACCGGCGATTATCCGGCGGCAAAGGATCAGGTGGCCGGGCGCGTGCCGCTTCCGTCAAACGAGCTGTTCCATCTGGCGGATTACCGGCTGCGCTATGGCAGTTATCGCAGCGATCCCGACCTGATGGCGCTCCACGCAAAGCACCCGATGATCGTCCAGTGGGACGACCATGAATCCTCGAACGACAGTTGGGAGGGCGGCGCGCAGAACCATCAGCCGAACGAAGGCGACTGGAATGCGCGCCGGGCCGCGTCGATCCAGGCATATCGCGAATGGATGCCTGTCTCGGACGAGCCGTGGAAAGCCTATGAAATCGGCACCCTCGCCACGCTGTTCCGCACCGAGACCCGGCTGCTCGCGCGCACCAAGCAGCCCGACGTCGCACCGTTGTTCGCGGCGACCGACCCGACCAGCGCGCTGAAGGCGTTCCGCGATGGCCTGTGGATGGACCCAGCCGTGACGATGATGGGATCGCAGCAGGAAAGCTGGCTCGCGCATGCGATGGCGCAATCGGTCCGTCAGGGGCAACGCTGGCAGGTCGTCGGCTTCGGAACGATCATGGGACAGACGGTGATGCCGGCGGAAGCGATGAGCTGGCTTTCGCCCGATTCCCCGGAACGCGCGCGCGGCTATCTGCTCGCTGGCGTCGCCGCGGCGAAGGTCGGGTTGCCGTTCAACTACGACAATTGGGGCGGCTATCCCGCCGCGCGCGCACGCTTCCTCCGCAAGGCGCAAGGGCTGGGCGCGAACCTTGTCGTACTGTCGGGTGATAGCCACAATGCCTGGGCTTATGACCTCGGGCAGGACGGCAAGCCCGCCGGCGTCGAGTTCGCCGGGCATTCGGTCACGTCGCCGGGCTATGAAACGGCAAGCAAGACCGATCCCAGGACCATCGCAGCCGCGTTGATCAGGACCAACCCCGAGCTGAAATGGTGCGACACCAGCCGGCGTGGCTACATGGCGATGACGCTGACGCCCGCGACGGTCAGCAACGACTGGATCATGGTCGACACGATCAAGGCCAAGTCCGCCGCCGGACGCATCGGGCACACGGCTACCGTATCCCGCGGGCGCAATATCATGGCGTGACGGTTGCCGTCGTGCCCCCGCTGCGGCAAACCCGGACCAGGCCCGGAGATGGCCGCGGGGGGCACACGAATTGCGCGTAACGATCAAGGACGTGTCGCGGGTATCGGGCGTGTCGATCAAGACCGTCTCGCGGGTACTCAACAACGAGCGCTATGTCGGCGCGGAAACCCGCGCGCGCGTGCAGGCCGCGGTGGCCGAGCTCAAGTTCCGCCCGAGTATGGCGGCTCGTTCGCTCGCCGGGCGGCGGAGTTTCCAGATCGCGCTGATCTGCGACAACCCGAGCCCGTATTACGTCTATGAGATGCAGTCGGGAATCCGCGACCGGTGCGTGCTCGACGGAGTGCGGATGATTGCGCAGCCTTATGATCGCAACGCGACGACCCTGCTCGACGAACTCGAAAGCCTGGTTGACGCGACGCATGTCGACGGGCTGATCCTCACCCCGCCGGTCTCGGACAATCCCGACGTGCTAGACCTGCTCGCGCGACGCGGCGTTCGGTTCGTGCGGGTTTCGCCAGGCAGCGGGCTCGAGCTGGGCCCCGCAACCTTCATCGACAATGAAGCGGCGGCAGCGGTGATGACCACCCACCTGCTGTCACTCGGCCACCACCGGATCGGGTTCATCGCAGGGCATCCGAGCTATGCGACCAGCGCACAGCGGTTGCGTGGCTATGTCCGGGCGCTCGGCGCGGCGGACATCGCGTTCGATCCCGATCTGGTGTGCGAAGGAAGCTACGACTTTGCGTCGGGCTCGACCGCGGCGGCGGTGCTGCTCGATCTGGCGAAGCCGCCGACCGCGATCTTCGCCTCGAGCGACGACATGGCGGCGGGCGCGCTGACGACGGCGCATCGGCGCGGGCTGAAGGTGCCCGAACAGCTGTCGGTCGCGGGGTTCGACGATACCGAGATGGCGGGCTTCGTCTGGCCGCCACTCACCACGATTCGCCAACCGACCCGGCAGATGGCGTATCAGGCGGCGGACTTGCTGCTGGCGCCGGTCGATGCGGAGGTGCCGGCGGAACAGCGCGAATTGCCGTTCGAGCTGGTGGTGCGGGAATCGACCGGGGTTGTGGCGGGTCCGCGCTGAACCGTCACCACTTCGGTCGCCCCACACCCATGCCGTCACCCTGAACTCGTTTCAGGGTCCACCGCGCCACACGGGCTGACGGGCCAGGCGGAAAGTGGATGCTGAAACGAGTTCAGCATGACGGCGCTATGGATCAGGGGTGACTCACCCGATCAGGAACACCGCCGCCGCAAGCGCGAACGCAAACGCCGCTACCGTCGCGATCAGGATCACGAGCAACGGCTTTGGCCCCGCCTCGAGCAATTGCGCGAGCGGCGAGCGGATCGCGGTCGCGGTCACCGCCGCCGCCAGCATCGCCGCCGCCGCTTTCTCCGCTCCTGTCGCGACGATCGGCGGAATCACCCCGAACGAATTGATCCCCGCCAGCACGAAAAACCCGACCACGAACCACGGCACGCCGGGCCCCTTGGCCTTGCCCGCCCCGCCCTTCGGATCGAACCGCGCCAGCCCCACCGCGACCACCGCCAGCACCGGCGCGAGCAACGCCACGCGCGTCAGCTTGACGATCGCCGCGATCCCGCCCGCACCGTCGCTGTAGGAATAGCCCGCGCCCAGCGCCTGCGCGACGTCATGGATCGCCGCACCGAGCAGGAACCCGGCCTTGAGGTCGCTCATGTGGAGCGCATGCGCGACCAGCGGGTAGAGCATCATCGCCGACGCGCTCATCGCGGAGATGCCGACCAGCACCAGCGTCAGTTGCGCCTGCGTCGTGCGCTTCTCGCCGAGCGTCGTCGCCAGCGCCATTGCGGCACTTGCGCCGCAGATCGCGACCGACCCGCCCGCGAGCAGCCCGAACGCGGTATCGAACCCGAAGCGCCGCGCCGCGAACACCCCCGCCGCCATCGTCAGCGCGACGATCGCCACCACGCACAGCAACGCGACCGGCCCGAGCGCGACGATCTGCCCGAAGGTGATCCGCACGCCGACCAGCACGATCCCCCAGCGCAGCAGCGAGCGCGACGCAAACGCCAGCCCCGGGGTCAGCCGCGAATCCGCGCTGAGGAAATTGAGCGCCAGCCCGATCAGCAACGCCATTAGCGTCAGCGGCACGCCGTAATGATCCGACAGGAACCCTGCGGCGAGCGTCCCCATGACGACCACCACCAGCCCCGGCGCATACCCGCGCCAGTCGCGCTTCGGTGTCTCCGCGACGTTGCCATACAGGTCACCGTAGAGATCGGCCGCCATCGGCAGCGGACGGTTCGGTTGCCTGGATGCCATCGCGCTTCACCGACCCTTTTTGCGTCACCCGGGCTTGTCCCTGGGTTCCCCGTGCCGCACACCGCACCTTCATGTCTTGGAGCGCGGCAGACCCGGGGACAAGACCGGGCGACGGATTGCGTTCGAGTCTAGCCGAACGCAACGATATCTGACAACGCTGTCTCAACAAAAAGACAGGAGTGGAGCGCATATGGCAATGCGAGGCGGCGCAGCCCGGTGGATCATCGTCGCGATGGTGTTCGTCGCGGTCATGCTCAACTATGTCGACCGGCAGATCCTCGCGCTGCTCAAGCCGACGCTCGAGGCGCAGTTCCGCTGGTCCGACCAGGACTATGCCAACATGGGCACCGCCTTCCAGGTCGCGACCGCGTTCGCGTTCCTCGGCACCGGCTGGTTCCTCGATCGGGTGGGCTTGCGGATCGGGTTCGCGCTCGGGGTGCTAATGTGGAGCCTCGCGGGTATGGCGCATGCCTTCGCGACCACCGTCCCCGCCTTCTTCGCCGCGCGGATTCTGCTCGGGATCGCGGAATCGGTCGGCACGCCCGCCGCGGTCAAATCGGCGGCGACCTATTTCAACCACAAGGACCGCCAGATCGCTTTGGGGATCGGCAACACCGCGCCCAATATCGGCGCGATCGTCACGCCCCTGTTCATTCCCGCGCTCGCGCTCGCGTTCGGGTGGCAGGCGGCGTTCCTCGTCGCGGGCGGGCTCGGGCTGATCTGGGTCGTCGTGTGGTTCGCGATCCGCGTCCAGCCGGTCGCGCTCGACGCGGTCGCGCCTGCGCCCGTGCCGTGGCTGAAAGTGCTGTGGACGCGCGCTACGCTCGCGATCGCGATCGCCAAGGTGCTGTCAGATCAGGTGTGGTTCTTCATGCTGCTGTGGCTGCCCGACCTGTTCCACCGGCTGTTCGGGATGGAACAGGGCAAGCTCGGGCTGCCGGTCGCGCTGGTCTATGTGCACGCGGCGTGCGGCGCGCTGACCGGCGGGTTCCTCCCCTCGCGGCTGATGGCGGCGGGGTGGAGCGTCAACCGCGCGCGCAAGGTGACGATGCTGGGTTATGCGCTGCTCGTGCTGCCGGTGGTGTTCGTCCAGAGCGTTTCGAGCCCGTGGTCTGCGGCGTTGCTGCTGGGCTTGGTGCTGTTCGCGCATCAGGGGTTCTCGACCAACGTGTTCGGGGTGGTGACCGACATCACGCCCGCGCGTTCGGTCGGGTCGCGGATCGGGATCGCGGCGTTCTGCGGCAATCTGTGTTCGATCGGGATGATCCAGTTCCAGGCCTATGCGCTCGCGCACGGCTGGGGGTACGGGCCGGCGCTGGCGATCTGCGCTGGGTCGTATCTGACTGCGCTGTTCGCGATCCACCTGCTGATCCCGCGGATCGTGCCGATCGACGAGAGCGAGCGCGGGGACGGGTTGGTGGTGGCGCATTGAGGGAGCTTGCACATGCCCCCTCCGTTCGCCCGGAGCGCAGTCGAAGGGCTGGCGCTGCGCGAGGAGCTTCGACTTCGCTCAGCCCGAACGGTTTGTGGGAGCGCCCGCACCACACCCCACCGTTCTCCCGCGCACGCGGGAGCCCAGAGCTCACGCGCAACGCCTGTAACCTTGGACTCCCGCCTACGCGGGAGAACAAGGTTAGAACGTAACCCGCCCTGTCACGCCGAAATACCGATCCGCATCGCGCGACATCTTATCGTGCCGATCGACGCAAGCGAACGCGGGGATCGGCTGATGGTGGCGCATTGAGAAGGCTTTCACACGCCCCCCGTTCGCCCTGAGCGAAGTCGAAGGGCTGGCGCCGCGCAAGGGGCTTCGACTTCACTCAGCCCGAACGGTTGATGCGAACGTGCGCCCCTCACCGCCACCGTTCTCCTGCGCACGCGGGAGCCCAGAGCCCACGCGCAACGCCTGTGACCCTGGACTCCCGCCTGCGCGGGAGAACAAAGCTTAGAACGTAACCCGCCCGGTCACCCCGAAATACCGGTCCGCATCGCGCGGGATCTGGTAGCGATACGCCTGGCCCGGGCCGCCGTTGATGATCGACGCAGCGAAGCTCTGGTCGAACAGGTTCCGCACCTGGAAGGTCAGCTTGTAGTGATCGTCCGGCGTGGCCAGCCCGACGCTCAGATTGACCAGCCCGTACGCGCCGATCGTCCCCAGCCGCCGCTGCACCGCATCCGCCGAGAACAGCGCGAGTTCGCTGCTCTGGTAGGCCCCCTGCGCGCCGAGGAAAATGTCCGCGAAACCGCCGGTCCGCACACGATAATCGGCGCTGAGGTTACCCTTCCACTTGGGGGCAAACCCGAGCGGCGTTCCCGCCGGGACCACCGCCGCCCCCGCAGGCGCGTTGAACTGGTCGACATGCGCGTCGGTGTACGCGACGCCGCCCGTGAAGCTCAAGTCGCGGATCGGCCGGAACGTCGCGTCGAGTTCGCCGCCGCGAGTCGAAACGTCGCCCGCATTGGTAAAGCGCGTGACGACCACGCCAGCGACCAAGTCAGGGTTGTTCGCCTGGAAATTGTGATACTTGGCGTAATAAGCGGCGAGGTTGAGTGTCAGCTTGCCGCCGAGGAACGTGTTCTTCAGCCCGATCTCGTACGAATCCGACGTTTCCGGCGCGATTGTGTTCGTGCCCGTAGCGGTCAGATTGTAGAAGACGTTGAACGCTGGCCCCTTATAGCCGCGCGCGAAGGTCGCATAGGCCGTCGACCCGCGGTTGATGTCGAACTGGACGCCCGCCTTGCCCGACAGATTCTCGTTGGTCGCCTTGGCGCGGAACGGGATGCCGTTCGAAACGCCCCCCCCGAGGCCATTGTTATACACGCCCTGATCGAAATTGCCGTTGATCCCCGGCCCCGCCAGCGCCGTGACGCGCGAATGGAACACGTCAAGCTGGTCGACCGTGTAGCGCAAGCCGCCGATCAGTCGGAATCGTTCGGTCAAATTGAGCGTGCCCTGCCCGAACAGCGCCATGTTCTTGAACACCGACCCGAAATCGGCGGTGCCCGTTGGCGACGTCGTGCGCGGCGCGCCTGCGCTGCCGCACGGCACCAGCGGGTTGGGGGTCGTCCCCGGCGTCGTGTTGCAGACTACGTCGTTGCGCGTGAAGATCCGCTCGCTCGCCGCGCGCGAATAATAGGCACCCAGCACATAGGTCAGGAACTGGTGCCCGGGCGAGGTCAGCCGCAGCTCCTGGCTGAACGTATCGCCGGTCTGCGGCCCGAAATCGTGGAGCTGGTTGAATCCGACATAGGCCCCGGGCAGGAAATCACCGTCGCGGATCTCGGTGTTCTTGTAGTTGCGATAGGCGGTGATCGAGGTGACGGTCTGCGTCCCCGCGCTGATGTCCGCCTGCAGCGAAAAGCCGTAGCCGGTCTCCTTGGTCCGCGTCACCAGATCCTGCGCGATCGAGCGCGTATCGGTGCCGCGCGGGGTCGGCAGCACGCTCGACGACGGGTTGGTGACGACCGCGCCGGTCGTGGTGTTGATCGGCCCGGTGGCGATCACCTCGCCGCAACAATCGTCTTCATTGTGATGATAATCCGCGATGAACGCGAGCTTCACATTGGGCCCGGCATCCGCATCGACCTGCAGACGCCCGCCATAATGTTCGAAGCCGTTAACGATCTTGTTCACGGCAGTGTTGCGGATGTTGCCGTCGTAATTGGTGTAGAACCCCGTCAACCGCGACCGCACGCTGTCACCGAGCGGCACGTTGATCGCCGCACGACCGCGATATTCGCTGTCGGTGAAGAACCCCGCCTCGACATAGCCGCCGAAGGTCCGGGTCGGCTTCTTGGAAATGATGTTGATCACGCCCGCGCTCGCGTTCTTGCCGAACAGCGTGCCCTGCGGCCCGCGCAGCACCTCGATCTGATCGACGTCGACCAGATCGCCGAACGCCTCGCCCGCGCGGCTGTAGACGACGCCGTCGACCACGGTCGAGATCGACGGCTCGCCCGCGATCGAGAAGGTCGACGTGCCGACTCCGCGCAGGAACAGCGACTGGTTGAGAGTCGTCCCCGATTTGAGGAAGTTGAGCGTGGGAACGAGATATTGCGCGCCCTCGAGGCTGACCTTGCCCTGGCTCGCGAGCGCATCGCCCGAGATCACGCTGACCGCGACCGGCACGTCCTGCAGCCGTTCGGAGCGCTTCTGCGCGGTGACGATGATGTCGCCGGGGGGGGCTTCGTCGGGGGCGTTGGGCACCGGCGCGGTCGCTTCGGCGACGGGCGCGGGTCTCTGGTCCGGCGCGGAAACCGCGGTCTGCGCCCAGAGCGGACTGGCGGCGAACAGCGCGAAGCCGGCGGCTCCCGCGAGATAGCGTCCCTTGGTCATCATCATTCCCTCCCTGTACAGAAATCCCACTTCTTTGGTGGGTATTGCTCTTTTGCGGTCCCGGACACCGCTGTCAGTCTTGCCCGGCGTAAAGTTGTGCTTGTCGCGTTCCGTCCGTTCGACTTCGCTCGAAACGAACGGGAGGGGGAGTGGGATTAAAGTATCAGAACCCCAGCTCCTTCATCTCGACGACGCGTTTCTCTCGTGCACTGATCTCCGCCGCGGTGCCGATCGCAACCGCGAGCATTCCGTCGCGCGCCGTCACTTCGACCGGCCCCGACCCGCGCACGGCTGCATTGAACCGCTGATGCTCGTAGAAGGTCGAGCCGTGGTGGCTCCCCGCATCGAGCGCCGCCTGCTCGACTTCGACCACGCGCCGCGTCACCTGTTTGGGATTACGGAACCCGACACGCGGCGAATGGACCAAAGCGCCCTCCGGAATCAGCACGTCGAGCCGTGCCTGGTCGCCGACCGCGGTGATCTCTTCCTGATTCTCCGCGCCGTCCGCGAACATCGACAGGTCGAGCATCGCGCGGACCCCATTGGCGAAATCCACGGTGGTGTAGCTATTGTCGATGATGTCGGGCCGCTCGCCGCCATAGCTTTCGTCGACATGGTTCACGTCCATCGCGCCCGAGCAATAGACGCGCACCGCCTCGCTCTGCGTAATCAGCCGCATCAGGTCGAAGAAATGGCAGCATTTCTCGACCATCGTCCCGCCGGTGTTGCGGTTGAAGCGGTTCCAGTCGGCGACCTTGACGAGAAACGGGAAGCGATGCTCGCGGATCGACAGCATCTGCAATCGCCCGATCGCACCGTTCCGGATTTCCTCGATGAACGCCTGGGCGGGGGGCATGTAGCGATATTCCATCGCGGTCCAGAACACGCGGTCGCTGCGGTCTGCGCGCTCGACGATCCAGCGGCAATCGTCCAGCGTCGTCGCGAGCGGCTTTTCGCACAGGATGTGGAGGCCGGCATCGAACAACGGCTCGAGCACGCTACGATGCGTATAGTTCGGACTGGAGACGATCACCGCATCGCACAGACCGCTCGCCGCCAGAGCCTCTACCGAGCCGAACGCGGTCGCCCCGCTCGCACGGTCGCTGAGCGCATCGCGAGCCCAGCCGAGCGAACCTTCCGCCGGATCGGCCAGTGCGGTGATGACCGCGCCCGGGGTGATCGTGAGGTTGGCGATATGCTCCACCCCCATCATGCCAGTGCCGACCAACCCGTAACGCACTTGCTCTGCCAAGGTCTTCGCCTCTATATGACAACGATGTCTGAGATCATCCTTACACCCGAATTGCGTCCGCTCGGCAAGAGCGGATTGATGGTCAGCCCGGTCGCCTGGGGGATGTGGCGCTTCGGCCAGTCCTCGGTCGCGGAAGGCCGCGCGCTGATCGACGCGGCGTTCGAGGCGGGCGTCACGCTGTTCGACACCGCCGATATCTACGGATTCAATGGGGTGGACGGTTTCGGCGATGCCGAGTCGCTGCTTGGCAAGGTGTTTGCCGAGGACGCCGCCCTGCGCGACCGGATGGTGCTCGCCACCAAGGGCGGGATCCTACCGCCGGTCCCCTACGACCAGAGTGCCGCCTATCTGACCAAGGCGCTCGAGGATTCGCTGACGCGACTCGGGGTCGGCCAAGTCGACCTGTACCAGATCCACCGGCCCGACATTTTGACCCACCCGCAGGAGCTCGCGCGTTCGCTCGAGCAGATGGTGTCGTCGGGCAAGGTTCGCGCAGTCGGCGTGTCAAACTTCACGATTCCGCAGATCCGGGCGCTCGAGGCGTTCCTCACGATCCCGCTCGCCAGCCTTCAGCCCGAACTGTCGCCGCTCGAACTGGGGCCGATCGAAAACGGCCTGCTCGATCTCGCGATGGAACGCGACCATGCGGTGCTCGCCTGGTCGCCGCTCGGCGGTGGGCGGATCGGGTCGCCCGAGGACGATCGCTCCAAGGCGGTCTCGGTCGCGCTCGACGTAGTCGCGCAGGACGCCGGCGTGTCGCGCGCGGCTGCGGCCTATGCCTGGATCATGGCGCATCCGGCACGCGCGATCCCGATCGTCGGGACGCAGAACGCCGCCCGAATCGCCGAGATCGCCGACGTCTACAAGGTCCGCTTCACCCGCCAGAGCTGGTACGATGTGCTGATCGCCTCGCGCGGGGAACGCCTGCCATGAGCGCGACCCGCGTGCCGTGCGAGGTCAGCTGGTTCTCGGCGCTGTGCGACGACGATTACGAGTTCCTCGGTGTCCCCGATGCGAAGCTCAAGTCGAGCTGGGAGCATTGCCGCGACATCGTCCTCCAGGCGGAAACCGGCGGGTTCGACAATATCCTGCTCCCCTCGGGTTATGCGCTCGGGATGGATACCACCGCCTTCGCCGCCGCGATCGCGCCGATGCTCAAGCGGATGGCGCTGCTGATGGCGGTGCGCGTCGGCGAAAGCTGGCCGCCGCAACTCGCGCGCCAGATCGCGACGATCGACCGGCTGCTCGGCGGGCGCCTGACGGTCAACATCATCTCGTCCGACATGCCCGGCGAGACGCTCGGCTCCGGCCCGCGCTATGCGCGCACGGTCGAGTTGATGCGGATCCTGAAGACCCTGCTCAACGGCGAGCCGCTCGACCATGACGGCGAATTCTGGAAGCTCAAGCTCGACCCGCCCCGGATCGGCACCGTCTCCGGCAAGGCACCGCTGCTCTATTTCGGCGGCCTTTCGCCCGACGCCCGCGATGCCGCCGCGCGCGAAGCCGACGTCTTCCTGATGTGGCCCGACCGGCAGGAAGCGGTCGCCGCGATCATCGCCGACATGACCACGCGCGCCGCCGCTTACGGGCGCACGCTCAAGTTCGGCTACCGCGCGCACGTCATCGTCCGTGACACCGAGGCCGAGGCGCGCACCGCCGCAGTGCGGCTGCTGTCCAAGCTCGATGCGGCGGAAGGCGCGGCGATCCGCGCCAGATCGCTCGATTCGACCTCGGCCGGTGTCGCCGCACAGGCAGCGCTGCGGGAGAATGCCGCGGACGACGGCTATGCCGAGCCGAATTTGTGGACCGGCGTGGGCCGCGCGCGCTCGGGCTGTGGCGCGGCGATCGTCGGGGATCCCGACCAGGTACTCGCCAAGATCAATGCCTATCGCAACATGGGGATCGAGGCGTTCATCCTGTCGGGCTATCCGCACGCTGCGGAGGCCGATCTGTTCGCGCGACATGTGCTGCCGCAGATCGATCATGCGCCGCTGAACAGGCCGTAGACGCGCCAATTTCTTTGCCCGCAAGCTCCGGGACGGCATTGGCGCCGGATTGCGCCAATGCCGTCTGCGACAAAGGAGCAAACCATGGCATTTCGCGTTCTGGGCCTCGATCCCGGCCTTTTCGCCAATTTCATCGGGCGTACCGATGCCGAACTAGCCGCGTGCGGGGCGCGGCGCTGTCGCGTTGATACCTACCCCGGGTTTCCCGACAGGATCGCGGTGCGCGACCTCGCCATTGGGGAAACCGCGATCCTGCTGAACTACGAACATCAGCCGGCGGATACGCCCTATCGCTCACGCCACGCGATCTTCGTGGGGGAGACAGCGCGGGAAGCACTGGACGTTGTCGATACGATTCCCGACGCGCTCTACCGTCGCCCGATATCGCTGCGCGCGTTCGACGACGTCGGCGACATGCGCGCGGCGGAGCTCTGTGCCGGCGAGGCGCTGATACCCGGCATCGAACGCCTGTTCGCCGATCCGGGCGTCGCCTATCTTCACGCGCATTATGCGTTGCGCGGGTGCTATGCGGCGCGGATCGTTCGGTCGGCCTGACAGCTGCCCACCCGCCAAACGTTGTCAACGTCGCACAAAGCGCTCGGTCCCGTCAGGCGCAAGGCGGTCCTGCGATCGAACGCGCGCCGTTCCCCGTCAGCGACCAGCCCGTTCCGCCCAGGGGAGCGGGCGTGGCGGGATGACCCGGATACAGTCCTGAAAATCGGGTCGCTCGGTCCGGCGACGCAGCTTTTCTGCGAGTACGCGCCCGATCAATTCGTAATCGGCGCGAAAAACGATGGTTCCGTTCATCCCACGCTCCTCCTGCGGAGACGCTTCGGACGCCGTGCGACAAAGTGCCTCCCACCAGCGTCAAACCGAAGGGGGACGCTTCGGTTCCTGCCATCGATCTAAAGAATGATCCTGGCAAGGAACCGTCACACCGCCGCTATCATGGGCTCCGTTGCGCGGCGCTGCGGCGGATCTGGGTGATCACTTGCATGACCATCAGGGCATCGGCGGCGGCGACCGGCGGCGCAGCATCCTCGCGGATCGCGCGGGCAACCCCTTCGTAAAAGGCGTACCAGTTCCCCGGTTCGGTCGGCACCGACTGGCGCCGTCCGTCGCCGAAGGTCAGCATCCCGTGGTCCGCCGGGGCATCGATGCCATAGCCGGGATCGCGCGGTCCGCCACCGCCGCGCAGCACGGCTTCCTGCGGATCGATGCCGTGTTTGACAAAACTGCCGTACCGGCCATGCAGCGCGAAGCGCGGGCGCGGTGCGGCCACGAGCGTGGCCGCCGAGACGATCACGCGGCGGGATCCGTAATGCAGCGTCGCCTCGACATAATCGTCGGCGAGTGCATCCGCACGCTGCATCGCCACATCGCCCGTAACCCCGTCCGGCATGCCGAACAGCTGGATTGCCTGGTCGATCAGATGCGGGCCAAGATCGTTGAGCAGCCCCGCCCCCGGCTTTTCGCGCCAGCCGGGCTTGATCGCCGGGCGATACCGATCCCAGCGCAGCTCGGCCAAGGCGATCTCCCCCAGCACGCCGGAGTCGAGCATGTGGCGCACCGTCAGAAAGTCCCCGTCCCAGCGACGGTTGTGAAACACCGACAGCATAAGCCCGCGCGCGGCCGCCAGCGCCACGAGCGCCGCGCCGTCGGCAGGATCGGTCACGAACGGCTTGTCGATCACGACATGCTTGCCGGCCTCCAACGCTGCCCGCGCCAGCGGCGCGTGCTGCGCGTCCGGCGCGGCGATCACGACCAGATCGATCGCGCGATCCTCGAACAGGTCGGTACTGTCGCGCACGACCCGCGCTTGCGGCAGCGCCTGCGCGACCGCCGCATCGCGCGACGTCACCACCGTGCTCAGCGTAAAAGCGTCCAGCGCCGTGATCAGCGGGGCATGAAAGCACGCCCCGGCGAGACCGTAGCCGATCAGCCCGACGCGGATCGGCGCGCTCACCGCCGGACGTCCAGCCCGCCGGCGAGATAGGCGTCGATATCCGCCTGGCGGAACAGGCACGCATCGCCCGGCAACGAATGCTTGAGCGCGGCGAGCGCCAGCCCCGTCCGTGCCGCCGCGGCCGGATCGCCACCCTGCCGCAGCGCGTGGAGCACGCCCGCCGCGAACGCGTCGCCGCCGCCGATCCGGTCGACGATCCCGGCGAGCACGACGTCCTCGGTCTGGGCACTGGCCTCGCGCGTATCGACTCGCGCCGACAGGCGGTGGAGGTCGACATGCTCGACGTGCCGCGCGGTCGAGGCGATCGTCTGCAAGCGGGGAAAGGCCTCGAACGCCGCGGCAACCGCCGCGCGCCGCCGGTCCTCGCCGTCGGATGCGAAGTCGCGGTCGAGCAGCAGTGCGATGTCGCGGTGGTTGCCGAACAGCAGGTCCGCCTTGTCCACCAGCTGCATCAGGATGCCGCGCGGGTCGCTGTCCCAGCGTTCCCACAATTTGCCGCGCCAGTTGCCGTCGAACGCGATCGCGATCCCGCGCGCGGACGCCGCCTCGGTGGCGGCGATCGCGCTGGCCGCCGGCACCGGGCCGAGCGCGGGGGTGATGCCCGACAGCAGCAGCCGGTCGACTCCGTCGAGCAGCCTGTCCCAGTCCCACGCTTCGCTCGGCGTTTCGGCGAAGGACGAATGCGCGCGGTCGTAGATCACCTCGGTCGCGCGCAGGCCGGCGCCCGAGGTCACGAAATACAGCCCCATGCGGTCGCCGCGGAGCTGGATGCCGCGCGTCTCGACGCCAGCGCCGCGCAGCGTCGCGATCGCGGATCGCCCGAGGTCATTGTCGGGCAGCGCGCTGGCGAAGGCGACGTCATGCCCGAGCCGCGCGAGCGCGCCCGCGACGTTCGCCTCGGCACCCGCCAACCACACGTCGAGCTTGGGCGTCTGGAGCAACAGCTCGCGCCCCGGCGGGGAGAGCCGCAGCATGATCTCGCCGAATGCCAGGATCTTCATCGTGTCGTCCTTTATTGAAGCGGGCGTGGGCCGTGTTGTCGACTGCCCCCTCCGTCATCCCCGCGGAGGCAAGACCTCTGCGAACTTGCTTGCCCCCGCGTCCGTCACCCCGGCGGAGGCCGGGGCCGTGTGGTTACCCGCGCTCGGCGGGCGACCAGGTGTCGTATCGCCGGTCGCGCCCCGCAACGTGGCGGCCCCGGTCTTCGCCGGGGTGACGGGAAGGGACAGTGGCAGCCATATGCGGCGCGTGCTCGGCGTCGCCCGTCACCGATCGATCCGATACGCCCGTCGCACCAACCCGCTGGTCAACTCGTGCGCGAGATCGGCCGCTTCCCACTCCTCGATCCGGTGTTCCGCCACCAGCCGTGCGAGGAAGCCGCAATCGACGCGCCGCGCGACATCGTGCCGCGCCGGAATCGACAGGAACGCGCGCGTGTCGTCGTTGAATCCGACGGTGTTGTGGAATCCGGCGGTCTCGGTCGTCATCTCGCGGAAGCGGCGCATCCCCTCGGGGCTGTCATGGAACCACCAGGCGGGCCCGAGCTTGAGACACGGATAATGCCCCGCCAGCGGGGCCAGTTCGCGCGCGTACACGCTCTCGTCGAGCGTGAAGAGAATGATCGAAAGGTCTGTGCTTGTCCCGAACCGGTCAAGCAACGGCTTGAGCGCGTGGACATATTCGGTGCGTACCGGGATATCGGCACCCTTGTCGCGCCCGTGGCTCGCGAACAGGCCGGCATTGTGGTTGCGGAACGAGCCGGGATGGATCTGCATCACCATCCCGTCCTCGACCGACATCGCCGCCATTTCGGTCAGCATCTGCGCGCGGAACAGCTCGGCATCGGCAGGCGTCCAGCGGCCGCCGACGATCCTGCCGAACAGCGCCTCGGCCTCGACCGCGGAAAGGTTGGCGGTCGCGACGGTCGGGTGGCCGTGATCGGTGGCGGTCGCGCCTGCCGCGCGGAAGTCGGCGCGGCGCTTGCGGTGCGCGGCGAGATACCCCTGCCAACTGTGGACGTCCTCGCCGGTCAGCTCGGCAAAACGCGACATCGCCGCACCGAACTGTTCGTGCTCGACATCGATCACCCCGTCCGGGCGATAGGTGGTGACGACGCCCCCGTTCCAGCCCGACTCGCGGATCCGGTGGTGCGCGTCCAGATCGTCCTGCGGCCCCTCGGTGGTGGCGAGAAACGCGATGTCGAAGCGGTCGAACAGCGCGCGCGGACGGAACGCCGGCGTCGCCAGCTTCTCGGTGATCGTGTCGAAATACAGGTCGGCGGTGGCATCTTCCAGCGCGACGTCGAAGCCGAACACGTCGGCGAAGACATGGTCGAGCCACATGCGCGAAGGGGTGCCGCGGAACAGCGTGTAATGCTCGGCGAAGGTCCGCCACGCCGCGCGCGGGTCGGTCGCGGGAACGCCGGCGCGGCTCGGGATGCCGAGCGCGTCGAGCGCGATGCCCTGGCTGTAGAGCATGCGGAAGATATAGTGATCCGGCGCGAGCAGCAGCGCGGTCGCATCGCTCCACGGCGCATCGTCGGCGAACCAGCGCGCATCGGTATGGCCATGCGGGCTGACGATCGGCAGGTCGGCGATCTCGGCGTAGAGCGTCCGCGCGATGGCGCGCGTGGAAGGATCGGCGGGAAACAGGCGGTCGGGGTGCAAATCCAGGCGTCGCGTCATTCTGTTTCTCCCGAACCGGGTTGCCGTGCGATCTGGTAGGCGGTGGCGGGCACAGGGACAAGGTGCGATGCCGGGCGACGTTGGCAACCTGCTGCGGCACGCCGGGCCCGTCCCGTACAGCCGAAACGCCGCCCCCCCCAGTCGTTGCGAGCCCGGTCGAAAAACCCGGCACAGCATGCGTGGCCGTTTCTCGACGTCGTCCGCAACGAGCGGGAGATGGCGAAAGAGGCTGGCATCCCCGGCCCCTCTGCGGGTAACGCCGCACATCTTCAGTTCGAACAGCGCGGAAGCAGGATGACGATGCAGGACGACCGCCAGCGACTGGATTATGCCGTACTCGGTGCGCTTCCCGCCACCGTTGCCCGTCCGGATCGGTCGGCACCCGCGCCGATCGGGATCGTCCATTTCGGCCCCGGCGCGTTCCACCGGGCGCATCAGGCGGCGTATATCGATACGCTGCTCCAGCACGACCCGAGCTGGGGGATCGCCGCGGTCTCGCTGCGCAGCGCGGGCACGGTGACCGAGCTCGCCGCGCAACAGGGGCTCTACACGCTCGCGATCCGCGATGCCGAACCGCGCTACCGCGTGATCGGCGCGCACAGCCGTTTCCTCGGCCCCGACGACGCCGTGGAGACCCATGCGTTGCTGGCGGACCCGGCGGTGCGGCTGGTCACGACGACGGTGACGGAGAAGGGCTATTGCCTCGCCCCTAACGGGACGCTCGACCTGACGCATCCCGATATCGCGCACGATCTGACCGGCACCGAGACCCCGCGCAGCGTGATCGGCTGGATCGTCGCGGGACTGGCGGCGCGGCACGCCGCGGGGACGCCCGCCTATGTGGTGATGCCGTGCGACAATCTCGCCGACAATGGCGCGAAGCTGCACGCCGCGCTGATCGCCTACGCCGGCTTGCTCGACCCGTATCTCGCCGAATGGATCGCGGGCGAAGTCCGCGTGCCGGGGACGATGGTCGATTCGATCACCCCCGCCGCGGATGAAGCGCTCTACGCCGACGTCGCGGACACGCTCGGCGTCGTAGATCGCGCCGCGGTCCAGCGCGAGGGATTCGCGCAATGGGTGATCCAGGATCTCGGCGGACCGGTCGGGGCGGCGCTGGCCAGCGCGGGCGCAACGCTGACCGACGATGTCGCGGGGTACGAACAGGCCAAGCTGCCCGTCCTCAACGGATCGCATTCGACGCTCGCTTATGCCGGATTGTTGCGCGGCGCGACCAGCGTCGCCGAGGCGATGCAGGATGCGCCGCTCGCCGCCTTCGTCGACGCGATGATCCGCGCGGAGATCGTACCGATCCTTCCGCGCGTCGCCGGGTTCGATCACGACGCGTATCGCGCTGCGGTGCTGGCCCGGTTCCGCAATCCCGCGATCGTCCACCGGCTCGAGCAGATCGCCGCCGATGGCAGCCAGAAGCTGCCCTATCGACTCGGCGACACGCTCGCCGCGCACCGCGCGCGGGGGCAGCTGCCGCGGCATGTGGTGGCGGCGCTGGGGTGCTGGGTCGCCTTCCTGATGCAGCGCGCGCGCGGCGGCGTGGCGATCGTCGATCCGGCGGGCGAAGCGCTCGCGCTGGCGGCGCGCGACGGCGATGCAGCGGCGGTGCTGGGACGGCTGGTATCGGCGGGGCTGGGGTTCGATCCGGCGCTGGCGCAGGATGCGATGGTCATGACGGCGGTCGCAGCGGCCGCGGACGCGGCGGTTGCGGGGGATTGGGGAACGGTGCTGGGCTGACCCGGGTCTTCCGTCGCCACGGCGGAGGCTGGCACCGTCCCGTTGCCGCGCGGAACCGTCACGCGCGCGGCACGACGCGGCCCCGGCTTCCGACGGGGTGACGGTGGTCTGCTACCGCCGCCGTCGCTTGAAGCTGGCTCGCGCAAGCCAGACGCCGAGCACGAGCAACAACAGCGGTGCGATCCACAAGGGCGCGGTCAGCGCGCTGAAGGGCGGATCGTAGCTGATGTAGTCACCGTAGCGCGCGATCAGCCAGTCGCGGATCTGCGCCGGGCTCTGCCCCCCTTCGATCCGCGTCCGCACCAGCGAGCGCATGTCGCCCGCCATCTCGGCATTGCTGTCCGCGATCGACTGGCCCTGGCAGACGACGCAACGGAGCGTCGCCATCAATGCCTGCGCCTGCGCTTCCTTGGCCGGATCCTTGAGCTGCACGTTGGCGAGTGGCGCGGGCGGCAGGCTGCTGTCGGCGAAGGCCGGAGCGGTGAGGAGAAGCATTCCCACCACCGCGCTTCCCCGGCGAAGGCCGGGGCCCAGACGAGGGCGCTTTGTCATCGCGCGCAGTCCGCCGCGAAATCCGCCATCGCGACAGGGCCCCGGCCTTCGCCGGGGAAGAAGAACGGGGAAACCCCTCATTGCAACCCCCGCATCAGCGCGATCAGCCCCGGCACCTCGTCCTCGCGGATGTCGCCGACATGCTGCTGGACGATCCGCCCGCGCCCGTCGATCACGAACGTCTCCGGCACGCCCGACGAGCCGAGCGCGAGTTGCAGCGAACTCGTCTTGTCGTCGCCGATCGCGGCATAAGGATCGCCGTTGCGCGTCAGGAACTGCCGAATGTCCGCCGACGTATCGCGGATCGCAACCGCGTCGATCACCACGCCCGCCTGTTGCAGCCGAAGCAGTTGCGGTGCCTCGGCGACACACGGGATGCACCAGCTCGCGAAGACGTTGAGCAATCGCGGCTTGCCTGCGCCGAACTGCGTGCTGGCCAGCCCGGGCTTGGTCGGGAGGATCGGCGGCAGGTCGAAAGCGGGCAGAGTCTGCCCGACCAGCGCCGAATGCACCGTGCGGTCCGCCGGCTTGTACAACCCCCAGGCAATTAGCGCGAGCAGCCCGAGCGCGACCGCGAACGGAATCCAGATCAGTTGCCGACTCATGCGTAGGCGTCCGTGCGCACCCGGTCGCGGCGGGTGCGCAACAGCCGCCCGAGCAGCGACAGTGCCCCGCCGACCGCCACCAGCGCGCCGCCGAGCCAGATCAGCGTGACGAACGGCTTCCACCACAACCGCACCTGCCAGCGCCCCTGCGCATCGGGTTCGCCGAGCACGGTATAGAGCTGCCCGTCCCAGCGCGTCGCGATCGCCGACTCACTGGTCACCGTTACCGGATTGGCGAAAAACCGCGATTGCGGCCGTAGGAAGAAGACGCCGCCATCCGCCCCCCGCCGCGCGCTGAGCCGCGCCTCGATCGCGGACCAGTTCGGGCCGATCACCGGCTTCACCCCGTCGAGCGTCACGGTATAGGGCCCAACCCGCTGCGGCTCGCCGACCCGCGCGGCGACCAGCGTCGCCTGGGTGAAGGCGGTATCGCACGCCATCCCCGCGAGACTGACCGCGATCCCGAGATGCGCGACCACCATCCCATAGGTGAACAGCGGCGTCCGGCGCAGGTTGCGCTTCCACAAGGGCGCGACGCTTGCCGCCGCCAGGCCACCCGCGAGCGCCAGCCCGAGCAACGGCAGCAACGCGATCCCGCCGCTGGTCGCCGCGACGAGGATCAGCACCGCGCCGGTTACCGCGATCGGGATGGTGACGCGCCCCAGCGCCGCCTGCGCGGTATCGCGTCGCCAGCGCAGCAACGGGCCGACCGCCATCACCGCGATCAGCACCAGCGCGACCGGCCCGGCGGCCTTGTCGAAGAACGGCGGCCCGACCGACAATTGCGTCCCGAACCCCGCCGCGACGATCGGGTACAGCGTCCCGATCAAAACGACGCCGAGGATCACCGTCAGCAACAGGTTGTTCGCAACGAGCGCCCCCTCTCGGCTGACGAAGTCGAACGTCGTGCCCGCGCGCACCGTCCCCACGCGGAGCGCGAACAGCAGCAACGCGCCGCCGATATAGATGGCGAGCAGCGCAAGGATGAAGCTCCCGCGCGTCGGATCGACCGCAAAGGCGTGGACGCTCGTCAAAATGCCCGAGCGCACCAGGAACGTGCCGATCATCGACATCGAGAACGCCACCACCGCGAGCATCAACGTCCACGCACGCAGGCCATCGCGCGTCGCCAGCACCGTCACCGAATGGAGCAAAGCGGTCGCCGCGAGCCACGGCATCAGCGAAGCGTTCTCGACCGGATCCCAGAACCACCAGCCGCCCCAGCCGAGCTCGTAATAGGCCCAATACGATCCCGCGGTGATCCCGAGCGTCAGGAAGATCCACGCCCCCAGCACCCATGGCCGCATCGCGCGCGCAAAGGCGGGGCCGACATCGCGCGTGATCATCGCGCCGACCGCGAACGAGAAGGCGATCGAGATGCCGACATAGCCGATGTACAGGGTCGGCGGATGGAACGCCAAGCCGGGGTCCTGCAGCAACGGGTTGAGCCCGTTGCCGTCCGCGGGCGCCGGATCGATCCGCGCGAACGGATTGGAGGAGAACAGCAGGAAGGCATAGAAGCCGAGCGCGATCGCCGCCTGCGCGCCGAGCGTCGCGATCAGCGTCGGTCGTGCGAGGCTGCGTTCGAACAGCGCGACCGCCGCGCCGGCAATGCCGAGGATCGTGACCCACAGCAGCATCGAGCCCTCGTGATTCCCCCACGCGCCCGCCACCTTGTACAGCATCGGCTTGGCGGAGTGGCTGTTCTCCGCAACCAGCAGCACCGACATGTCGCTGCGCACGAACAGCGCGATCAGCAGCAGCATCGCAAGCAGCGCCAGCACGCCCTGCACAACCGCGACCGGGCGGACCGCCCGCAGCACGTCCTCGGTGGACGCAAGCTCGGCGAGCGCGGGCTTGGCCGACCGCCAGACGCCGAGCGCCGCGAGCAGGAGCTGCAACGCCGCCAGTGCGGCGGCGAACCAGAGTGCGGCCAGACCTGCTTCAGCGATCATGCCGCGTCCTCATCGCTAAAGTCTCTTCGTTCTCCCGCGAAAGCGGGAGTCCAGAGGTTGCGAGAGCTGTGAGCCGTTGTTCTGCTTGGCTCTGGATTCCCGCCTTCGCGGGAAAACAGCAAAGGACGGGTCCATAACCCAACCTTCGTGGAGGTTCTGCGAAAGCGGGAGCCCAGGAGTCCCGAATACCAACGGGCGTTGCGCCCCCCAGCCCTGGGTTCCTGCCTTCGCAGGAACACGGCGCAAAACCCGAGGAAGCAACCGTCAAATCAACCCTCATTGCACCAGCGTCTTCGTCTCGTGCATCTTGCCCGCCATTTCGGGGGGCATGTATTTCTCGTCGTGCTTCGCGAGCAGGTTGCTCGCGGTGAAGCTGCCATCGGGGTTGAACTGCCCCTCCGCCACCACACCCGAATGTTCCTTAAACAGATCGGGCGCGATCCCGCGGAACGCGACCGGCACGCGCGCGACCCCGTCGGTCACGACGAACTGCATCGTCACGCCGTCCGCGCGCTTGTGGAGCGACCCGCCCGCGACCATCCCGCCGAGCCGCACCGCGCGCCCCAACGGCAAACCGTCCTTCTTCACGTCGCCCGGCGCGTAGAAGAACGCCGCCTGGTCCTTGAGCGCCGACAGCGCCAGCGCGCTCGACCCGCCGACCGCCGCCACCGCGAGCGCGGCGAGCGTCAGGCGCTGGTGCTTGGCCTTCATTTCTCCGCCCTCCGCATCGCGAGATAGCTCCACGCCGCCAGCGCGACCGATCCGGCTGCGGTCAGCGCATAAGCGGCGATGATGAAGGGCCAGTGGCTCATGCCGGCACCTCGACATGATGCGCGCGCCGGCGCAATCGCGCCTCCGCCTTGGTCCGCGCGAGGATCGTGCGCATCCGCATCAGCACGATCCCCGCGAAGAACAGCGTGAAACCGCCGAGCGTGAACCACAAGGGCCACAGGATCGCGGGGGCGATCGTCGACTTGGTCAGGCCGATGCTCTGCCCCTGGTGCAGCGTGTTCCACCACACCACCGAGTAACGGATGATCGGCAACAGCACCGACCCGGCCACGCCGTACAGCGCCGCGATCCGCCCGCCGCCACCGAAGCCCGCGCGCTCATCCTCTGCGCGGACCAGCGCGAGGAAGCCCAGATAGACGAAGAACAGCAGCAGCATCGAGGTCAGCCGCCCGTCCCATTGCCACCACGTCCCCCAGGTCGGCCGCCCCCAGATCGATCCGGTTGCCAGGCACAAGGCAGCGAAGGTTGCACCTGGCAGCGCGATCGCGCGCGCCGCGATCATCGCCAGTGGATGGCGCCAGACCAAAAAGACCAACGAAGACAAGGCGATACCACTCCACCCCCCCATGCCGAGCCACGCGGTCGGGACATGGATGTAGAGGATCCGGACGCTGTCCTTCTGGAGATAATCGGGCGGGGTCTGAGTCAGCCCGGCCCAGCCGCCGAACAGGATCAGCGCGACCCCCGCCCAGAACAGCACCGGCGTCAACGGCCGTGCGAGCGCGAGGAAGCGCGCGGGGTTCGCAAGGGCGTGAAGGCTAGGCACGCGACAGGGATACGCAAGATCGCCGCGCGAATCCATAAGGCATCGCGGGCCCGCGCACGCTATTCGGCCGCACGGGCGGTCGCTTCGATCCCTTCCGGCTCCGCATAATTGACGTCCTCCGGCAGGGCCCACAACAGGTCGTGCTTGGTCAGCGTGCGCCCGTCCCACGATCGCACCTCGATCGGGCCGATCGGGCGGCGATCGCGCGCATCGACCAGCACCGGCGACGCGCGGAATCCCGTCTCCCACCGCTCGCCCCACTGGCGCAGCGCGAGCATCGTCGGCAACAGCGCGGTGCCCTTTTCGGTCAGCTGGTAATGGATCTTGCGCCGGTCCTTGATCATCGCGTCGCGCGTCAGGATACCGTGCTCGACCAGCCGCCCCAGCCGGTTGGCGAGGATGTTGCGCGCGATCCCCAGTTCGGACTGGAATTCCTCAAAATGATGGAGGCCGTTGAACGCGGCGCGCAGGATCATGAAGCTCCAGCGCTCGCCCATCGCCTCGAGCGCGGCGGGCAGGCTGCAGTTGACCAATTGTTCGCGCAGCGGTTCGCGGAGTTTTTCGTCCATGATTCCTCATCGTATCGCATTTTTGCACGGCAGGGAAACGGCACGCCACCAACACCGCAAGTTTCAGTTGCAAGTCGCAACCTACTTTGCTAATTGCTGCATTGCAAACATATCTCTGGAGTCGTTCTGATGTCCTCGACCTTTCGTGCCGCGGCGCCATTCCTGGCGACTGCCCTCCTGTTGACCCCGGTCGTCGGCCATGCCGCCGATGCCGGTCGCTATTATGTCGCAACGCCGGCTGCTGCACCTGCACAACAAATGCTGATCACCAGCGGCACCGTGTGGAAGTGGCGCGATACCGCGTTCACGGCCAGCAAAGGGCCGCAGCGCGAGAACATCATGTGCGAGATGATCGTCCAGCACGCGGGCAAGCTTTCCGCCTTCAGCGCCGGCGGCAAGGTGTTCGACGACGCGGCCCTGACCAAGTGCAACGCGCACGCCAAGTAAGGGCCGGAAGCAAGGCGCTGGCGGTTTCCGATCCCGCGGATCCTCCTCGCGAGGACCTTTACCCCCTTCCGCGCCGCGCGCGCGGGAGGGGTTTTTTCGGTTTGTTGCGCAAACAGGTTGCAAATCAAGCCGTCGCGACGCCATCTTGATGCGGATGTTGCGTCAGTATGAACTTGTCGATCGGGTCCTGGACTACGATCCCACGGCAAACGAAGCCCTGCTCAATCGCGCCTATGTCTTCTCGATGCAGGCGCATGGCAGCCAGAAGCGGGCCAATGGCGACCCCTATTTCAGCCATCCGATCGAAGTCGCGGGAATTCTGACCGATCTCCATCTCGATGACGAGACGATCGCCACCGCGATCCTGCACGACACGATCGAGGATACGGTCGCAACGCCCGAGGAGATCACCCGGCTGTTCGGGGCGAACGTCGCGCGACTCGTCGACGGCGTCACCAAATTGTCGAAGATCGAGGCGCAGACCGAAAACGAGCGCGCCGCCGAGAATTTGCGCAAATTCCTGCTCGCGATGTCGGACGACATCCGCGTGCTGCTGGTCAAGCTCGCCGACCGGCTGCACAACATGCGCACGCTGCATTTCATCAAGAACCCCGACAAGCGCAAACGCATCGCGCGCGAGACGATGGATATCTACGCCCCGCTCGCCGAGCGGATCGGCATGTACGAGTTCATGAAGGAGATGCAGACGCTCGCCTTCGCGCAGCTCGAGCCCGAAGCGTATGAATCGATCACGATCCGCCTCGCCCAACTGAAGGAGGGCGGCGGCGACCGGATCACCAAGATCGGATCCGGGCTCAAACTGCTGCTGTCGCGCCACGGGCTGGAAGCGGAGATTTCGGGCCGCGAGAAGCACCCCTATTCGATCTGGAAGAAGATGGCCGAACGGCACATCAGCTTCGAGCAACTGAGCGACATCATGGCGTTCCGCGCGATCGTGCCGAGCGAGGAGGCGTGTTACGAGGCGCTCGGCGTCATCCACCGGCGCTGGCCGATGGTGCCGGGGCGGTTCAAGGATTATATCTCCACCCCCAAGCGCAACGGCTATCGCTCGCTCCACACCACGATCATCCACGCCGACAATACCCGTGTCGAAATCCAGATCCGCACCCGCGAGATGCACGAGGAAGCGGAACTCGGGCTCGCCGCGCACTGGGCGTACAAGCAGGACAAGGTTCGCCCCGACACCCAGCACAGCTGGATCAGCGACCTGGTCGAGATCCTCGACAATGCCGAGAGCCCCGAGGAGCTGCTCGAACACACGCGCATGGCGATGTACCAGGACCGGATCTTCGCCTTCACCCCGAAGGGCGAGCTGCAACAGCTCCCCAAGGGCGCCACGCCGATCGATTTCGCCTATGCGGTCCATACCGATCTCGGCGACCAGGCGGTCGGTGCCAAGGTCAACGGGCGCGTTGTCCCGCTGCGCACCACGATCGAAAATGGCGATCAGGTCCAGATCCTGCGATCCAAGGCGCAGGAGCCGCAACCCAACTGGCTGAACTTCGCGATCACCGGCAAGGCGCGCGCGGCGATCCGCCGGCATCTGCGCCACAAGGAGCGGATCGAGACCCAGGCGCTCGGGCGCAAGATGTACGACGAGCTCGTCTCGCGCCTGCCCGCGCCGCTGTCGGGCGAGGCGCAGGCGATGGCGTTGCAGCGGCTGAAGGTGCCCGACGAGGCGGCCTTGCTCGAGGCGATCGCGCGGCGGCGGATTCCCGATGCGGCGGTGATGGAAGCGCTGATGCCGGGATCGGCGGGGACCGAGGCGATGCGCGACCTGCCGCCGCAATCGAACGCGATCTCGATCCGCGGGCTGACCGCGGGCGTGGCGTTCGACCTGGCCGAATGCTGTCACCCGGTCCCGGGCGACCGGATCGTCGGGCTGCGCCGACCCGATGCGGGGATCGAGGTCCATGCGATCGACTGCGACGTGCTGGGGGATGCCGACGACGCCGACTGGGTCGACCTGTCCTGGGGTGACAAGACCGAAGGTGCGACCGGGCGGATCTCGGTCGAGGTCAAGAACGAACCCGGCGCGCTGGGCACGATCGCCACGATCATCGGCGCGCAGAAGGCGAACATCGTCAACCTGCGGCTCGACAATCGCGATACCGGTTTCCACACCAACACGATCGACGTGGAAGTCCACGATGTGCATCACCTGATGCGCGTGATCGGCGCGTTGCGCGCGGCGGATGCGGTCAACGGGGTGGCGCGGGTCTAGGATTGCGCGGTCGGCCCGGCGCAGGCCGGGGCCGTGGTGTTACCCGGGCGCGGCGAGACGGCTGGGTGCGGTATCACCGGTTTTGCGCGCTTATTTGGCGGCCCCGGCCTGCGCCGGGGTGACGGCGGTCCGACATAAGAAGAACACGTCCCGCGACGCCCGTCACGCGCTTGTGATGCGCTCCGCTCAGGCGGCGCGGGCCGCCATGCGCGCGGCGAGCTTTTCTTCCTCGGTCCAGACCTTGCGTTCGCGCGGTGCCTTCGCGGGCTTGACCTGCTTGACCGGGCCGCCACCGAGCACCGGCGCGCGCTTGGTCGAGTGGCGCGCGACTTCGCAATGCCAGGCGTGGTCGTCGTGGACGGTCAGCGTCCGCCCGATCTCGCGCTCCACGTCGTGGAGCCAGGCGCGCTGCTCGGCATCGCACAGCGTGATCGCGAAACCGCTGCGCCCGGCGCGCCCGGTCCGGCCGATGCGGTGGACATAGCTTTCGGGCAGGCTCGGCAGATCGTGGTTGAACACGTGCGTCACCGTGTCGACGTCGATCCCGCGCGCGGCGATGTCGGTCGCGACCAGCACCTGCACCGTGCCCGCGCGGAACGCATCGAGCGCGCGCTCGCGCTGGCCCTGCGACTTGTTGCCATGGAGCGCCTCGGCGGTGATCCCCGCTTCGGTGATGAACGCGCAGACTTCGTTGGCGATGTTCTTCTGGAGCGTGAAGACGACCGCCTGGCCAATGTCGGGGGTCCGCAGCAGTTCGAGCAGCGCGGTCTTCTTGTTCGCGGCGTCGAGGAACATCACCGACTGCGCGATCCGGTCGACCGTGGTCGAGGGCGGCGCGATCTCGACGCTGGCGGGGTCGGTCAGCAGGCTCTCGGCGAACGCGGCGATTGCCTTGGGCATCGTTGCCGAGAACAGCAGCGTGTGGCGGTCCTTCGGCAGCGTCGCGACGAGGCGTTCGATCGGCTTGGCGAAGCCCATGTCGAGCATCTGGTCCGCCTCGTCGAGCACCAGCGCCTCGAGCGCGGAGAGGTCGCACAGGCCCTGGTCGACGAGGTCGAGCAGGCGTCCGGGGGCGGCGACGAGGATGTCGACACCGGCGTCGAGCGCCGCGACCTGATGGAACTGGCTGACGCCGCCGAAGATGGTGGTGACGGTGAGCGACAGATGCCGGCCGAAGCTCTCGAACCCCGCGGCGATCTGCGACACGAGCTCGCGCGTCGGCGCAAGCACGAGGATGCGCGCGCCGCCCTTGGGCGCCGGGCGGGGGTTCGCGGCGAGGCGGTGGAGCAGCGGGAGCGCGAAGGCGGCGGTCTTGCCGGTGCCGGTCTGCGCCATGCCGAGCATGTCGCGCCCCTCGAGCAGCAGCGGGATCGACTGCGCCTGGATCGGGGTCGGGGTGGCATAGCCTTCCTCGGCCAGCGCCTGGAGAATCAGCGGGGACAAGGCGAGATCGGCGAAAGTCGTGGTCATGATCGCGGCGCCTCCAGCGCTGAGCAAGGCTGCGCCGGAACGGGCTTAGCGTACGAGCGCGGGCAGGTAGGTTTTATGCTGCACTGCGTCAATCCGGAAAGCTGCCGCCCGGGTTGTACCGTCGTCGGTACCTCCCGCCGACGCGCCATATGACCATTGGGGCGGGGTCGGCCCTGGAGTGCGCGCGACCCTGGACGCCTGCCTTCGCAGGAGATTTGCTGCAGGGGGCGTCTTGTCGATCCGGTCGACGCTGGTACGATCCCGCCAGAGATCGTCACCGGAAGGACTTACCCCTTGCAACGCCGTACATTTCTTGGCGCAGGCAGCGCCGCTACCGCCATCGCGTTCGTCCCCCGCGTCGCCGCCGCCGCCGTACCCGCGGGCGACGCCGCGCTCAACGCGGCCTTCCAGACGATCTTCGAGCAGAACGTCCAGGAATCGCCCGAACAGGCGAGCAGCCTCGGGCTCGACAAAGGCGCCAACGCCGCGTTGAAAAGCCGCCTCGACGAACGCACCCCCGCCGCGCGCGCCGCAGCGCTTGCCCGCACCCGCAAGGCGATCGCCGCGGTGCAGGCGGTGCCGGTCGCCGGCCTGTCGCGCAGCGGCAAGCTCAACCGCGAGGTCGTGCTCTATTCGCTGACCCAACGCGCCGTCGGGCCGGAGAAGTTCGGGCTCGGTTCGCCGAACCGGCCCTATGTGCTGTCGCAGCAGTCCGGTGCCTATTTCGACGTTCCCGATTTTCTCAACAGCACGCACACGATCGTTACTGCCGCCGATGCCGACGCCTATTGCGCGCGAGTCGATGCGTTCGCGACCGCGCTCGACCAGGACAGCGCACTGCAGCGGAGCGAAGCCGCGCGCGGGATGGTCGCGCCCGATTTCCTGCTCGACCTGACGCTGGGGCAGCTCGCCAAGCTGCGCGCGCCCGCCGCCGCCGACAGCTCGATCGTCTCGTCGGTCGCGACCCGTGCCAAGGCGCGCGGCCTGTCGGGCGACTGGGACAAGCGCGCGGCGGCGAGCCTGAACGACAAGGTCTATCCCGCGCTCGATCGCCAGATCGCGCTGGTCAAGACGCTTCGCGCGGGCGCGCGCAGCACCGCCGGGATCGCCCCGCTCCCGCGCGGGAGCGAGATCTACGCCGCCGCGCTCGCCGCCGCGACGACGACCAGCTTTACACCTGATGAAGTCCACAAGATCGGGCTCGACCAGGTCGCCGACCTCAGCGCACAGCTCGATGCGCTGCTCAAGACGCAGGGGCTGACGCAAGGCTCGACCGGCGCGCGGCTGACCGCGCTCAACCAGCGGCCCGAACAGCTCTATCCCGATACGCCCGCCGGTCGCGCCGAGCTGATCGCGGGGCTCAACACCGGGGTCGCGGCGATGCAGGCGAAGCTCGGGCAGGCGTTCCTCAACCCGCCGTCCGCGCCGCTCGATATCCGTGCCGTCCCGGTCGAGATCCAGGACGGCGCGCCCAACGGCTATTACAAGCGCGCCGCGCTCGATGGCTCGCGTCCGGCGATCTACTTCATCAACCTGAAGAACATCGAGAACTGGCCGAAATACACGCTGCCGTCGCTGAGCTATCACGAGGGCGTGCCGGGGCATCACCTCCAGCTCAGCCTGGTCGCCGCACTCGACATGCCGGTGCTGCGCAAGCTCGGCTTCTTCAGCGCATACGGTGAGGGCTGGGCGCATTATGCCGAGCAGCTCGCCGAACCGCTGGGGGGCTATGCGACGCCGATCGAGCGCGCGGGCTATATCCAGTCGTTCCTGTTCCGCGCGGCGCGGCTGGTGGTCGATACCGGGATCCACGCCAAGGGCTGGAGCCGCGACAAGGCAACCGACTATTTCGTCGAGGTCGTCGGCTTCACGCGCGGACGCTCGCAAAGCGAGATCGAGCGCTATTGCGCGATGCCGGGGCAGGCGTGCAGCTACAAGCTCGGGCATCTCAGCTGGATGCGGGCGCGGGACACGGCGCAGAAGATCTTGGGCGCGAAGTTCGACCAGAAGCAGTTCCACGAAGTGCTGCGCGACGGCCCGGTCCCGCTGACGATCCTCGAGCGGCTGAGCGAGGAACGCGCGCGGGCGCAGCTTGCGGGGACGCCGATCGCGTAAGGTACATCCTCCGCTTCCCCCCAATAGAAACGCTTCCCCGGCGAAGGCCGGGGCCCAGTAGCGAAGGTTTTTGCAACTGTGCGCAGCCTGCGGCCATGCCGGTTGCGCTCCTGGGCCCCGGCCTTCG
>NZ_JAKNQI010000013.1:0-133293 GCF_022662295.1 Sphingomonas sp. CARO-RG-8B-R24-01 | reverse complement strand
TCTGAAGTCGCTCTTTGCTGCCCCCGCTCATCGCGAAAGCACGTCGCCTATCCGCGGTTACGGTGTCCAGCACAGACGCGCGTGCGTGGAGAAGTGGGACGGCGCTCGGCGGAACCCCGTGCGCGCATACAGCCGGATCGCACCCGGATTATCGCGCGCTACGTGCAACCCCACGGAATCCGCCGATGCCGCTGCGGCCGCGCGCTGGACCCAGCGGATCAGCGCCGTTCCGCGTCCCCGCCCGCGTTCGATCGGGACAAGCGACAGTTCGATCAGATGCCAGTCGCGGGAATTCCGGTCGAGCGATAGCCGCCCGATCGGCACCCAGGCCTTGTCCGGTTCGATCCGGTCGACCACCCAATAGTCTGCGGTGGGATGTGCGCGGAGGTAATGCGTATGCTGCAGCCGGAACTGATCCGTGATGAACGCTTCCTGGCGGCGCGGTGGCCACGAGCAACCCTGCAATTCCGGCGCGCGGACGCTGCCGTAAAGTTCCAGCAGGAACGGCAGATCGCCGCGCCGCGCGAGGCGTAGCCGCAGGTTTTCGGGCAGGC
The DNA here is from genome assembly GCF_022662295.1 of Sphingomonas sp. CARO-RG-8B-R24-01. NCBI lineage: Bacteria > Pseudomonadati > Pseudomonadota > Alphaproteobacteria > Sphingomonadales > Sphingomonadaceae > Sphingomonas > Sphingomonas sp. CARO-RG-8B-R24-01. The sequence continues at coordinate 132,739 of NZ_JAKNQI010000013.1, read as the reverse complement.
ATGCCTTCGGTGCAGCCGGCAAACCACTTGGAAAGGCTACGAGATCGCGCATCACGCGATTTCGACCAACCCTTGCCGGCAATCGTATCCGTTATCGCCCGGTCTGCTTCTGGCAAGCCCGCCTGTACGGATAGAAGCGATCGGACTGGTCCCTCCCGCACCGAGGATAGTACCGAATGTTCGTTGTGAAACCGGAAGACTTCGAACCCTGGGTAGGCCGACGGGTCCGGGTGGACACCGCGCCCGCGCCGATCGACTTGCTCCTTGCAAGGATCGAGCGGATGCCGCCGATCGTCGGTGCCGATTTCCGTGAACCGTTTTCGATGCTGTTCGAAGGATCATGGCTGGTGCTGCTGCTGGATGCGACCTATCGGTTCGACTGCGGTCGCGGCGGTCCCCATGCCTTCCACGTGACACAACTCCTCCCGCAGGGACGTACGCGACGGTATCAGGCGATCTTCACCTAGTCAGGGCTGTTCTGGCCAGATGCCCACGGAGGCGATGATCGTGGTCACCGCCAGGAATGGCGGCATCGTGGCGACTGGCGCGGAGCCGCCGGTCGGCGCGATCGTCACCACGCCTCCGCCGCTGGTTACGCTGCCTTGCAAGCCGGCCAGACTGACCGGGACCGCGCCTGGCTGCGTCGCGCTTGCAGCGGGAACGTACAACACCGGCGTGGTGTCCTGCTCGGCCGTCGAGCCGAGGAAACAACCGTTCGTCGGGGTGGCGACTTCCTGAGCCCGAGGAACCCCCGCAATGGCGGTCAGCGTTCCGTTGAAGGCGCCGCTGGAGGACGGGGTGAAAGTGGCACTATGGGTGTGCGCGGGCAATTGCGCGGTAGTGAGCGCGACGGCTTCGGCACCGCCTGAGCCACCTGCCGCGCGCGGCGTCAGCCCTGGCCCCGTGCCAGTCCCGATGAAGCTCCGCCCCCGAGCGTCCGGAAGGCAGAAAGTGTTGGGCGGCGTGCCGCCAAAGCTGTTTCCGAGCAATGCGTACAGCGCCTGGTTCTGGTTCACCGGAAGCGGTGCTCCGTTGCAGGTAAGCCAGTTGACCGGTGCATACCGAAACCCGACCTGCATGATTTGCCCAATAAACGGATCCATTAGCTCCTCCTTGGTAATTCAAGACACTACACTTCAGGCGCGGTGCCCAAAAACGGAGTAAAGACGCATTCGGACCGGGTATGGAAATGACCCGAGCCGGCGGATGCGACTAAACTCAGCGCTTTACCGATTGCGATCTCCATATTTGAAGTATTGCCAGTACATGAGAGTACGTCGATTATGGCGCGATCTATTGGTAGATTTTTCCGTTTGTAGGAATTGCCGGAAAATCAAGCCTGACGGCAGAGCGGGCGGAGCGTGACCTAGCCAAGCGGGGGCGTGGATGCGGGGGGGCGGCGGGCATCGGTTGCTCAGGAGCGTGGTCGACGGATCGTTGCGCGTCGTTCGCGGCGTTTTCGCAGCGGCGCTGGCAGCGGCGTTGCTGCACCCTGCCGCGGCGGTGGCGCAGAGTAGCGGGTGCTCGGCGGTCAATGCCGGCCTGCTCGATTTTCACGCTGTCCTCGTGAGCAACGACGCGAACCAGCCGGGCACGACCAGCGGCGTCCACAACACATCGGGCGCGCTTTCGATGATGCGGACGACCACCTCCTATACGGACAATATCGCCGGTTCGACGGGATTCGTGCCCGATGCCGCCACCACCTACAGCTTCACGACGGGGGATCGGCTCGAATTCACCGCCAACGTCTCCGCAATCAGCGTCCTGGATCCCGCCCGGATTCGCTTCCGCGCCGGATTGAGCACCGGGAACGGCGCGTTTCAACCCGTCCCGGCGCGTGCCGACGCAACGGCCACGGGGACGTTTACCGGCTTTTACGTCATTCCGAGCGGCCTGCGCGCGATCGGCATGTCGGTCGATTCCCCGAACGGCAGCCACGTGACCGCGAGTGTCTCCGTCATCTGTATCCCCTTTGCCGCCCCGACCCCGACACTGGCCGTTTCGATGACCCACACCGGCACCCCAGCGCAGGGCGGCACCGTCGACTATACGATCGTTCCGAGCGTGACCGGCGCGGCGACCAGCGGGGCATTGACGCTCGCCTTCACCTTGCCGAGCGGGCTGAGCTACGCCGCGGGGACGGGCACAGGCTGGAACTGCACGTCAGCCTCCTGCACCTATGGTACCACGATTGCCACGGGGGCGAGCGGCAATCCCCTGACGCTGCGGGCGAACGTCGCGGCCACCGCTGCCACCGGCCTGGCGCCGAGCGTCTCGCTGACCGGTGGGGGCGCCTCCATTGCCGCCACCGCAACCAATCCGACCACCATCGCCCAGGTGGCCGCGTCGGTGACGATTGCCGGAGGCGATACCCAGACGGCGACCGTCGGCACGGCCTTTGCAACACCGCTCAGCGTCACCGTCCGCGACGCGGCGAACGTGGCGATCCCCGATGCATCGGTTACATTTACCGCGCCCGCTTCGGGCGCGAGCGGTACCTTTGCCAACGCGAGCACCACGGTTCTGGTCAACGCCTCGGGGGCGGGCGTTGCCAGTTCGGGGACGTTCACCGCGAATGCGATCGCCGGGGCCTATGCCGTCTCCGCCACCGCGGGCGCGGCGTCTGCCACCTTTGCGCTGACCAACACCGCCGCGACCGCGGTACCCACGGTCACTGGCATCACTCCGGCATCGGGCCCTTTGACAGGCGGCGGTTCGGTAGTGATCACCGGCACCGCTCTGACCGGCGCTACGGACGTTCATTTCGGGTCGACCCCCGCCAACCGATTTACCGTCGACAGCGCAACGCAGATTACCGCCACCGCCCCCGCCGCAAGCGCGGGCGTGGTGGACGTGACCGTCACCACCCCGGGCGGCACCAGCGCGACGAACGTTGCAACCCGGTTCACGTACGCACAGTCCCCGGCCACGCCGACGATCACCGCGACGCCGCCGGCGCTGTCGAACAGCGCAAGTGCCACTTTCCAGTTCACGCTCGCCACTGGAACCGCGGAGTGCGCGATCGACACGGGCAGTTTCGCGGCGTGCGTAAGTCCGGTGTCGTTCAATGGCCTGGCGGACGGACCGCATGTCTTCCAGGTCCGCGCGTCGAACAACGGGCTGACCAGTTCGCCGGCTTCCCATAGCTGGTCGATCGATACCACGCCGCCCGCCGCCCCCGTGGTCGGCACCCCAGCGACCGGGTCCAGCCGCGTGGTGACGCTGCGCAGCGTTGCCGGGACGGCGGAAGCAGCCACGACGGTCACGATTTACCTCGATGGCACGGCGGATGGAACTGCCACGTCTGCCGGGTCGGGCCAGTGGACATATACGCTCGCTAGTCTGACACCGGGTGCGCACACCGTGACGGCGCGCAGTACCGATGCTGCCGGCAACGCCTCGGCCGAGTCCGCGACCCGCAGCTTCACCGCGGTGGCAGTGCTCACCGCGACCCAGGCGGTGTCGAGCGTGGCGGCGACTACCAACGTTGCCCTCACAGCGGTGCAGCCAGTCACCACGAGCGGCGGGCTTGCACCGGTGGGTTATGCGCTCAGTGGTGGCACCCTGCCGGATGGCCTGGCATTCGACACCACGACCGGCCGGCTGTCCGGCACGCCGACCGTGCCCCTGGCGGCGGCAACCTTCACCGTCACCGCAACCGACGCGCTCAGCCAGACGGCTTCGCAGACGTTCAGCCTGAGCGTCGCCACGGCGAGCCAGACGATCACCTTCACCTCGACCGCGCCGTCGGCTGCGATCGTCGGCGGCGCGAGCTATACTCCGGCGGCGACCGCGACCTCGGGTCTGCCGGTCGCCTTCACGATTGATCCTTCCAGCAGCGCGATCTGCACCCTTTCGGGGGGGCACGTCAGTTTTACGGCCGCCGGGACATGCCGGGTCAACGCGGACCAGTCGGGCAACGCCGCTTATGCCGCCGCGGCGCAGATGTCGCAGAGCTTCGCGGTCGGCGCGGCGAGCCAGACGATCGGTTTCACCTCGACCGCGCCGGTCGGGGCGGTGGTCGGGGGAGCAACCTATACCCCCACCGCGACTGCGACATCCGGCTTGCCGATCGCGTTTACGATCGACGTCTCGAGCAGTGCGGTGTGCGCGATCGGCGCGGGCGTCGTGCGCTTTACCGGGACCGGCACGTGCCGGATCGATGCCGACCAACCTGGCAACGCTGGGTATGCTGCGGCACCGCAGGTCCAGCAAAGCTTCGCCGTCGGAGCAGCAAGCCAGACGATCAGCTTCACGACACTCGCCCCTGGCAACGCAAAGGTGGGCGGCACGCCGTACAGCCCGTCGGCGATCGCAACGTCGGGCCTTCCGGTAACCCTGACGATTGACCCGACCAGCAGCGCGGTATGCGCGCTTTCAGGGGGCAGCGTTCGTTTCCAAGGGAGCGGGACGTGCCTGATCGACGCCGATCAGGGAGGCAACGCAGGATATGCCGCCGCCCTGCAAGTCCGGCAGAGCATTACCGTCGGCAAGGGTGACCAGACGATCAGCTTTGCCGGATTGTCCGGGGCATCGCTCTCCGCCTCTCCGCTGATGCTCTCGGCAACCGCTGGTTCGGGGTTGACCGTCCCATTCTCAAGCGAAACGACCGGCGTCTGCACGGTCGCGGGAACCACGCTCATGCTGGTTGCGCAAGGCACCTGCACCATTGCCGCCGACCAGCCCGGCGACACCAACTGGAACGCCGCGCCGACCGTGCGCCGCAGCTTTACCGTACTGCCGGCGACGCTTTCGTTGACGCCCGGACACGGCACGGCCGCGGTGGTCGGCGCGTCCTTCAGCCAGGCCAATACGGTGACGGGCGGCGTCGCGCCATATCACTTCAGTTTGGCGAGCGGGACGCTGCCGGAGGGTACAAGCCTCGATTCCGCGACCGGGACGGTAAACGGCACGCTCACCCACGCCGGAGCATTCAGCTACACCGTTTCCGTGACCGACTCCGCCAGCCCGCCGATGACGGTAAGCGGCGGCGGCGTCGCGGGCGGGACCGTCGCCAAGGGGAGTCAGACGCTCGGCTTCACGTCCACGCCACCGTCCCCGGCGGTGGTCGGCGGGACCTATACAGTCGTTGCGCTATCCTCGGCCAGTTTGACGCCCGCTTATGCGATCGCCCCTGCCGGCGCCGGCGTGTGCACCCTCGCCGGGGCGACGGTGACGTTCGCAGCGCCCGGAAATTGCCTGATCTATGCGGACCAGCCGGGAACGCGCGATTACGACGCCGCGCCACAGATCAGCCAAACGGTGACGGTTCTCGCCGCACCGACCGCAGCCGACCGCACCGAAACCGTCCCCTATGCCAGTACGGGTACGACAATCGACCTCGGATCCAGCATCGGCGGGGGCGGGCACACCGGAATCGCGATCGTGTCACCACCCGGGCATGGCACCGCGAGCTTAGCGGGCGACCGGGTCACCTACACACCAGCCACCGGATATTTTGGATCGGACAGTTTTACTTACAGCGCGACCGGCCCGGGCGGGACATCATCCCCCGCGACGGTGCGCGTGACCGTCGCCACGCCCGCGGCCCCGGGCTCGGCAGGCGGTACCCTCGACGTGGGTTATGACAGCACCGGGCAGGCGATCCCGCTCCAGCCGAGCGGGGTCTACACCGGGCTCGTGATCGCCACCGCGCCGACCAAGGGCAGTGTGACGATCAGCGGTACGACCGCGACCTACGTTCCGACGCACGGTAGCTATGGCGCGGACAGCTTCAGCTATACCGCGACCGGCCCCGGCGGCACTTCCGCGCCCGCCACGATCAGCGTCACGATCGCGCTGCCCGCCGCCCCGGGCGCGACCGGGAGCACGGCGGCGGTCGCGTATGACAGCACGGGGCAGGCGATCCCGCTCCAGCCGAGCGGGGTTTACACCGGGCTCGCGATCGCCACCGCGCCGACCAAGGGCAGTGTGACGATCAGCGGTACGACCGCGACCTATGTCCCGACGCACGGCAGCTACGGCGCGGACAGCTTCAGCTATACCGCGACCGGCCCCGGCGGCACTTCCGCGCCGGCCACGATCAGCGTCACGATCGCGCTGCCCGCCGCCCCGAGCGCGACCGGGAGCACGGCGGCGGTCGCGTATGACAGCACGGGACAGGCGATCCCGCTCCAGCCCAGCGGTGTCTTTACCGGCGTCGCTCTTGCGACACCGCCGACCAAGGGGACGGTCACCATCGCCGGTACGACCGCGACCTATGTTCCCACCCCGGGAAGCTACGGTGCAGACAGTTTCACGTATATCGCGACCGGCCCCGGGGGCACGTCCACACCCGCCACCGTCAGCGTGACGATCGAGACGCCCGCCGCGCCCGGTACGGCGGCGATCGCCGCGGCGGTTGCCTATGGCAGCACCGGTCAGGCGATCGCCCTGCAACCGAGCGGCGTCTTTGCCAGTGTCGCGCTCGCGACCGCGCCGACCAAGGGGTCGGTGACCATCACCGGCACGACCGCGCGCTACGTTCCGGCCGCAGGAAGCTATGGTGCGGACAGCTTCACCTATACCGCGACCGGGCCCGGAGGGACCTCCGCGCCCGCAACCGTCAGCGTGACGATCGCCACGCCGCCGCCGCCGACCGCCGCGCCCGTCAACGTCGCGGCGTCGGGCACCACCGTCGAAGGCGGCGCAAGCGTGGGGATCGATCTCGCCAGGCTCGTCTCCGGGACGTTCGCGACGATCGAGATTGCCACGCCCCCGACGCACGGCAGCGTGACCTTGCGCGCCCCCCCGGCCGCAGCCGTGAGCACGGCGCGGGCCACCGGCGACGTGGGTATTCTCGCGGTCGCGGACTGGACCGCCGTCTATACGCCCCAGGCGGGGTTTGCCGGCACCGACAGTTTCCAGTTCGTCGCGGTTGGTCCGGGGGGACGATCGCCCCCCGCAACCGTCGCGATCACCGTCACCGGACAGGCCCCGACCGTGCAGGCCAAGACCGCCAGTATCGGCGATGCACAGACGGTCTCGATCGATCTTAGCGAAGGCGCGATCGGCGCGCCGTTCACTGCGGCGACGATCGACTCGATCACGCCGGTCGATGCGGCGACCGGCCGCATCGTCCAGGGCGGCAGCGCCGCGCAACCGAGCTACCGCCTCGATCTCACCACCCGGGCGCATTACGGGGGGACGGTGATTGTGCGCTATCGGCTCGGCAACGCCTTTGGCCTGTCCGCCCCCGCCGCGGTGACCGTCACCGTCACCGCACGCCCGGACCCGTCCGCCGACCCCGTCGTGCGCGCGATCGCCGATGCCCAGGCCGAGACCGCGCGCCGCTTCGCGCGGACTCAAGTGTCGAATTTCATGACTCGCGCCCAGCAACTCCATCATGGCGGCGGCGCGACCAACCCGCTCGGCATCGCGGTTACCCTGCGTGACGCAGTGCTGTCCCCGCGCGGAACGAACCTGTCGGCGCAGGACCCGACGATCACACCGGCCGACCGCAACCGCTTCCTCTCCAGGACCGAGGCCGATGCCGCCTTGCCCGGGCGACCGATCGGCAGGGCGCGGAGCGAGGATCGATCCGCCGACCCTGGCGCTGCCGCGTCGCGCCCGCGGGCGGAAGCGTCGACCGTCGGCCCGCGAGCGATCGGCAGCGTCGCGGTGTGGACCGGGGGATCGATCGAGATCGGCACGCTCGATCGGCAGTCGGCGCGCGCGAAGATCACGCTCGCGAGCGGCGGTCTGTCTAGCGGCGCGGATCTCCGGATCACGGACTGCGCCACCCTTGGGTTGGGCGGTGGCTATGGCAGCGACGTCAGCCGGATCGGCGGCGAGGCGGCGCGCGTCCGCAGTGAAACCAAGGTGTTTGCCGCTTATGGCAGCTTCGCGCCGATCGACGGGGCGTTCGTCGATGTGATGATCGGGCACGGCAGCCTCGACTATGCAACGCGCCGCGCGGTTGCGGCGACGGGGGAGGTCGCGCTGGGCCGACGCGATGGTACCATGACTTTCGGCGCAGCGTCGGCGGGGCTGGACCGTGCGGATGACCGGCTGCGATGGTCGACCTATGGTCGGCTCGAATGGCTGGATGGCACGCTCGATTCCTATGCCGAGACGGGAGCGACGCGCTATGCGCTGCGGTTCGATGCGCGGCATGTGCGATCGCTGACCGGCGTGGTGGGGGGCCGCTTCGAAATGACGCAGGACCTCGGTTTCGCCGCGATAAGCCCGCGGATCGCGGCGGAGTGGCTTCATGAATTCGAGGCTGCCGGGGTGCAGGCGCTGGACTATGCCGATTTTACCGGGGCATCGACCTATCGGATTCGCGGCATCGGCTGGCAGCGGGAGCAATATCAGCTCACGATCGGAAGCCGCCTCCGCTTGATGACGCAGTGGATGATCGACACCGAGATCGGCCTGCGCGGCGCGTCCGGCGAGCGCGCAGCACAGGCGCGGTTGCGGATCAGCAAACAGTTCTGATGCACGCCGCGGACGATCGACGTCCTGGCAAAGAAGGCGCGCGCCCCCTTTATCGTCCATGGGGTGGGGGGCGCGATCCTAACCCGATGCGGGCCAGCGTGGGCTGTGAGCCATTCACCAAGCCGTCCGTCGCGCGCCGATGGTCGACGTTCAATCAACGGGCTCATCCCTATTGGACGGCAGCCATGCGCCTGCCCGCGAACTGGGGCGAACCGTCGGACGTTGCCGATGCCAGGCCGGCAAGGTGAAACGACCGGGACGGGTGGTGCTAGCACGGTCGGGAGCGCGACCTGCAGTGACGCGAGGACCGTTCACGCCTTGCGAAGCTGGCCCGGCGACACTCCCGTGATCCGGCGGAACGCCGCGCCGAATGCACTTTCGGAACCATAGCCCAAATCACGGGCGACGCTCGCGATCGGCACTCCACGCGCGAGCCGGTCGGTGGCAAGCACCATCCGCCAACGCGCCAGATAGGCGATCGCCGGCTCTCCGCACGTTTCGGCAAACCGTTGCGCAAAGCCCGACCGCGACAGGCCCGCGCGTTTCGCCAGCGCTTCCAGCGTCCAGCGCGCGCCCGGGTCGGCGTGGATCGCTTCGATTGCGCGCGCGAGCTGTGGATCGGCGAGCGCCGCCAGCCAGGTTCCGCTGCGCTGCTCCGTGCTCGCGAGATGCAGTCGCAGCGCCTCGACCAGAAGAGTCTGCGACAGATGCTCGGCGATGAGCCGCCCGCCCGGGCGCGGCGTCCGCAGCTCGGCCATCAGGCGGTCGACCAGCCACACCAGCCCCGACGCGTCCGCCCCCGCCCCCAGCCGCACCACGGGCGGCAGCGCGCGCAACAAGGAGTCGGTCGCCGACCCCGCCATTTCGAAATAGCCGCCCAGACCGCTGCACTCTCGGCTGTCCCCGAACACCGCCGTATCGCCCGACGCGGTGGTGAAGAAGCGGTTCAGGTCGACTCGCGGCGCATCGGGGCGACTGCCCATGGTCAGCCCTTGCCCATGCGGCACCAACACGAAGTCGCCCTCCACCAGCCGGACCGGCGGGGCACCGTCGATCCACAAGCCGCACGCGCCCAGACGCAGGGCATAGCAGCGCACCACCGGTTGCGGCGGCAGGCACAGCGCCCAGTCCCTGCCAATATCGAGGCCGCGAAAGCCATAAGCGCGCGGACGCAGCACCTGCAGCACGTCAGAAAGCGGATCGGCGGTCTTCATGGACGATCGCTACAGCATTACGGCCGATCGAGGATAGCAGGTCCAGTACATCCGCTCCATCTGAGCCAGCGGATCATCAGGGGCACAGACCATGACGCATATTTCCGTTTCGCTGCTCGACCCGGTCGGGGCGGTGACGCTGGTCGGCCTCGCGATGCTGGCGCTGGTTCCGCTGGGCGCGGTGTGGATGCTGCTAGACCGGCGCACGATCGGGCGCGAACGGGTCGCGCTCAAGCCAACCAAGTTCGCGCTGTCGATCGCGGTCTACCTGCTGACCATCGGATGGATGCTGACTTATGTCCGCCCCGAGCGGCTCGGGTCGGGCCTGATCCGGCTAATCGTCTGGGGGCTGCTGGTCAGCGTTGCGCTCGAGTTTCTGTGCATCGCGGCCCAGGCCGTGCGCGGACGCCGGTCGCATTTCAATCGCGCGACCCCGCTCGACGGCGCGATTTCAGTGGGGATGGGCGTGCTGACGGTCCCGTTCGTCGGCCTGCTGCTGCCGCTTGCCTGGGAGATCGCGGCGCGCCCGCGCGTCGACGCAACGCCCGTGATGGTCGCGGCGATTATCGCGGGGCTGGTGCTGACCCTTGTGCTGGGCGCGTTGACCGGCGTTGGCATGGCGCGCAACAGCCTGGCGCTGGCCGAGGCGGCCGCGCGCGGCGCTCGGATGACGCCGGACGAACGTCGCCGGACGGGTCTCCGGCTGCGCCTTGCCCATTTCTGCGGCATTCATGCGCTCCAGGCCATCCCGTTGATCGCCGCCGTGGCGGCGCGCTTCGCGGGCCAAGCCGCCGCGCCGCTGCTCGTGGCGGGGACGGTCGGCTATACGGCCGTCACGCTGGCCCTGCTGTTCCCTCGCGTCTTTCCCAGAGCGTGGCCGGTACTCAATACCGTGCGCGCCACGACGCGCTGGTGGCGGGGGGCGACCAGATCGTCGTGATGCTCGGCGACCAGGCGTTGCGGCGGCACATGTGGATCGACACCGCGTTCGTACGGCGGCTCGTCCCCGTGATGCGCCGGTAGGGCGTCCGGCGGATCCTGTATCAGGCGGGGGATTGAGCCGACCGCGTGATGGCGATCTCTCGCCCGCGGTGTGGCTGCCCCGCAATACGCTGGCGCGATCGTATATCGGGCAGCACCGCGACAACGAGGCAGTTACGGCGTTCCTCGCGACCGAGGCGAACGATCTGGAATGGATCGTCCACCGTGCCGGAATCTCTTCCGACGGCCCGTCTAGGGGCAGCCTCCGGCGGTCGGCACGCACGTTCAGCGTAGCGACGTTTCGCGATTGCGCGGACTATAGTTATCGCACGGTGACCGACCGGGCGGCGGTACACACGGCGGACTTCAGCCGGTATGGCTAGCGGATCGTGCCCGTCTCTCCGTCCGGAAAGCAGATCCATGCGCCTGATCGCGATCGAAGAACATGTCCTCCCGCAAGAGGTGCGCGACGCGTGGAGCGCCGCGCCGCTGCCGCATGATCCGGTGTCCGCCTTTGCGGACGGCGGCGAGAATGGCGCCCGCCTGGCCGATTTCGGCGAAGGGCGCCTCGCGCTGATGGACGAACAGGGGGTCGACGTGCAGGTCCTGTCGCTCACCACGCCCGGGCTCCACAATCTGGCGCCCGATGTCGCGGTCGACCTGGCGTGCCGTGTCAACGACCGGATCGCGGAGGCCTGCACGCGCCACCCCGACCGCTTCCAGGGTTTCGCGGCGCTGCCGACACCCGATCCGGAGGCCGCGCCGCGCGAGCTCGAGCGCGCGGTCCGCGACCTGGGGCTGAAGGGCGCGCTCCTGTGCGGCCGGACGCGCGACCGGCACCTCGACCATCCCGCCTTCCGCCCGATGCTGGCCAAGGCCGCCGAACTGCGCGTGCCGCTGTTCATCCATCCGCAGACCCCGCTCCCTGCGGTACGGGACGCGAACTATGCCGGGATCAGCCCGCGCGCCGACCTCGCGCTCGCCGCCTTCGGGCTCGGCTGGCATTATGAGGCCGGGCTGCAATGGGTCCGCATGGCGGCGGCGGGCGTGTTTGACGAACTTCCCGATCTGCAGATCATCCTCGGCCATTGGGGAGAGGTGGTGCTGTTCTATCTGGAACGGATTTCGTCCGTCTTCGAGCGCGCGCTCGACCTGCAACGTCCGCTCGCTGCCTATGCGCGCGACAATCTGTATGTGACCGGCAGCGGCATGTGGAGCGAAACCTATCTGCAGCGCTGTCTCGAGATCGTCGGGCCGGAGCGACTGCTGTTCTCCACCGACTTTCCCTATCAGTATCGCGAAGGCGGGGCGCCGCGCCGGTTCCTCGAGGACAGCGCGCTGGACGATGCCACGCGCGAGGGATTTGCGCATCGCAATTGGGAACGGTTGACCGGCTGCGGTGGGTGACGCAGCCGGGTCTTGGCAGGCATTCACCGGGCGCTATCCTTTCGGAACAGACCATCGCGGTCGCAACCGTGACGATCGCGTTGGGTCGATGGAAGGCGTTGGAGGCCGCCAGCGGCTATGCCTCGGTCACGTGCTGCCGTGACCTCGGCCGGTTTCTCCAGCGGCATTCCTGGGGTTCGAAAATCCGCGAGACGGCATTCGGCCTCACGCCTGCAACAGCGCCGTCAGGGTCCATCGCTGCGACCGCATGGGTCCGTCGCGAGCAGTCGCCCCAAGATCACCGGCATGCAGGCAGTTCGCGGGGTACAGGATCAGCCGATTGAATCGCAGGTCGGCATGCCCGATGCGGTCGAACCCGGCGGTGCGCTCATCGGGGTACTGCGCTTCCGGCAGACCGTACAGATTACGGTCGCGCGTCAGTCCCTGCCGCCATGCGGATGCGCGGCTGGCGTCGATTCGTTCATAGCCCGTGCCGCGGTGGCGGTAGAAGCCGGTTCCGCAATGCGGCGGCTCGCACAGATAATGGACTGCCGCCATCATCTTGGGGTCCGTTGTGTCGAAGTGCGGGATCCGCTGGATCGGCGCGAGCCCGGCGGGATCATCGATCGCGATGGCAAAGGTGGCGCGCACGACGGTCAGTTTGCGCGTGGCGTCGGTCGCCAGCGCGACCTGCTCGAGCCATGCGGCGTAGCCTGCGGGTGCCGGCGCGCGGACGCCGGGATAATAATCGCCCGCATCTCGCTGGAACGGCTGCGTGGCGATCGCGGTCTGCAGGGTTTCGGGCTGTGGATGCGCGGCGTCGATGACGTAGAGCGGTACCGCTTCCTGCCCCATGAGCCGAACGGGGTGAGCGATCACCCAGCGCGTCCTGCCGGTTGAACGCCGGGGGCGAACCACGCCGCTTCGTCCGCGATCCGGCGGTTCTTGCGCCGCACCAGACCGGCGACCTGCTCCAGCGACAGGAGGATCGCCGCAAGATCGAGCGCCAGGTCGAAGTCGGCCAGCATCCCATGCTGCCGCGAAAGCGCGCGCTGATCGATGCCATAGAGCCCCGACGGTGTGCAGTGCGTTCCATTGTCGAAGGCGACGTCGAGCGTGATCTCGATTACCAGCTTGAGCGATACCGCCAGCGCGATCAGTGCCTGCGTTGGTTCCTGCCCCCGTGCGAGTTCGCCGAGCATCGCTTGCACCTGCGCAATATAGCGGCTGTCGCTGCCGTCGGCCTCGACGATCGCGCAGGTGCCCGCCGGATCGAGCGCGGGGCTTTCGAGATCGACGCAGATCACCCCTGCCATCGCGTCCTCGCCCCCGATGTAGAAAGGCTGGCGCCGGATGTTGAGCGGGACATAGCCCGTGTCGAGCGTGCTGCCGTCCCAATACAGGTTCTCGTGCGGTTCGAGGCCCATCAGCGCGGCAAGGTGAAATTGGCCGGTTTCGCCGTCCTTGACGAAGAACAGGGGATAATGGGCGGCGGCCTTGCGGATCTCGCTGCGGACGATCCGGACGAGATGCACCGTAGCCGCCGTCGCCGCCGCCCGGGACGGATCGATCCGCAGACCGGCATGATGTTCGCGCGACAGTTGCACCAGGTTCACGGCAGGTCTTTCCTTGGAACGAAACGGGTCGCGGCGCGCGTCAAACCGGCTGGAAGCGGTGCTGAGCGAGCGTATCGAGCAGCGCACGGTTGGTTGGCATGGTCGCGGCCAACCGTCGCTTGAGCGCGGTGGTGCGATCGAACGCATCGCGCGCGGCATCCGGGTCGCGAAGCGTTGCCGCCGCGAACCGCGGATCCGTGCGAAAGCCCATGCCGTACAGCACATATTGATAGCTCGCGGCCGGGAACATCTCGTGCGCGCTCGAAAAGTCCTGCTCGCCTGGAGGCGCGTGACGCCACAGTTCGAGCTGGTCCTGCAACGCCTGCGGGATCGTCGCGGGGTCGCGATTATCACGCCAGAAGGCGGTGTCGTCGCGTTCGCTCAGCATGTAATGCAGCTTGAGGAATTCGATGATCCGTTCCCAGCGATACAGCGTCATCGTGTTGAAGCGCCGCGCGACGATCTCCATCGCGCTGCGCGTCGCGGGCATCGACGCCGCGATATAGTCCGCCGACAGTTCGATCAGTACGAGCGCGGACGCCTCGAGCGGTTCGAGGAACCCCGCCGCCAACCCGACCGCGACGCAATTGCGCTTCCAGAAGGTCTCGCGATGCCCCGAGCGGATCGTGATCTCGCGCGGCGACAGGCGGTCGAACGCGGGGCCGACATAGGCGGCGAGCTCCGCCTCGACCGAACTCCCGGCGGCGTAGGCGCTCGAATAGACATAGCCAACCCTGCGCCGGTTCTGCAGGCCGATATCCCAGATCCAGCCGTGCTTCTGCCCGGTCGAGACGGTATGGGAAACGATCGGCGCGCCCGCATCGTTATAGGGCACCTGCACCGCGAGCGCGCGATCAATGAACAGGACGTCGTTGCAATCGCGGAACGGCACGCCCAGCGTCTCGCCCAGCAGCAAGGACGAGAAGCCGCTGCAATCGACGAACAGATCCGCGGTGATCGCGCCGTGTTCGCGGGTGACGACGGCGGCGATGTCGCCATCGTCCGCTTGCTCCACCGCGATCACCTCGTCGACGACGTGCCGGACACCGAGCTTCGTCACGCAATGCTCCGCCATGAAGTCGGCGAAGCGGACCGCGTCGAGGTGATAAGCGTAATTGGCGAGGCCGCCAAATTCCGGCGAGGTGATCAGCTTGGGCGCCAGGTCGCGCTCGCACAGCGCCTCCTGGAAACAGACCGCATCCGAGAAGGAGGCCGTCGCGGGATCGTCTCGCATCTGCGCGTTCCAATAGGGGGCGAGGTCGAGCGACGGGAAGCCTTCGGGCAGGACGAGCGGGTGGTAGTAAAAATCGTCCGGCGATTGCGTCCGCCATCCCGCGAATTTCGCGCCCTGCTTGAACGACGCGTTGCAGAAGCGGAGGAAATCGGTTTCCGAAACGCCGACTTTGCGCAGCGTGTTGCGCATCGTCGGCCAGGTCCCTTCGCCAACCCCGACGATCCCGATCCGGCGGCTTTCGACCAGCGTGACGCTGAGCCCGCTGCCGTCCGGCGTGCAGTGCCGCGCGGCGATCAACGCGGCGGTCAGCCACCCGGCCGACCCGCCGCCGAGGATGCACACGGAGGAGACGGGTGTGTTCATGTCGGTCATCGCGGGAGACGATGACATGGGACCGGGCGCGAAGAAAGCCCGGTCCGGTCACAGTACGATGGCCGCATCAGAAGTTGACGCGCACGCCGCTCTTGAAGCGGCGCCCGGTGTCTTCGGCGTAGAGGAACTGGCTGGTGTAATAGGCGTATTTCAGCGCCTTCGAATTGGTCAGGTTGACCGCTTCGAAGAAGACCGAGACATGTTTGTTGATGCGATAGATCAGGCTCGCGTCGACCTGCGAATAGGCACGAACCTGGGTGACCGCCTGACCTGCGCCGTTGAGGGGCGGGGGTGCCAGATACTGGAGGAAATGGTCGCGCCAGTTATACGCGACACGCGCCTCGATCCCGTGCTTGTCGTAGAACAGCACGGCGTTGGCCGAGTTCGAGAGCCCGGTCAGCGCGAACTTGTTGGTCAGGTCCTGTGGGTTGAGCTTGCGATTGGAGTGGACCAGCGTCCCGTTGATCTGGAAACCGAAGCCGGTGTCCCACAGGTTTTGCTGCCACGCCGCTTCGAGGCCGGTTACCGTTGCGCTCTGCCCGTTGACCGGCGCGGTGATCGTGAATTGCGCGGGCAGGTTCGTCACCGGATCGAGCAGCGGGCCGCCGGTCGCGTTGAGGACCGGGCCGCTGGTCTGGTTGAGCACGATGAAGTCGTTGACGTTCTTGAAATAGCCGCCGAGCGGAATGTAGTTCGACTGGCCGAAATAATATTCGAGCGATAGATCGAGATTGTTCGACTTGAACGGCTTCAGATCAGCATTCCCGCGGCTTGCGGCGAAATTCCCCGGGCGCAGCGTCACCAGCGTCGTCACGGGCGACAATTGCTCGAGCGTCGGCCGTGTGATCGTCTGCGAAGTGGCAAAGCGTGCGGTGAGCTTGTCGGTCAGGTCCCAGCGGAACGCGAGGTTGGGCAGGATGTCGGTATAGCTGGCATGGCCGACCGTGCGCGTCGTGCCCGATGAGGCGGAGCCATATTGCGTCTGGTCGTTGGCGAGCGTCACCAGCGCGGTGTAGGCCGTCGCCAGACCGTTGACGTTGGTCGCGGTATTCTCGACCCGTACGCCTGCGACCAACGAGAAAGGCCGATCTGCCAGCGCGCCGCGGAACTCTGTCTCGAGGTAGCCGCCAAGCACGCGCTCGGTGACCACGGTGTCGTTGACCAGCGGTGGCGCGAAGGTGAAATTGAGGTTGGTCGCGCGCTGCTGCTGCGTGATGGCGGCGAACAGGGCATCGCCGTCGAAGGTCTGCCACTGGGTCGGCAGCCGGTTCGACCCGCTGACCCCCGACAGGAACCCGCTGCCGGCATCGAACACCGAGATCGGCACCCCCGATGGTGCCGGCAGGTTGTAGCCACAGGTCGTGCAGCCGGTCCCGCCGTCGTTCGAATAGAGCGAGGTGTCCTTGCGATCGTGCGAGTAATAGCCACCCCAACTGGCCTTGATCAGACCTTCGGCATCATCGCTCTTGTAGCTGAAGTCGGTGCGCACCTGGCCGACCTCGTCCTTTATGCCAAAGCCCCGGAGCAGCATGACGTGCTGGCATAGCGGCTGCCCGGCCCCGACCGTGTTGCCACTCGCGGGCGTGCCGGAATTGCTGACTGCCGACCCGCACGGGCTGGCGGGTGTGGCGAAGCTTGGCAACGTCTCGACGGTATACGGCAGCGTCGATCCGTCGGACCGATAGCGTTCCGATCCTGTGAGATAGCCGAGCAGCGCGAGATACGCCTGCCGGCCGCCATTCGGCTCTTCCTTCGCGACCGACCAGGTGCCGTCGACGCTGACCGAAAGCTGTGGCGTGATCTTATATTCCGCGTTGAGCCCGACCGCATAGGTGTTGGTGCGCTTGTCGAACTTCTTGTCGTGGAAATCGCTCGCGATGCCGCTGGACTGGGTGAGATCGGTCGCGGTGCCGTTGGCGTCGGTGGTCACGCCGGTCAGGTTCGATGCAGTGAACCAATGGCCGTAGGAGCGCGCGTCGGTGGTGTTGGTGAAACGGGTGTAGAGCCCGTCCGCGGTTACGGTCAGGTCGTCGCTCGGGCGATATTGCAGTACCAGCGTGCCGCCGATCCGCTCGCGATCTTCCCTCGTGACGCGCGAGTCGAAATTCTGCGGGATGAAGAGATTGCCCTGCGGGTTCGAGCTGCTGACCGTTCCGCGGCCGCCATTCACCTGCGCGGTCGGAACACCGGGATTGACGAGCCAGCCATCGGTCTGCGCCTCGTTCAACTTGGTGAAGCGATGCTGGTAGCTGCCGCTCAGCAAGACGCCGAAGCGGCCGTCGCCGAAGGTGTCACTGAGCAGGAAGGACGCGTCGGGCGCGCCCTTCTCGGCGTTGCCATCGTAATTGCCGTCGGCCGCCGCGAACAGTTTGAAGCCCTTGTAATCGAACGGGCGCGCGGTCTTGATGTTGACGGTCGAGCCGACCCCACCCGACTGGTAGCGCGCGGTCGACGATTTGTAGACCTCGACTCCCGCGACGAGTTCGGAGGCGAGCGTGTCGAACGAAAAGGCGCGGCCCGATGCCTGGCTCGGATCGGTCGGCGTCGCGAGCTGGCGGCCGTTGATCAACACCGTGTTGAATTCGGGTCCGAACCCGCGCACCGTGATGAACGCGCCTTCACCGCCCGACCGGTCGATCGAGACGCCGGTGATGCGTTGGAGCGATTCCGCGAGGTTGGTGTCGGGCAGCTTGCCGATATCCTGGGTCGATATCGCATCGACGATTCCGGAGGCGCTCCGCTTGATCCCACGCGCGTTGCTCAGGCTGGCGCGCAACCCGACCACGACGATGTCGGATCCGCCGTCGGCCTGCGGGGCCGGGGCATCCGTCGGGGCAGGATCCTGCACGGCCGCCGCCGCTGGTGCTGGGCGATCCTCCTGCGGTGCGCGGACCGTCACCATCGCCGCCGGCACGGTGCCGAGCCGCGCCGTGGCGGGCGCCTGCGGCACGACGGCATAGGTGTGCGGGCCGATCAGTCGGGCGACCAGCCCTGTCCCTTCGAGCAGTTGGGTAAGTGCGTCCGACACGCTCATGTCGCCATGGACGGCGTGCGTACGCTTGTCCTGCGTGACCTTGCGCGCGGCAATGATCTGCACGTCGCCCTGACGACCGAGCAGTCCGATCGCGGTCTCGGCGGATTGCGCGTCGACCGCAAACTGCTTGGCCTGCGCAAATGCGGGTGTAGCAGCCACACACAGCAGTGCCGTCGATGTATAGAGCGCGTGACGGATCGAAATCCCGACCATCTGGTATCCCCCCCTAAAGCCTGTTTTCAACAGATCGTTTGTGTCTGTATTCCCCCATGAGACGCGGCCGGGAGCAAACCTTCCAAATTATTTCCGCAATCGACCGGCTGTTCGCGGCGGGTCGTCAGCGTGTAATGCGGATCGTGTCGGGAGCGGCGTCTACGACCGTGGCGTTCAGACTGACTTTCACCGCGAGCGCAAACCCTTCGGGGTCGTTGATGCGGAATACGCCATCGAGTTTCTCGCCAGCGAGCTGCGGATCGGACACGACGATCTTGCGCGCATTGTAGCGATTGAATTCTTCGGCGGCGGTGGCGAGCGTATCCCCCTCGAGATCGATCATGCCGCCGCGCCATGCCAGCGCACGATCCACCGCGGATGCCCGATCGGCCTCCAACCGGACCGCCGCCTGCGCATCGACGAACGCGCGTTGCCCTGCAATCAGGCGGGTCGCGGGGATGACCTTGGCGGTATCTGCGTGGCGCGTCTCGACCGTGCCGTCCGTAACCAGGATCTCGACCCCGGTCGTGCGTACGCGCACTGAAAAGGCGGTGCCGAGCGCTTGTGCCGTGACGCCCGCTGCGGTTACCACGAACGGTCGCGCGGGGTCATGCGCCACCTCGAACCATGCTTCGCCCTGCACCAGCGCAATCTGACGTGTGTGCGCGTCGATCCGAACGGTCAGCGCGCTGGCCGAATTGATCGTCATGGTCGACCCGTCGGCGAGTGGCACGCGGCGGATCTCGCCGAGATTGGTAACGTAGCGCGTCTCGGGTGCGAAGATCCTGGTCGTGCCGATCACCCCGGCGACGATCGTTGCGGCAAGGCCGGCGAGAACGTTGCGCCGTCGCCAGAACGGCCGGACGACCGCGGGCAGATCATCGCACGTCGCTGCGGATCCGGCGGGGATCAACGCCAGGTCGGCCGCCGCCCACGCGGCCTGGGTCCGCAACAACAGCCCGGCGCGGGTCGCGTCCAGTGCCAGCCACGCAGCAAGCGCAGCCTCGTCCGTCGCATCCCAGCGGCCCGAGTCCATCCGCGCGACCCAGCTGGCCGCTTCGTCCTCGATCGTTTCGAACGGCCCGGTCATCGCTGGCTTCGCGCTCCGTGTTCGGCAAGGTCCAGCCGCATGCCGGCGCGGCGCTCGGCGAGGTTCCAGGCGTCGCGCACCGCGCGCACGCCGACCCAGATCTGCTTCTCGACCGCCTTTTCGGTCATTCCGAGATGGTCTGCGATCTCGCGATGCGACCAGCCCTCGATCTTGCGCAACTCGACGATCCGTCGACAACGCGCCGGGAGGTTGGCGATCAGTTCCATCATCCTGTCATATGCCAGATGGCTTCCCGCCTGTTCCTCCGGGGAAGGCGTCGCATCGTCGCGATATGCTTCAATCTCGGCGAACGCCTCGAACGACACGATTCGTTGCCGTTTGAGCCGGCGCAGCAAGAGATTGCGCGCGATGGAAAAGAAATAGGCTGCCGGGCTGTCGATATGATCGACCGCCTTCAGCATTGCGATGCGACAGTAGGCTTCCTGAATCACGTCGTCGATATCCTCCGGCGAAAGGCGCGCGCGCTGGAACCAGGCGCGAACCCGGCCCTCGTGCGGCATGATTTCGCGCGCCACCCAAACGGCCATGTGGCGGCGACGTGCAAGCTCCCCTTCTGGCCACCTTTCCGTAGCATCCTCCCCTGTGCGGATACGTGCGGGCGTATTTCTCGCCTCTCTGATCCCCTTAGAGACATGATGCGCCCAAACCCCTCTCCGGCAAAGCGACGAACCGTTGGTAATACGAATGTCCGGTGACCGACCGCCGTCTTTTGTGCTGAACCGAAACTGAACCAGACCGTTCACGCCACGGCGACAGGCCAGCGCATAGAGGTCTGCCCTGCCAATCGGGCGCCGGACTGCATTGATCTACAAGCGTAAAGAGTGAGTGTGATGGCAAGAGCCGCGATATCGTCCCATGCCGTCGTCGACCCCATCTTCCCGCCCGGGGCGCGCCTCGCGTATGCAGGCTGCGGCAACGGTGAATCGGCATGAGCAAAACCGTCACCTGGGTGCATGTCGGCGATTTGCATATGGACGAAGCCGACGGCTTGCTGAGCAAGACCCGGTTGCAAGCGACGGTCGCGGAGATCAACACGTGGGTCGGTGCCGCGGCAGACTTCGTCTTCCTGCCGGGAGACAATGCGAATCACGCGACGCCGGCGCAATATGCGCATATCCTGGAAGCGCTGGAACCGCTGGGTCTTCCCTGGCGGGCGATCGCGGGTGACCACGATTTCGAACCCGGGGATCTCGCGCATTACGAAGCGGCCTTTCCCGCGGCCAATCGTCCGGAAGTGGAAGTCATCGCCGGGCACCGGTGCATCTTCCTGGACATGATTTCGGCGGGCGCGGGCGGCCCGGACTTCCGACTGACGATGCACCATCGCAACCGCCTGTTCGAGGAACTGGCGCGCGCCGAGGCGGATCGCCAGACCCCGATCGTCTTCATGCACGGCTATCCCGGCGACCTTGCCGCAGACGGAGACGTCATCGCGCGGACATTGGCAGACGCGCGCGTCGCCTTTGTCGATACCGGGCACACGCATTACAACGAACTGCTCAACGATGGCCGGGTCGTTTATGGCGCGACCCGCTCGACCGGCCAGATCGAGGAGGATGACGGCCAGCCCGGTTATGCGATCGTCACCGTCCACGACCGCGTACCGAGCTGGCGGTTCAAGACGTTGGGGTCGCCGTGGCCCTTCGTCCAGATCGTGGCGCCGGCGGACTATCGCATGGTCACGCGCCCGGCCGACCCGCAACAGGTGCCTCGCCCGGGTACGGTAGAGATCGTAGCCAAGGTTTATGGTCACACCGACCAGCCCGCGTCGCTGCGCTTCGCCGACATGGAGTGGGCGATGACCGGTCCTGACGAGGCCGGACTGGTTCGCGTGGCCGTCACGCTTCCGGCGGGGCTCCACCGATTGACCGTGGCGTGTGGTACGGACCAGGACAGCGTGTCCGTGCTCGTGCGGGATGTCGACGACATTCCCCGCCGCGGCGTTCCGGTTGCACCCGGACGCGACATCCACTCCGTGGGACCATGGCCCGAACACGGGATTGCGGGAACGCAACTCGGCCCCAACAAGAACGGGCGACGTTGGTGATGCCGGCATCGGACGCAACGCCGGATCTGCGCCGTGTTCGCGGTTGCCGCCATGCGGCGGGCCTCGCGCGTGAGCCTTCCTGCAGCGGGCGCGGGGCTGCGCGCGGAATACCCTTGCCTCGATATTCCATTCCCCCGTTGAAAAAGGAGACGATCATGAATGCTGCCTGGGCCTATCCCTTCATTTTCGCCGCCGGTATCTTGCAAGCCGCCGGGGCCGCCATGGGCGGCCAGCTCAATAAGTCGCTGGTGAACCCGTGGCTGGCGACTTCCATTTCGTTCATGCTGGTGCTCTTCCTGACGTCTGCCCTATTTGCCTGTATGCCGCGGCCCTTGCCCACGGTCGGGGATCTCGCGTCCATGCCGTGGTGGGCACCGCTCGGTGGCATCGTGGGCGCGGTTGCGGTCTTCGCGGGGTTCCTGCTGATCCAGAAGCTCGGGGCCGGGCCGGTCAACGGCATCACGATCACGGCCAATATTCTTGCGAGCCTGGCGATCGATCATTTCGGGCTGTTGCGCATGGAACAGCATGCCATGAACCCGATGCGCTTCCTCGGCGCTGCATTGATGATTGGCGGCGTGACGCTGATCGCCAAATTCTGAAGCAGAGAAAGGGGCCGGCCGGCCCCCCTCATGCCTCCTGCAATGCCGGATGTCGAAACAGGTCCAGCCCTTGCCGGGCTGGCAACCGCACCGGCCGCCCGGTTCGGGCACTCTCGTAAATCGCTTCCATCAACCGGTGGTCCTGCACGCCTTCTTCCCCGGGAGTATGGGGCGTGCCGCCGGTCAGTACGCAATCGGCCATATGATCGATTTCGGCCGCAAACTGATTCTTGGGGGATAGTGTCAGAGCGTCGGTGCTGGTCGCGTCGCCTTCGCGTCCGATGATGACGAGCCGCTGGCCGGTATATTGATAGCTGTTGGCCATATCCATCGCGGCGGTTTCCAGGTTCAGCCGCTGGTATTTATCGTCGCGGCCGCCGTAACTGGTGAAGCAGTTGGCGATGGTATGGGATGGAAACCGCAGCGTGAAGGACACGGTTTCCTCGACTTCGGCAAACCGTGGATCGCCAGGGGGAGAATAGCTGGTAGCGAAGATCTCGATCGGTTCCTCGCCGGTGATGAAGCGTGCGGTGTTCAGGCAATAGAGCCCGATGTCGAACAGCGATCCACCCCCGGCCATCGCCTTCTTGTGCCGCCACTGTTCGTGACCGTCCTGCGCGACGGTCTGCGTGTTGACCCCGTGATAGGCGAGCAACTTGCCATATTTGCCGCTGCGAACCAGTTGCATGGCGCGGCGATTGTACGGCTCGTACTGGATGCGATAGGCCACCATCAGCTTCACGCCGGCCTTGCTGCAGGCATCGACCATGGCTTGCCCATCCTGTGACGATATCGACATCGGCTTTTCCGTCAGGACGTGCTTGCCTGCTTTCGCCGCGCGTTCACAGTAAAGGCGATGCATCGCGTTGGGCAGCACGATGTAGACGACCTTGACCTCCGGATTATCCCGGATGCGGTCGAAATCCGCGTAGCTGTAGCAAGCCTCGGGCTTGATCCCATATTGCCGTGCGACCGCGTGCAATTTGTCCGGCGAGCCGGATACCAGCGCAACGGGTTTTGCCTTGAGCGACATGGCGAATGCGGGCAGGATCTCCTCGAGCGCGAGGCGGCCGAGGCCGACGATCGCGAAGCCGACCCGTTCCCCAGGTGGGAGCGGGGTGGGGGGTGGCGGAGAAGGCGTGTCCGCGGCGTTGCGCCAGGCGGGAAACGTCACCTTGCCGTTTTCGACCCGACCGACATCGACCGGGCTGGGCGGGACGAAAGTTTGCGCCGTCGCACGTGATCCTAAAAGCAGCGCGGTTGCGCCTATACCGGCAGCTTGAAACACTTGCCGGCGGTCGGGGCGATCGGTCGGGTCCATGGCGGAACATCCTCTTGCACATCTCGTCGATGGCTAAACGCGAGGCGGGCATATTGGAGCCGCCGCTCTGCTGCCCGATCCGGCGATGCGACGTGAGTGAGCGGCATACCCTCCCGGAACCGGCATGATGCCATCCCGCCTTTCGTTGCGACCGTGGAGCCCTTGGTCGGGCAATTTTGCCATTCCGAAGAGAGGCTTGCGTGACCGCAGCGCGCCCGGCACAGTGATGGAATGTGGAAATCGCTCCTGTTGCTCGCCCTTGTGGTTCCGGGGATTTCGTCCGCGCAGTCGATCGCGCCCGGGCGGTGGGACGTCGTCTCGACGGCGACCGACCTCGATATTCCCGGCGCGCCAGGCTTCTTGCTGCGGATGATGAAAGGCCGGTCGAAGGCCGAGCATAAATGCGTTTCGGCCGAGCAGGCGAAGGCTGGGGTCGCCGCGCTTCTTGCGCCGGACCCCAAAGCGCACTGTCACGTCGACAGCGTCCAGATCGACAAGGGCCGCTTTACCCAGGTGCTGAGTTGCCCGCAGAAACAGGGAGCGCCGCTGAAGGTATCCCGCTCGGGAACCTATGATCTGGCGGGATTTGCCGGGCAGGCGCAAATGTCCGGCGTGACCCCAAAAGGTGCGATGCGGATCCGGCTGGAGCAACGGGCAGCGCATCTCGCCGGGGCCTGTCGCGGCTAGGGTAACGCCCCGCATGCGGTAATCGTGCCGATCAGGAACTAGCGGTCGAGCGTTGCGAACCAACTCGCGTACGGTGTGTTGCGCGCCATGTGTCGGTTGAGGTCGGGGGCGCCGTCCTCCCACCAGACGGGGCCACGTTCGCCGAGGGCGTGCTTTGCCTGGTCCACTTGCCGGCGTGCCTGGGTCTCTCCGGCGCCGTCTCCGGATCGCAGCGCCACACCCACCGCGCGGCGGGCGTCCATCAGTTCCTTGACGAGCGCCGTCCGAACATCCGCTGCCAGCGCGGGATTGCTGCGTCGCCATAGCCTCCCGCGGACGACGAAATAACGTCCGTCGGGCGTTACGGGGTAATCCGGAGCGGCGGCGGACCGGTCAGCGGTCATTTTGCAGACGCTCCGCCGCGCGAAGGGCTGCGGTGCGGACCGCACACCACCGTCCCCGTTCTTCCTGGGCATCGGCCAACGCGCGATGCGCCGGAACATGGGCGGGTTCCCGAATTTGCGCGAGGGTCAGCACGTCCTCGACACGATCCGTCAGCGCGCCCGCTGGCACATGCGGCGCCAGGATCGCGGTTGCGGTTTCGCGGCGGGCATCTTCACTGGCGCGTAACCGCAAACTGCGTCGGTCTATACCCGCCGCGCGGAGCAGCGCACTCAGCCACTTCCCGTCCCAGGACGGCGCGCTTGCCACCAGGTCGTGGCCGGAAAGATCCGCAACCATCTTCGCGGCGACCAAGTCGTGCGGCGTGCCGTCCGCGACCAGCGTGTGCCGCGCGATGTGATGGATCGCTTCTGCCGCCGGATTCCAGTCGGTCCAGTCCGGGGCCGGACGGATCAGGCACCCGTGGGACCGCCCGTCCTCGAATACCCAGCCGACCTCGATCGGATAGCTCTTCTTGGCGAGCGACGAGGCTTCGAAATCGATAAAGACCAGCATGCCCGGTGAACGCCGGACCGCTGGCAATCGTCTCACGAGATCGGGCCAAGGACTATCGTGGCGTTGATTATTCGTCCGCGACCGGTGCCGCTTGAGCGGATACCGATGCCTCCTCGTCCTTCCGCCCAAGCGCCTGATCGACGGCCGCAACGAGATCTGTCGCATCATATGGCTTGCTGAGCAGGACTGCTCCCGCGTCTGTATTGGCCGCGGCAGTATCGCCGGTGGCGAAGACGATCCCCACGTCGGGTCGCAGTTCGCGTGCCTTGCTGGCAAGTTCCGGTCCGGACAGGCCAGGGAGATTGACGTCCGTTACCA
Source organism: Sphingomonas sp. CARO-RG-8B-R24-01 (assembly GCF_022662295.1). Taxonomy (NCBI): domain Bacteria; kingdom Pseudomonadati; phylum Pseudomonadota; class Alphaproteobacteria; order Sphingomonadales; family Sphingomonadaceae; genus Sphingomonas; species Sphingomonas sp. CARO-RG-8B-R24-01. The sequence goes on along the minus strand of NZ_JAKNQI010000013.1, from coordinate 107,225 downwards.
GGGCGTCGATCGGGACCGTCTGCAAGGCGGCCATCGCCTCCTCCGCACTTGCCGCATCGACCACGACGAAACCGCTCTGCTGCAACATCTCTGCGGTATTCATGCGGATCATGCCATCGTCTTCGACCAGCAGGATCGTGCCGCGCTTCATCATCGGCACGGGGGCGATGACAGGGGCGGCGACGGGGGTGACGACTGACGGGGCAGGGGTGCCGGTGGTTGCGCCGGCCTTGCGCTGGCGCTGGTTGGCGAGGACGTGCTTGAACTTTCGGGCGAGCGCCTCCCGCGTATAGGGTTTCGACAACAGTTCGATCCCGGCGTCGAGTTTGCCGCCGTGAACGATCGAATTCTCGGTGTAGCCCGAAGTGAACAGCACCGCGATGTTCGGGAGCCGTTCGCGTGCCTTGCGGGCAAGCTCCGGGCTTTTCATGGTTCCCGGCATCACCACGTCGGTAAACAGCATGTCGATGGCGATCCCGCTCTCGATCACGCTGAGCCCGCTAGCGGCGTCGACCGCCTTGAGCACGCTGTACCCGAGGTCGGACAGGATTTCGACCACGGTGTCGCGGACCTCGGCATCGTCCTCGACGACCAGCACGGTCTCGCTGCCACCAACGATCGGTCCGGTGTCGGTCACCACCTCGACGTCCTCCGACTCCATCGAGCGCGGGAGATACAGCTTGATCGTGGTGCCTTCGCCAACCTCCGAATAGATTTTGACGTGCCCTCCCGATTGCTTGACGAAGCCATAGACCATCGACAGGCCGAGCCCGGATCCCTTGCCTTCGCTCTTGGTCGAGAAGAACGGCTCGAACACCTTCTCGATGACCTCTGGCGGCATGCCGCTGCCGGTATCCGAAACCGCCAGCATGACATATTGCCCCGGCACCACTTCGTCATGGGTCCGCGCGTAAGCGTCATCGAGATGCGCATTGCCCAGTTCGATCGTCAGCTTGCCTTGGCCCTCCATCGCGTCGCGGGCGTTGATCGCCAGGTTGAGCAGGGCGTTCTCGACCTGTGCCGGGTCGATGAAGGTATTCCACAGCCCGCCCCCGACGATCGTCTCGACCTCGATCCCCTCGCCGATCGCGCGGCGCAGCATGTCGTCCATGCCGCGTACGAACCGAGTAACATCGACGACCTTCGGCTCCAGCGCCTGGCGCCGGCCGAATGCCAGCAACTGCGCGGCAAGCTTTGCGCCGCGCGACACGCCGGCCATGGCATTGGCAACCCTGCGTTCGGCACGATCGTTGCCCGCAATGTCCTTCGCCAGCAGCTGGAGGTTGCCCGAGACGACCTGCAGCAGGTTGTTGAAGTCATGGGCCACGCCGCCGGTCAGCTTGCCGACCGTTTCCATCTTCTGTGACTGCGCGAGCTTGGCCTCGGCCTGCCGCCGCTCGCTGATTTCCGCGATGACCCGCGCTTCGAGATCTTCGTTGAGCAGGCGCAACTGATCCTCGGCCCGCTTGCGATGCCCTGCCTCCCGCGCCAGCTTCTCCGCCTGCGCGCGCAATGCGGCTTCGGCGGAACGCTGGTGCGTGATGTCAGTATGGACCCCGACCCATTCCCGGATCTCGCCTGCTTCGTCCAGCAGGGGGAGTGCGCGGACGGCGAACGTGCGCCACACGCCCGAATGATGCCGGACGCGGTGTTCGAACACAAACATCGACTTGGTCGCGACCGCTTGCAGCCAAGCGTCGGTCGTGGGCGCAGCGTCCTCTGGATGGACGGCGCTGGCCCAGCCAAAGCCCTGGTAGGCTTCGAAAGTCTGGCAGGTCAGGGCGGCCCAGCCCGGCTGTTCACCGATCATCCGACCGTCGGGACTGTTGGTCCACAGCACACCGTGGGTCGCATCCATCGCGGTGCGGAAACGACCGTTGCTGAGCGCCAGGGCAGCCTCGCGATCCGCCCGCTCCTCGACGTCGATGGCCAGGATATGGACGCCGGGGATCGACCCGTCCGGCTCGATATGGGGGATGTAGCGGATCTCGCTACGCCGCTCGCGTCCGTCGCGGTGGACCAGCATCGTTTCGGACGACAGCTGCTCGCCCCCGAGCGCCCGGTCGATCCACGGACGCCGTGAAGCATATTGCGTCGGTCCCAAGACGGTCGCGACCGACGTGCCGATCATCGCTTCGGGGTCGACGCCCAGCCAGTCGCGGTAGCACCCATTGGCGAAACGGTAGATGTGGTCGCGGTCCACATAGGAAACGAGCATCGGCACCGCGTCGGTGATCCGTCGCAATTCGGCGGCGCTGGCAGCAACGCGCCGCTCGACGTCTGCGCGCGCGCTGTTGTCGACGATCGTGCACATGACCCCGCCCGGATTGCCGGTCGAATCAAATACAGGCGTGTAGAACATGTCGAGGGTCAGCGTCTGCGGGCCGGTCGCGCGGTCAAACACGACCGGCTGGTTGCTGTAGGAACGGAGTTCCCCGCGCAGCCCCGCTTCCAGGATCGGCCGGTTCCAGTCCCAAACGTCCGGGAAGGCACGTGCCACCGGGCTGCCAAACGCAGCGGGATGGCGATCCCCCGCGATCGTGCAATACGGATCGTTGTACAGCATGATGTGATCCGGTCCCCACATCAGCACCTTGGCGACCGGGGAATTCAGGATGTTCGCGACGGTCGTCCGAAGCTCCACGGACCAGTCGTCGACCGGACCCAACGACGTCTTGCTCCAGTCCCGTGCGCGCACCAGATCGCCACAGGCCCCGCCGCCACGGGGCCATTCCGCCAAAGCGTGGTCGCGTTGCGGCTCCTCTTTGGCACGCAGCGCCGACAACGCCGCCATCACCACCGCACCGACGTCTGCATAGGTGCCAGCCGCGACCTGCTCTTCGATGAAGCGATCGTATTCCAGTGGTAGCGATAAGGTCCGAGGCTGCGCCGAGCTTGTCATTCGGCGATATCTGGGAGCAGGCGGATCGGCTGTCAATAAACGGTGACAGTTCCGCATGAACGCATGACAATTGTGCCGCCCCGGGCGACGCTACGCCCGTGCGCGGACCTACGATGCCCGGTCGATTGCCGTGGGATCGGGCACGGTCAGACTGGCCAGCCTCGGCTGTCCCGCCGGGGCCCGTTCCAGTAGCCGAGCATGCGACAGCAACATTTCGGCGACGTCCGAACGGGCATGGCGGTTGGTTGGGTCGCCGACCGTTGCGGGTGCCGTGGCGACGAACTGGCTGCCCCATTTGTCGGCGAGTGCCAGCACCTCTTCGACCTGGAACGTCGTGTCGCTGACGACGATCGACGGAAAGGGCAGCCGATAGATTGGTCCCGTTCGAATGCTCGCAGCTGCCGCGACGTGGTGGAGATCGATCGACAAGGGTGAGTCGAAGACGGCGCCCCGCACTGATCGCAGATAACTGCGCGGCGACAATTGTGCCCACCAGGATACCGCCAGGCATGCGAGCCCCACCGCCAGAATGACCACGGACGTATCGCGATGCGCGAACGCGGCGTCGAGCTGCAACGCCCAACGTCCGTTATGAAATTTGGACAGGTCGAGCACGACCTGCTCGATCGAGGAAGGTGGTAGCGTGTCTGCATCGACGCGCACGAGGATGGCTTGCGGCTCCACGGCCGTTTCACTGGCACGAAGGTCCATGACTGCTCTCCCGACGGCGAGGCGTGATCACGATCGTCCCTTGATGTGAGCCGACTCGCACAACGCCCCCAACACCATCAAGCTATTCCCACCATGAAGATGGGCAATGGGTCTGCGCCGAAATGCAACGCAGCTGCGCCGAGTTGTTCCAGGGGCCATATGACAGCGGTATCTATCCATCCTCGGTTCAGACGTGTGTGGCGCTCATCGCAGCATGGGCTTGTCGTGGTGGCGGACGGGGCCGTCGCATGACGAAAGCGCGGCCGCTCGGAGCCACAGCGTGTCTCGCGTGTTGTTGCGGGATGGAAACAAGACCCTTGCCACGCGAAGCCGCGCTGATCGTCAATGCCCATTCGCGAAAGGGGCAGGATCTGTTCGAGACCGCGCGCGCCAAGCTGACCGCGGCGGGCGTGGTGCTGCGAAGCGCCCACGCCGTGCAAGATCCCGCCGACATGGAGCAAACCATGCGCACCGTCGTCGCCAGCGGTGCCCCGATGGTCATCGTCGGCGGCGGGGACGGATCGCTTTCCGGCGTTGTCGATCAACTGGTCGGCACGGACTGCGTATTCGCGGTCCTGCCCCTCGGGACCGCAAACAGCTTCGCGCGGTCGTTGCGTCTGCCGCTTGATCTCGACGGGGCGATCGATGTCATCGCGCATGGCGAGCGGCGTCGGATCGACCTGGGAATGATCGACGACGATTATTTCGTCAACGGTGCGTCGATCGGGCTGTCGACGATGATCGGCGAAACCGTGCCGCACGCGCTCAAGCGCTATGCCGGACGCGTCGGCTATCTGCTGTGGGCGGTGAAATGCTCGATCCGCTTTCGGGCGTTCCGGCTCACGGTGGACGATGGGACGCAGCGCGAAACGCTTTGGGCAACGGAGCTAAGAATTCTCAATGGACGGCATCATGGCGGAGTGGCGCTGTCGGATCATGCCGATGTCGGGACGCGGGAGCTGCTGGTCCAGGCGGTGGTGGGTCAGAGCAAGGTCGCCTTGGCCCGCGACTGGTACGCCAAGTTCTTCAAGCTTCGCGACAAGGACGCATGCAGCCGCGATTTCGTCGGCAAGTGTTTCCAGATCACGATCGATCCACCACAACGCATTTCGATCGATGGCGAGGTGCTCGCCTGTACGCCCGTTACCGCAAAGGTGGCTCCAGGCGCCATCGAGGTTGCCGTGGGCAAGGCCGATCGCACCAGGTCCGTCTGAGCGCGCGGATCGCGCCTGACGGCTGCATCCTGCGCACGGCCGCGAAAAGGCTTTCGCTGCTCGCGGCAGGATTGCACCGTACGGTTTTCACAGCGGCAAGGGCTCTACCCGGCTGGTCCGGAAATTGGCCGATCGTACCGGAACGTCGGTATCGGGCTGGCCCGAGCCAACGCTGACCCGGAATTGCCCGGCCATGACCTGACGCGTGCCGTCGGCGGTCACGGCACTGAGGTCGCGCGGGGAAAGATCGAAGGTCACGCCGCGCCTTTCGCCGGGGGCCAGCGCGATCCGCTGATACCCGCGCAGCGCCACGCGTGGCGCACCGGGTACGTCGGGGAAGGTGAGGTACAGCTGCACGACCTCGTCGCCCGCGCGCTTGCCCGTATTGCGGACCTCGGTCGTCACGCGAAGCCCGTGTTCCGCACCGCCTGTCGCTGGTGTGAGCGTAAGCGGGGCGTAGGCGAAGCTCGTGTAGCTGAGCCCGTACCCGAAGGGATAGACCGGGGTGCCGGTGAAATAGCGATAGGTCCGGCCCGCCATCGCGTAATCGCCGAACGGGGGCAGGTCTGCGAGGCTGCGATAGAAGGTCAGCGGCAGGCGTCCCGCCGGGTTGACTTTACCGGACAGCACGTTGCCGATCGCCAGTCCGCCCGACTGGCCGGGATACCAGGCCTCGAGGATCGCCGCGGCATTGTCCTTTGCCCAGGCCAGGTTGATCGGGCTGCCGTTCATTGCGACGACGATCACCGGCTTGCCGCTCGCGCGTGCCTGTTCGAGCAGCGCCTGCTGGTCGGCCGGCAGGTCGAGTGTCGTCTTGTCTCCCCCCGCAAAGCCGGGCACCGTAACGCTCGTTTCCTCGGCCTCGAGATCGGAGGTCAGGCCGACCGCGGCCACGAGGACGTCGGCATCCGCGGCCGCGGCCTTGAGCGCGGCTGCGGGGTCGGGCGCGATGCGTTTCCACACCAGGTCGATGCCGGACAGCACATGCTCGTCGCCGGTTACAGTGATCGGATAACGATGCCCCGCTTCGAGCTGAAGAACCTTCATGGTCGGCAGGCTGCCATAGCCAGCCTTGGTCAAGTCGACGAACGCAGCACCATTCAGGGTCATCGAGCCGGCAAAGCCCGTCAGGCCGAGCCGATAGGTACCGGTGGCGGGCGGCACGAGGAAGCCCGTCCATACGACACGGTGATGATCCGAAACCTTGACGAGATCCAGGCTTCTTGCGGCGACGTCGGGCTCGCGTCGGGTCGCGACGGGCTTGGTTGCGAACCGCATCGCCTTGGTCGCTTCGCCGAAACTGCCAGGCGCAAACCGTTTGGGCGGCGGCGTGACGGGGTTGTAATAGCGTGCAAGCAGCCCGGGCTGGCCGTCGGGCGCGCGGAGTGCCGACGTCGGGACACGGTCCCCGTCGGTGAACGACGGACCGAACGGCACGACCGTGACGGTCGCCCCCGGGATTGCCTGCCGCAGCCCGTCGGCGATCGAGATCGGCGGCGCGGACAGGGCAGAGGAATAATTGCCGCGCAGCACCCGCGTGGCGTCACCCAGCGGGCCGATGACCGCGATCCTGACCCCTGGCTTCAACGGAAGCACGCCCGCATTCTTGAGCAGGACCAGGCTCCGTTCCGAAGCCGCGAGCGCCAACGCGCGATGCGCCGGCGTATCGATCTGGCTCGGGCTCACCGCACTGACGGGGCGGATCCCCGCCAGGTCCCCATTGCGGTAGCGCGCCGAGAACAGCCGCACGAGCGTCCGGTCGATATCGGCCTCCGAAATCAACCCGCGCTTCAACGCGGCGCGATAGCGCTCGCCGAGCCCGTCGGTGTCGGTCAGCGTTGCGGTGTTGCACTCATTGTCGACCCCGGCTTTCAACGCTGCCGCGGCCGCAGCGGCGCCGTCCGGGGCATAATGATGGCCGTCACTAATGTCCTTCACCGCGTCACAGTCGGATACGACATAGCCCTTGAAGCCCCACGCGCCGCGCAGGTGCTCCTTCAGTAGCAGGTCATTGGCGCAGGCGGGCTGACCGTCGATGCGATTGTAGGCGCACATGATCGATCCCGCCCGTCCTTCCACCACCGCAGCCCGGAAGGCGGGGAGGTAAGTATCCTCCAGATCATGCGGAGAGACATAGACGTTGGCGGCGTGCCGCGTCGATTCTGGACCGCTATGGACCGCAAAATGCTTGGGGCTGGCGATGACGTCGGGCAGATCGGGGTCGGGGCCCTGCATGCCGGTGACGAAGGCGACCCCCATGTGCGCGGCAAGATACGGATCCTCGCCGTAGGTCTCTTGCCCGCGACCCCAACGTGGGTCACGGAAGATGTTGATGTTGGGGGACCAGGTGTCGAGCCCCGTGCCGATCCGGCCCATCCGCCCGGTCTGGCGGGCGAGCGTATGCAGGCCACGCACTTCGGTACTGATCGTAGCGGCAACGTCGTGCAGGAGCGGGGCATCGAACGTCGCCGCCAGCCCGATCGGTTCGGGGAAATTGGTCGTTGGGAGAGCGCCCAGCGCACCATGCAGCGACTCGGTCCACCAATTATAGGCCGGGACGCCCAGCCGGTTGATGGCGGGCGCGGTATTCAGCAGTTGGTCGAGCTTTTCGTCGAGCGTCAGTCGTGCGACCAGCGTTGCCGCCATGCGATCGGCCGCGATCCGCGGCGCGCCGGCGGCGCTGGCGTCGGACGCGGTCTCCTTGTCCTGTGCCTGTACCGACAAGGGCGCTAGGGCTGCCCCGACCAGCAGGAGGGTACGGAACGCGCGCGAGACAGTCGATGCCATGGTATACCTCGGGTCAGGGACGAGAATGTCCGGCGGTTGGGTCGCGGGTCATCCGCGTGCTACGATCTTTCGAATGAGGTCCCGATGGCATGGCCATCCTGCGCGAAGGCGCTCGGTCGGCTTGCGGCCTCCCGACGCGTCTGTTGCGTGATCCGGTTCTCTCCGGCGGTGGCATCGAGAGAAACGTCGGTGTGGAAGCGCATGCCGTACAGGACCTGTGGATAGCTTGTTGCAGCATTCAACGACTGCCATTTTCTGACAAAAGTTGATGCATTATTCACGAATATCTATCTAAAAATCATAAGTGACAAGAAAACTTTGCATCCTTTTATAAAAATAAGAACCGCTTTTGGCGTGTTGGTGCTATTACAACTGTAGAATGTCCTTTCGCGCAAGGCATGCCTGTCTTGTGCGCAACTGCTCCGTCGATGTCATCGGCAAACCGGATAGTTTCAGCCCGCCATTGCGCTTTGTGTGTCTTCCAGTGCGAGCTCGACCAAGCGGTGCATCGCCGCCCTGGCGGCATCGGGATTTGCGGCGACGATCGCGTCGTAGACGAGCACATGGTCCGGAATCGGATTACGGGGCAGGGCCCGAAGGCGCTGCTTGAACTGCGTGGTCCAGCTGACTGCCGCCCCGATCGACGCGCTCAGCACGCCGAGTGCGTCGTTCCGCGTTGCCCGCAGGATCGCATCGTGAAACTGTCGATCCGCCGCCCGGCCGAGATCCGTCGCAAGCGAATGGCGACGCATCGCCGCGAGCGCGTCCTTCATCAGCCTGAGGTCGCCACGATCGCGGTTGGTTGCGGCCAGCCCGGCCGCGGCGGGTTCGATGATCAACCGCAGCTCGAACAGGCTGCGGACCAGTTGCGGATCAGGCTCGCCGGCGAATGCCCAGGCCAGCACGTCGGGGTCGAGCAGGTTCCACCGCTCGCGGGGGAGCACGCGGGTTCCCGCCTTGGGGCGACTCTCGACCAGCCCCTTTGCGATCAGGACCTGGATCGCCTCGCGATACGCGCTGCGGGATACGTCGAGCGACTCGGCGAAGACGATCTCGCTGGACAGTGTTTCGCCCGGCGCGAATTCTCCCGAGAGGATTGCCACGCCCAATTTGTGCGCGATCGCACCGCGCAATCGACGGCCCTTGCCGCGCGGCTGGCGTGCGGGCGTTTCGGACTCTGCCGGGGCATCGCTGCCGCTGGTCACCACGAGCGGTTTCTCTGTCGTCTCCATCAAGTGTCTCAGCAGCATCCCGCAACACAAACCGATGCCATCGAGCGCCCGCGGGCGGAGCCGGTGCTACCCGTGCAAAGCCCGACCTCGAAACGTCCGGTCATGGTTTCGCGTCTCCAGCGCCCGGCTTGAGTAGTCCGTTCATGTCGAGCCAGGCGATGAAGGCAGCGAACCAACCGGTGCTGGTCGTATCGCGCTTGCCGAGACCGAACCCGTGTCCGCCCTGCCCGTACAGGTGGAACTCGACCGGCCGGTTCGCTTGCCGCCAGGAATCGATAAGGCCGAGTCCCTTGCGGGCAAACAGCGGGTCGTCGGCGGCGAGCACGGCAAACAGCGGCGGGGCATCGGGGCGGACGACGACTGGCTCCATCGACCCGTAGATCGGTGCGAGGAAGGCCGGGCGGAGCTCGGGTGCCTTGAGCGCGGTTGCCATCGTCGTCATCGCGCCGGCGGAAAACCCCATCATCCCCACCCGCGCTGGGTCGACATGCCATTCGCGCGCATGCGCGCGGACGAGCGCGAAGGCCGCTTGCGCGTCCGCGATCGGCTCGGCGAGACCGGTGGCGGCTGCATCGGGGCGGAGGCGCGTGGTCGCCCGCCCCGCGCCGGCGAACATCGCGGCCACCGCCTGCTCGAACTGCGGCATCGCTGGAGGGGTAGGCTTCAGCCGATATTTCAGCACGAACGCGGCAATCCCGCGGTCCGCCAATGCGCGCGCGACGCGCCAACCCTCATTCTCCATCGACAACATCAGGAAGCCGCCACCCGGTGCCACGATCACCGCCGTGCCGGTCGCCTTCGCGGGGTCGGGCAGGAACGGCGTCAAGGTCGCCGTGCTGACGTTGCGCGCCATCGCAACTCCATATTGACTGAACCAGCTTTCCGGCGCGCTGGAGCCAGCGACACCGCCAGTGTCCAGCCGGATCGCGTTGGGCTCGGCAGGGGCGGGGGTGGGCACCATCCGGGCGTCCTGCGCCGTCGCAGGCACCGCAAGGACCAGCGATAGCCCTGCCAATATCCCGTGCCAGCATCGGTTTCCGGAACTTGCTCGCATCGTCTTTCCCCTATTTGGTCGCGGGCTTACGCTTCGTGCGTTCAACTCGACAGAATGCGCCGCGGCGTGCCGTCGGGATCGTCGACCCTATGAGGGCCGAGCCAAGCATGGCGTGGCGACGGAGAACGCGCGGTCCGGTCCCGTCCATCCTCAATCTCCCACATCCTGTCGCCCCCAACGGGCGCAGCGATTTCAAAGCTAACCGGCGGAGGCTGACCGGGTCAATAGTCCGACAAGAAAGGGCCGGTGGCACCGACGGACGGCGGCGTGGTATTTTGCCGGGGCTTCGACGTCCTCTGCGGTGCCGGACGGATCCCGAAGCGCGGCTTATTCAGGACTGTCCGAAATTCCGTTTATTCTCCGTGCCTTGCAAATGGTCCGTCGTCGTCCCTATTGCAGCGAAAGGCATGAGAGGGCGCAGCGATGACAAAAACAGTCTTGTTGATCGAAGACAACGTACTGCACCGCAAGCTGTTCGCGGCCTGGCTGGAGAAGGGCGGTCATCGCACGGTGACGGTAGCTGACGAACGCATGGCTTATGGCGAGGCCGCGGCGCGGCAGCCGGATATAATCATTATCGACATTCGATTACCGTATGTCGATGGCCGGGATATTATCCGTCAGCTCAAAAACAGCCCGCTCACGCGGCATATCCCGATCATGGCGATATCCGTGCTGAGCGGCCGCCAGGATGAGGAATCCTGCAAGGCCGCGGGCGCGGACGTGTTTGTCACCAAGACGATCCGCATGGCGGCATTTATCGATCACGTCGCTGCATTGGCAAATTGAATACAGCTTCGGCCATCGTGCCATGAATTAGACTATTTCCAACGGTTTCGCGCAGGCTTACGATTGGTCCGAGGTACTGCGTGCGCAGACGAGGTGACTGGCGGCAGGGATCGGTGCCGGATTTGGTTGGACAAGATTGGCGTTGAGCGACTTGGGGATACTCGACCCGATGTGCGGGAGCGTAAGATGTTAGAGCATTGGGGTGCCCCATTTGGGGCCGCGCACGAACGGCAGCGTCAAAGCGCCGTCGACGCCATCAGGCAGACCACCAGCGAGCGCGAAGGAGAATTGCAGCGGATCGTCGAACAGGCGGCGGCGATCGCACAGGCGCCGATAGCGTCTGTCTCCATCATCGATCGCGATCGGCAGTGGATCGCCGCCGGGCTCGGCATCGACGTTTCCGAAACGCCGCGCTCCGCGTCGATCTGCAACCGCGTGATTCTGCGTCCGGGGGAGCCGCTCGTTATCCTCGATGCGCAGCAAGACGAGCGTTATGCGACCATTTCGACGGTTGCAAACCCGCCGTATGTCCGTTTCTACGCCGGCATCCCGCTGGTCAATCGCGCGGGCTATGCGTTGGGCGCCCTGTGCGTGGTCGACATGGTGCCTCGGACGGCCGCACCGGACTTGCTTGCGCTCGGCCGTCTCGCGCGGGAAGCGGAACGGGTCATTACCGGCCACTAAGGCTGCAGTTGCCCTCGGGCCCTTGCGATCCAGCCGATGCGTTCCGCCCATGGTCGCGCCATAGGTTCGGTGCTGTAAAGCGCTTGGTGGCATAGCGCGCCTCGCCGCGATGTCTTCCCAATAGGCTGCCCCACAAACGTACATAATCTTAAGTACAAATATCGGAAAATACCGTAGAAATGTGCATAAAATCTGTTCCAGGCAAGGTTGTATTGGCATTCTGCGATAAACTTTGACAGTAAGCGGTGGTATCGGAAGACCTGGTTCGGTCCCCTTGGCGCACACGTCTCGAGAGTCTGGAAACCATGATCTCTGGAAATCGGTTATCCTTGGCGATTGTCATTGCGAGCGTCGGTCGGCCCGGGGTCCTCGCGCAATGGAAAGAGCGCATCGCTGACCAGACTAGCCCACCTGATCTGCTGTATATGGTCGTATCCGCGCCTGCGGACTTGCCGGACGGCGGGCAGTTTCCGGCGGGATGCGAGGTCATCTTCAGCGCCAAGGGATCGTCGGTACAGCGCAATGCCGGGCTGGAGCAAGCGCTTGGCAATGCCGACATCATTGCGTTCTTCGATGACGATTATGTCCCGTCGCGCACGATGGTCCGAGATATTACGATGCTGTTTCAGGATAATCCGGATCTGATCGCAGTGTCGGGGCATTTGCTGGCGGACGGGATCAATCGGTCGGGCATCCCGTACGACGTCGCCTTGGCCACGGTAAGCGAATATGATCGCGCGCAACGGCCGCCGGTCTGGCTGCGCGAGCATCCCGGCGGGCTTTACGGGTGCAACATGGTCTATCGGTCCAGTGCGATCGGGGACGTGCGTTTTGACGAGCAACTCCCGCTATACGGGTGGCTCGAGGACGTCGACTTCGGGTACAGGCTCGTCGGGCGCGGCAGGATTGCTTACACCAACGCCTTTGTTGGTGTTCATCAAGGCATCAAGAGCGGCCGCACGAGTGGGTTGCGGCTGGGTTATTCGCAGGTGGCAAACCCCCTCTACCTTTGGCGCAAGGGTACGATGCGCTTGACCGCCGCGGTCCGGCTCATGGCGCGCAACATCTGCATGAACGTCGCGCGCGCCGCGTTCCCGGAACCCTGGGTCGATCGCTCCGGTCGGCTGAAAGGCAATATGCTGGCACTCCGCGACATGGTTTTCGGCGGCCTGCACCCGTCAAAGATCACAACGTTATAGCGCGAGGTTATACCGCGGGCGGATCCACGGGTGACATCATCGGGATGCCGAGCGCCACGTCTTCGAAAAGCTGCTCATAGGCCGCTGCCGCGCGTTCCCAGGAAAATCGTTGCGCGTTGCGATATCCGCGCGCGCGGAGCTCGGCACGCAACAAAGGCGCGTGCAGGACTTGCTGGAGCAATTGAGCAAGGCCCTGGATGTCGCGCGGATCGAATCGCAAGCCGCCGTCCCCGCCGATTTCCGCAGTACCGGGCGCGTCCGCGAACAGCACAGGGCAGCCGTACCGCTGTGCCTCGATGACCGGCAGGCAAAACCCTTCGTACAGCGACGGCACCACCAGACATAGGGCTGACTGGTACAAGGCGGCCAGTTCCTCGTCGGTGATCCCCGTGTACCGGATCAGGCGATCCGCATACCCGTGCTCGGCCAAGGCCCGCCGCATGCGATCATCGCCGTCGCGCCCGGCGTGTACGAGCATCAACGCCGGATCGGTCGCAGCGGCGATGCAAAAGGCTTTCGCAAGGGTTTCGAGGTTCTTGTTCGGCGTAGCGTTGGCGACCGTCAGGACGAACCGCAGCGCTTTCAGGCGCGTCAGCCATGTGGAGTCCGCCACCGCGCGCATCGTCGAGTCGGACAGAATGACGCGAACCCGACCGGCCAGATGCGGGAAGTGCCGCTTGATATCGCGCGCCGTCGATTGCGAGATCGCCACGATAACCTTGCTGCGACCCAATACCATATGATGCAACAGCCAGGCCTTGGCGACGGCAAAGCGGCTGTACAGTCCGGGCATGGCCGCAAAATACAGGTCGTGAACGATCGTTATACGGGTCGCCGCGCCAAGGAACAGACCTAGCGGATCCAGATTGACGACCAGGTCCATCGTCCGGACCGAACGGTCGAACGGCGCCATGAGCGAACTGCCGATCATTTCAAAGGCATGCTTGCTGACGGGTTTGATTGCCGTGATGGTCCTCATGGCAGTAAAGGCAGGGTCGAGTTGCGATTGCCGGAACTGAGATCGCAGGGAATAGCTGTTCCGTTGACGAGCCATCAGTTGGCGCGAAAGCTCCATGCCGAATCGTCCCACTCCAGTGGGATGATCTGACGGCTGGCTGGGCATGTTCAGCAAGATGTTCATCCGCTATAAGGTCCCAAGCTGATCTATCGTGAAGAGGTAGTATGGTTCTGGCACTATTCTGGCTATGCGCGTTTGCAGCAATATGGTGCCCGATACGGATTGCCGTGTACATATTCCTTATCAGTATAAGCTTTGTAACATTTGCTGTCATTCCCCTCGATGTGACCAAGGGCGTCTCCTTTGTTCCCGTGATCATAATCTCACCCATCATTGTGGTCCGATTGATGTATAAGAGCGCTCCCGCCGATCTTCAGGACGCAACCTTGAACTGGCGCCATCTCGGTCTGCTTGCCTTCTTCTGCCTTTACGCTTTGACGCTGACCGTGGTCGCGCCGCGGATATTTGGCGGGGCACCGACGATTGGCCTCAATACCCAGCAGGAAACCCCGCTCGCCCCGGGGTTCGGGAATGTCACGCAGACCTTGTATTTGTTGAATTCCTGCCTGCTCGCGTTGGGGACATATCTGCTGCTGCTCCAGCAATCGGGCCGCGAAATTTTCCGTAAGGGGCTGATCCTGGGGGGAATGGCCATCGTGCTGAGCGGGGTGGCGGACATGCTCACCTATGGCAGCACCATATTGGATCCGCTGCGAACCGCTCCCTACGCCCTGTTGGGCAACGCCGACATGGCCGGCATGCGCCGCGTGATCGGGTTGCAGCCCGAGGCGTCCAGCTTCGGCTATGCCACGCTTTCGTTCGCGGCCACGCTCCTGTTCGCCCGTCCCGCACAGACGCTGAGCGCTGGCTGGCAGGTATTGGCGGCGCTCACCGGCTGGTCGTGCCTGTTCATGGCAGCGTTGTCGACGTCTTCGGGCGCTATCATGGGTATCTGCCTGCTCTTCGCGATTCTCGCCGGCGACACTGTGGTGCTGGCCGTCGCTGGTAGAACTGCGTTGGATCAGCGCATCCTTCGTTCGAACGTCCTCGTCCTGGCGGGTCTGGCCGTTGGCTTGGGCCTGATGGTCACCGTCTTGCCCGACGTGGGCAGCCAGTTGCTGCGGATTTTCGACGCAGCGATCCTCCAGAAATCGGGCAGCTCATCCTATGAAGAGCGATCCTATTGGAACAGTGTGAGTCTCGACGGCCTGAAGGCAACCGGCGGCTTCGGGCTGGGCATCGGCTCGACCCGGGCGTCCAGCTGGATCGTTGCGATCCTCTGCGCGACGGGTTTGATCGGCAGCCTATTGCTGGCCCTGTTCATCCTCAACGCCTTCCGTCAGCCGCTAGCGCATCTGGATCCGGCGGATCGGCTGTTCGTCCGGGGTACCAGGCGGGCGTTGGTCATTGCTTTCCTGCCGTTGGTCGGATCCGCGCCCTCTGCCGATTTCGGGGTACAGATCGCTATGATGTTTGCCGTGATGACGGCAATACCGGCAGCCCTGGCCGGACACCCGTCAGGACGAAAGCCTCTGCCTGGCCTGCGACATGCCGTTGCGCGGCCGCGCGCGCATCGATCGATTGGCGCATGACGTAGCCGGCACCAAGGCCGCGCCGTCAGCTTCGCTGCGTCTGCCAGCCTCCACCGAGCGCGCGAAACAGGTCGATCTGCGCGTCGGCGATCTGCGCATCGGCGTTCGCGAGCTCGGCGTCGGCATCGGCAAAGGTGCGCTCTGCGTCGAGTACCTCGAGAAAATCGATCGTTCCTTCGCGCTGCCGCGCGCGGGTAATGCGCGCGGCGGTGGCGGCATTGTCGCGCGCGGACTGGAGCTGCGTGCGGCGATCGAGTTCGCGCGCGTAGGTAGAAAGCGCGGTCTCGGTTTCCTCGAGTGCGGTCAGCACGCTGCCATCGAAGGTCGCCAGCGCGCCGCGCGTCTCGGCCTTGGCCCCCGCGATCCGCGCACGCGCGGCCGACTGGTTCAGCGTCCAGTTGAGCAATGGCCCGACCAGCCAGCGCACCGGACCTCCGGTAAAGACGTCGCCGATCGTCGTCGCGGTCGAGCCGACCGAGCCGCCAAGCGAGATTTGCGGGTAGAGTTGTGACGTCTCCACCCCGATCCGTGCGGTGGCGGCGGCGAGGCGCCGCTCCGCAGCGCGGA
Organism: Sphingomonas sp. CARO-RG-8B-R24-01; assembly: GCF_022662295.1. Lineage (NCBI taxonomy): Bacteria > Pseudomonadati > Pseudomonadota > Alphaproteobacteria > Sphingomonadales > Sphingomonadaceae > Sphingomonas > Sphingomonas sp. CARO-RG-8B-R24-01. Next base: position 91,476 of record NZ_JAKNQI010000013.1, on the reverse strand, counting down.
CGTCAGGGCGGCGCGCGAGGAGCGCCGCGCCGTCACCGACCGGGATTGGCTGGTCGATCCGCGGGGTGGTGGTGCGTGCACCCGCGATCGCGGGAAGCGCCTGCGGTGTACGGCCGGTCAGCGTCGCCAGCCGGAACAGTGCGGCCTGCCGCTCGGCTTCGATCTGCGGGATGAGCGCGGCGCGCTGGTCGCGCAGTGCGGCGATGCGCGACTGGTCTAGCTTGGTCGCGCGCCCGGCATCGACGCGCTTGCCGGTCAAAGTGGTCGACGTATCGAGCAGGTCGACGATGCGCCGCGCGACCGCGAGCCGTTCGGCCGACGAGGCGGCATCGACATAGGCGCGCGTCGTCGCCGCGACGATCGAGACGCGGACGGCATCGGCATCCGCCTGCGCCGCGCCGACATCGCCGCGCGCCGCCTCGACGCCTCGGCGGACCCGGCCGGACAGGTCGACCTCGTAGCTGACGTCGAGTCCGACGTCGTAGGTGGCCCGCTCGCGCGCAAAGCCGGGGAGGCTCTGCAATTGCGAGGCGCGCCCGTAAGTGCCGCTGGCGCCCGCATTCACCTGCGGTTCGCGGTCGGTCTTTGCACCGCGTAGCGATGCGCGCGCAGTATCGAGCCGCGCGACTGCGACGCGCAGGTCGGTGTTCGTCGCGAGTGCGTCGGCGACGAGACCGTCTAGGATCGGGTCGCGGTACATTCGCCACCAGTTCTGGTCGACGGGGGCAGTCATCGTCGCCGCGCTCGTCGAGACGAACGGCGCGGCGGCAGTTGGCGGGGGCAGGGGCGCGACGTAGGTGGGGCCGGCGGCGCATGCGGAGAGCGCAAGTGCGGAGAGGCCGGTGAGCAGGAAAGTTTTCATGGGCGGTCCTATTCGGCTGGCTGCAGCGCGTGCGGCGCAACGGGGCCATATGGCGTGACGGGCAGGGGGGCAGGGCGACGTTCAAGCCGCTTCGCCAGCGCCCGCGCGACGACGTAGAAAGTGGGGGTGAACAGTAAGCCGAAGCCGGTCACGCCGATCATCCCGAAGAACACCGCCGTCCCGAGCGCCTGGCGCAACTCGGCGCCAGCCCCCTCGGCGATCACCAGCGGCACCGCGCCGAGGATGAACGCGAAGCTCGTCATCAGGATCGGGCGCAGACGGTCGGTCGCGGCGCGGACCGCGGCATCGATCGGCGTGAGACCATCCTCTTCCTCCGCCTGCTTCGCGAACTCGACCACGAGGATCGCGTTCTTGGCGGCGAGCGCGATCAGCACGACGAGGCCGATCTGGGTGAGGACGTTATTGTCCATGCCGCGCAGGTTCACGCCGGTCATGGCGGCCAACAGACACATCGGCACGATCAGGATGATCGCGAGCGGGAGCGTCAGGCTCTCATATTGCGCCGCGAGCACGAGGAAGACGAACACCACCGCCATGCCGAAGACGAGCGCGGCGGTGCTCCCCGCCGACTTCTGCTGATAGGCGATGCCGGTCCATTCATGCGCATAGCCGGTGGGCAGAGCGGTATCGGCGAGCTTCTCCATCGCGACCAGCGACTGGCCCGAGGACGAGCCCTTGGCGGTGTCGCCATCCACTTCGACCGCGGGGAAGAGGTTGTAGCGCACGACGCGGTACGGCCCGGTCTTGTCGCGGAAGGTCGAGACCGACCCGATCGGGACCATTTGCCCGGTGTTCGAGCGCGTCTTGAGGTTGGCGATGTCCGCCGTCGTATTGCGGAACGGCGAGTCGGCCTGCGCGGTGACGCGGTAGGTGCAGCCCAACAGATTGAAGTCGTTGACGAACGCCGAGCCGAGATAGACCTGCAACGCTTCGAACACGCGCTCTGGCGGCACGCCCAGCATGTTCGCCTTGGTGCGATCGACATCCGCGAAGATGCGCGGGGTGGCGGTGTCGAAGAAGGTATAGACTTGCGCCAAGCCCTTGGTCTGGTTGGCCTTGCCGATCAGGTCATAAGCGGTCTTGCCCATCTCCTGATAGCCATGCCCCTGCTGGTCCTGGACCATCAGGCGATAGCCACCCGCCGAGCCGATCCCCTGGATCAGCGGTGGGGGCACGATCAGCAATCGCGCTTCGTTGATGTCGGCGGTCGCCTTTTGCGCTTCGGCCATGATCCCGGCGAAGGTGACGCCAAGCTTCTTGCGTTCCTCGAAGCTCTTGAGCGGGATGTAGGCGGCGGCGCTGTTCGGCGCGAGCGTCTGCGACGGGCCATCGAAGCCCGCGAGCATCACCGCGCCCTTCACGCCCGCGAGCGGAAGGATGCGCTTGGCGACCTTCTGCATCACCGCGTCGGTGCGCTCGACCGAGGAGCCAGGCGGGAGCTGGATCACGGTCAGGAAATAGCCCTGATCCTGTGCGGGGACGAAGCCCGCGGGCGTCACCGTGAAGACGAAGGCCGTTAGCGCGATCAGGCCGCCATAGACGAGCATCATCCGGCGCGGCGCGCTGACGAGCCGGAAGGTGAGGCGACCATAAGCCGTGCTCATCCGCTCGAACCCGCGGTTGAAGCCGTCGCCCGCGCGGCGGACGAGGCGAGTCAGGCGACCGCCCGAACCCGCATCGGTATGCGGCTTGAGCAGCATAGCCGCGAGTGCTGGCGACAAGGTGAGTGATAGCAGCAGCGAGATGATCGTCGCGGTCGAGATCGTCACCGCGAACTGGCGATAGAAGGCGCCCGACAGTCCGGTGAGGAACACGGTCGGGATGAACACCGCGCACAACACCAGCACGATCGCGACGAGCGCGCCCGACACTTCGTCCATCGACTTGCGCGCCGCATCGAGCGGGGAGAGGCCGTGCTCGAGGTTGCGTTCGACATTCTCGACCACGACGATCGCGTCATCGACGACGATCCCGATCGCGAGCACCAGCCCGAACAGCGACAGGTTGTTTAGCGAATACCCCACCGCCGCGAGCACCGCGAAGGTGCCGATCAGCGAGACCGGGATCGCGACGATCGGGATGATCGCCGCACGCCACTTCTGGAGGAAAACGAGGATGACGAGCACGACCAGCACCATCGCCTCGATCAGCGTGTGCTTCACCGCGTCGATCGACTGGGCGATGAATTCGGTCGGGTTGTAGATGACCTTGTAGGCGAGCCCCTTGGGGAATTTCTTCGACATCGTCTCCATCTCGGCGGACACCGCCTGCGCGGCGGCGAGCGCGTTGGAGCCGGGGCGCTGGAAGACCGCGGCGATGACGGTGGGCTTGCCGCTGAGATAGGTGTTCGCGCCATAATCCTGCGCGCCGAGCTCGACACGGGCGACGTCGGACACCTTGACCTGACGGCCGTCGGTGTCGGTGCGGATCACCACGTCGGCGAACTGCTTAGGGTCGGTGAGGCGGCCCTGCGTTTCGACGTTGAGCTGGAACGCGTTCCCCGTCGCATAAGGCGGCTGGCCGAGCGTGCCCGCTGCGACCTGGACGTTCTGCGCGCGCAGCGCGGCGACGATTTCGCCTGCTGCCAGGTTGAGCGCGGCGGCGCGGCCGGGGTCGATCCACACGCGCATCGAATAATCGCGCGCGCCGAACAGTTGCACGTCGCCGACGCCGTCGATCCGGCTGAGGCGATCGCGGACCTGCGTCAGCGCGTAATTGGAGATGTAGCCGCGATCGAGCGAGCCGTCGGGCGAGACCAGGTTGACGACCATCAGGAAGTCGGGGCTGGTCTTGCGCGTCACCACGCCGAGACGCTGGACGTCCTCGGGCAGCCGCGGGACGGCGACCGCGACGCGGTTCTGGACGAGCACCTGTGCCGCATCGAGGTTGGTGCCGATCTTGAAGGTGACGGTGATCGTCACCTTGCCGTCGCCGGTCGATTGCGACGACTGGTACAGCATGTTGTCGACGCCGTTGATTTCCTGCTCGATCGGCGCGGCAACGGTCTCCGCGACCGTCTCGGCGGACGCGCCGGGATAGACCGCGCTGACGGTGACGGTGGGGGGCACGATGTCGGGATATTGTGACACGGGGAGGCCCATGTACGCGATCAGCCCGACGATGGTGATGACCACCGCGATGACCCCGGCGAAGATCGGCCGGGTGATGAAGAAGCGCGAGAAGCGCATGGATTTTGTCCTTGGACGGCGCCCACGACCCGGCCTTCCCCGGCGGAGGCCGGGGCCCAGGTGTGGAACGGCAGTTTTTAGAGCGGAGAGCGCATCTCTACTGGGCCCCGGCCTTCGCCGGGGAAGAAGGCGGCTATTTGGTCAGCGTTGCTTCGCCCGCGATCGGTTGCGCCGTCGGTGCGGCGGTATCCGTCGACACGGCGATCTTGCCCAGTGTCGGCGCGACCTTGGCCCCCGGCATCGCCATTTGCGTGCCCTTGATGATAATCCGGTCCTTGGGTCCAACCCCCGAGCGGATCACCCGCATCCCGTCGACCACCGCGCCGAGCACCACCGGCTTGGCAGTGACGACGTTGTTCCGGTCGACCGTCAGCAGCACCTTGCGCGCCTGATCGGTCTGCACCGCATCGTCGGGGACGAGCAAAGCGGGTTTGGTCCCGGCGCTGGCGAGGCGCATGTTGCCGAACATCCCCGGCGTCAGGAACAGCCCCGGATTGGGCAGCACCGCGCGCCCGCGGATCGTCCCCGAATGCGTGTCGAGGCCGTTGTCGGTGAAGTCGAGCTTGCCCTTCCAGCGGTGGCTGGTCTCGTCCTGCAACTGGATCTCGACCGTGGGGGCGGCGGCGCCCGGCTGGCGCGAGCGCTGCGTCTTGAGGAACAAGGCTTCCGATCCGTCGAAGGTGAAGTAGATCGGGTCGAGCGCGTTGATCGTGGTGAGCACGGTGCCGCCGGTGCCTTCGCCGCCCGCCACCTGATTGCCCGCATCGACCTTGCGGTCCGAGATGCGCCCGCCGATCGGCGCACGGATCTGGGTGAACGACACGTCCAGCGCGCGCGCGCGAACCCGCGCCTGCGCGGCGGCGAGCCCAGCCTGGGCGGCCTGGAGCTTGCCGCGGAGCGCATCGACTTCGCCCGCGGACACCGCATCGTCCTTGATCAGCCGCGTCGCGCGGCCGAGGTCGGTGCGCGCGAGCACCAGCGCACTCTGCGCGCTCGCCTCGTTGGCGCGCGCTTCCGCCAGCGCCGCGGCGAAGGGACGCGCGTCGATCGTGAACAGCAACTGCCCCGGCTGCACGACGTCGCCATCGTGGAAATGCACGCCGGTCACCTCACCCGCGACGCGCGGGCGCACCTCGACCGAACGGCTCGGCGCGAAGCGGCCGACATAATCGTCCCACTCGCTCACCTGACGGACCAGCGGCGCGGCGACCGTGACCGCAGCAGGGGGCGGCGCGGCGGCGACCGCGTCGGAATGGTCGAACAGCTTGACGCCGACCACCCCGGCGATCGCGATGGGCACGAGAATCAGTCCGCGTGTCTGCCAGCGCGACCGGCGCGCCATGGCTCCGCGGCTGTCCTGCGCGGTTTCGATCGGGGTGATCATGTTCATGCGGAGACTCTCCGACTGTTCTGGCCGACGCGCAGGCCGGTGACGCTGGTGACCAGCGTCTCCATCTGCGCTTCGGAAAAACCGTTTTCGTGGAAATTGGCGATTTCGGTCACGGGCAAGGCGTAGCCACGGTGGCGGGCGTAGACCGCGGCGCGGCGCAGCGCCTCGAGCTTGGGGTCGGCGAGCCGCGATGCGGCGCCGCGCCCGAACAGGCCGCCGAGCGCGCGCGACATCCGGCCGGGCGTGCGCAGGCTTCCCAGCGAATCGCGTTGCGACAAGGCGATCACGCTCCATTCGAGCGCGGAAAAACTCGCCCGGGGCGCGGCGCTCGCCGTGGTGCGGCTGGCGACGGGGGCGGCGAACGGGTGGTCGATATCGTAATAAGCCATGGAAAATTCCCCCTTTGGGTCTTTGCCGGTCATCGGGACGAGCGACGGCCTCGCGCGGACGAAACATCGTCAACGTTGCACCTGTCGCAGGCGTGAAGGCCCGGCGGCGCAAACACGGTCGTGCCGTGCCGGACGGGTCTATCGTATTGAAAAAACACGCAGCATCGCTGCAGGCACGATCAGGTGGCGGTGGTGATCATGGGCGGTAACCCTTCTGTCGATGCCGGGGCCGCGGGAGGAACCAGCTTCAGTACCAGTCGGTATATAAAGGGAGGATGCAGCGCGTCAACTGCATTCTATACCGTTCCGAATAATTATCGCGGGACGAACGGAAAACCGCTTATTTCGTCGGCCAGACCGCCATGCTGGTCGCGACCAGTTCGCTCAGCTGCACGCAGGTCGCGCCGGACCCGCCCTGCAGCGCCATGCCCTGCAGGATCGCGAACAGATAGCGGGTGAGCGCGGCCGGGGTCATGCCGTCGGGGAGTTCCCCCGCCGCCTGCGCCTGTTCGAACCGGCGAATCAGCGCGGCTTCCGAGGATGCCCGGCGCTTGACTACCTCGGCCTTGATCGGCTCGGCCTCCGCGCCACAGGTGGCGGCGCTGATCACCCCGAGGCAACCCTTGGGATCGCAGGTGCTCATCTGCATCTCGAGCGCGCCGTGGAGCAGGCGCTCCGCCACGCCCCGTGCGGTGGGCGCCTCGAGGGCGGAGGTCATGTAGGCGAGCTTTTCACGCTCGTAGAGGTCGAGCGCCTTGTGGAACAGCGCCTCCTTGTTGCCGAACGCAGCGTACAGGCTGGGTTTGGTGATTCCCATCGCGCTGGTCAGTTCGGCCATCGACGCGGCCTCATAGCCGTTGCGCCAGAACACGAGCAACGCCTGCCCGAGCGCCTCGTCGATGTCGAACTCGCGCGGCCTGCCTTTCGGTGCCGGGGTGGAGCAAACGCTATTCATACCGGGCGGTATATAGGCATTCGCGACCAAACGTCCAGCGACGGGACCGTTGGCGTTCGACACGAACGCGACGGTCGCATGAGGGCTCGGCTCCCGGGCGCGGAGGCGCTGCAAGCCGCAACCGCCAGCCGCCGATCCTTCGGCACGATCAGGAGCAGGCGAGCACCTATCCGTCGACCTACCATCCATATGGTCGGTCGTTCTTCTCGGGAGGTTCGTGGAGGTCCTGAGGGTTGGGGCGTTCCGGGTGGACGCCCTCCGTTTGTCATGACGCCTTTGCAAAAGCCGCCCGGCCCCTCGTCCGTCACCCCGGCGGAGGCTGGGGCCGTGTAGTTACCCGGGCGCGGCGGGGCGATGCGGTGCTGTATCGCCGGTCGCGCGCGTCACCATGGCGGCCCCGGCCTTCGCCGGGGTGACGGACGAGGGGGCAGTCGCGCCAGTCCGGGCTGACGACGGTGAAGGTGTCCAGGGTCCGCCCCCCTCAGAACTGCCCGCCGACGTTGAACGTCACCAGCTTGGTATCGTCGCCCTTCTGCTTGAGCAGCGCCTTCGCCAGATCGATCCGGAGCGGGCCGAACGGCGAGTTCCAGTTGACCCCGATGCCGATCGAGACGCGCGGCTTCGGGCTGTTGCCGGAATAGGTCTCGCGGTAGTTGCTCAACGCATAGGTGTACGGCGTGCCGGTGTTGGTCGTCGTGCTGTTGCCGGACGAGTCGAGGTACAGCGGCGCGCCACTGCTGTTGGTATATTGGCGGTTGGTCGTGGTGCAGGCGACGCCCGCGACGATCGCGGCGGCGCAACTGTCCGCGAGCGTCGGCGTCTTCCCGCCGAACACCGCGCCGATATCGGCATAGATCGACGGCCGCAGCCCCAACTCGCGCATCCCCGCGCCGAGCGGCAGCTCCATCTCCAGCCGCCCGCGATAATAGGTGTCGCCGCCGAGTGCTTCCGAGGTGTTGTTGCTGGCGGCGGTGAGCGTCGCTGGGATCGTCGACGTGTCGTAATAGCTTCGCGTCACGCGCGGCCCGACCCCGCGAATGTCGAACCCGCGCATCTGCGGGTCGCCGAGGAAGAAGCGGTCGGTCAGCCGGACGTCCTGGCCGATCCCCTGGATATGCCCCCCCTCGGCCTGCGCGTTGAGCACGAAGCCCGAGCCGAGGCCCCAATATTTGGACGCGACGATGGTCGAGCGGAGATAATGCGTATCGCCGCCCAGCCCCGCGAAATCCTGGCTGATCGACAGGCGCGAGCCCTTGGTCGGGTTGAGCCGGTTGTTGAGCGAATCGAAGATGATCGAATAGCCGACCGACGAGGTCCAGCGGTTGCCGACCGCGTCGCACAGATAGGATCCCGCAAGCGCCGTGTCGCAGGTGCCGTTGGTGTAATAGGTCGCCGCATCGAGCGAGACCTGGTCGTAGCTGAGGCCGTAGCGCGTCGAGGCGGTCCAATATTCGCTCAGCGGCAAGGCCGCGCGGACCTGGAACCCGGTCGACAGCTGGGTGTAGGTCGTCGTGTTGGTATCGCCGATCGTATTGTACGAGCGATAGTCGCGCCGGAAGATGTCTCCGCCGAGCGCGATATTGGTGTCGAACAGATAGGGTTCGGTGAAGCCCAGCTCGACTGACTTGGAATAGGTCGAATAGCTCACGCTCGCGCGCAGTTCCTGGCCCTTGCCGCGGAAATTGCGCTGCTTGATCGACGCCTGGATGATGAACTTCTCGAGGCTCGAATAGCCCGCCGACAGCGACAGCTCGCCGGTCGATTTCTCCTGCACGTCGGCGGTCAGCACGACGCGGTCGGGGGCGGAACCCTGGCTCTGCTTGATCTCGAACTTGTCCTGGAAATACCCCAGCGAGTTGATCCGGTCCTGTGAGCGCTTGACCTGGAAACTGCTGAACGCATCGCCCTCGGCCAGCCGGATCTCGCGGCGGATGATCTTGTCTTGCGTCTGCGTGTTGCCGTTGACGTCGATCCGCTCGATGTAGGTGCGCTTGGCCTCGGCGACGTGGAAGTTGATCCCCATCGTCAGCGTGTCCTTGTCGCGCTGGAAATCGGGGCTGACGTCGACGAAGGCATAGCCGAACGCGCCCGCCGCCTGGCTGAGCGAATCCACCGCGGTCTCGACCTGCTTGGCGTTGTACCAGCTACCCTTGACGATCCCGAGGCTCGCGGCGAGCTTCGTGTTGTCGAAGTCGCGAATGTCGCTGTCGACCGTCACGTCGCCGAATTTGTAGCGTTTTCCTTCCTCGACCACGTAAGTGATGATGAAGTCGCGCTTGTCCGGGGTCAGCTCGGCGACCGCGGAGATGACCTTGAAGTCGGCATAGCCCTCGGTCAGGTAGAATTGCCGCAGCTTCTGCTGGTCATAGGCGAGGCGATCCTGGTCGTAGCTGGTGTTCGCGCTCAACAGCGTCTTGAGACGCGCTTCCTTGGTGGCCATCTGCTCGCGCAGTTTGCCTTCCGAGAACACCGTGTTGCCGAGGATGTTGATCTGGCGGACCTTGGACTTCGGGCCTTCCGACACCTCGAAGATGACGTCGACGCGGTTCTGGTCGAGGTTGACCATCTTCGGCTCGACGACGGCGGCGAACCGCCCCTGCCGGCGATACAGTTCGATGATCCGCGCGACATCCTGCCGGACCGCGGTGCGGGTGAAGATCTGGCGCGGGGCGAGCTTCACCTCCTTCTTGATCTTGTCCTCCTTCAGCCGCTTGTTCCCCTCGAACAGGATGCGGTTGATGATCGGGTTCTCGCGGACGCGCAGCACGATGGCGCCGGTCTCGGCGCCCGCAATCGACACGTCGGCGAACAGGTCGCTCGCGTAGAGATCCTTGATCGCCTGATCGAGTGTTTCGTTGGTGAACGGCTGGCCGGTGCGCAGCCTGGTATAGGACAGCACCGTCTCGGGCTCGACGCGTTGCGCGCCCTCGACCCGAATCGACCGGATCGGGCGCTGGGCGGCCGGTGTCGGGGCTGCGGGTGGCTGTTGCCGCGAGAGGACCTTCGGAGGAGCCGTGGTCCCCGACACGGCGGCGGTTGCGAAAACGATCGGGCCAACGCCCAACACCAAAAACATCACTGCATCTCCAACCAGCCGTCGGGCTAGGGAGGCGATGTGTCCGGCGGATTTTCGCGTGTGACACCCGCGCCACGGCATGCGTCGCGGCGGGCACAATCGGTCATGGCGATCAACGTGCGCGCCGCCGCGACCCGGCTCTGTGTCGTCCCAGCCAAGCGCGGGACACGCGGCAGACATTCAGCGGGCGCACCAGAGCCCGACGCACCGTTCCCCCTCCGGCGCGTTTGTCTGAAAGGCTTGCCATGTACGTTGCCATCAAGAGTCCGATCGTCCCCGAGCCCAAGGTCGAGGAACCGCCCTATGTCGACAATCCGTTCGCGCCGGAGATTTTCGCGACGGGCTATTCGGGGCTGGCCAACATGGGCGGCGTGATCGTGATGACGCTGGAGAGCGCACGCTGCGACCACAGCCGTCCGCAACCCGCGCTCGAGCGGGTCGTGGTCGGGCGCGTCGCCTTCACGCCGACCGCCGCGCTCGAGCTCGTCACCGGGCTCAACCAGTTTCTCGAGCAGCAGGGCATCAGCCCCTCCAAGATGCTGGCGGCCGGGGCGACCTTCCAGTGATCGTGCGGGTGGCGCTCTTCGTGGTGTCGAACTGGTGGCGGCTCGTTCCATGAAGTGGCGAGCGCCCTGGACCGGTGCTGGAACCACTCTCGACTTGCGCCGTCACCCCGGCCCTGGGCGAGGCCACTGCGAAAGTCGGTATACGAGCCCTTCGTTTGTTGTTTTCCCGCGAAGGCGGGAATTCAGGGCCAAGCAAAACAACGGCGTACAGTTCTCGCGACTCCTGGACTCCCGCCTTCGCGGGAGAACTGATATGGTTTCGTAGAGGCCATGCCCTGTGCGGGGTCCACCATGGTTTGCGTCCGTAAACCGATGGAATGGCTGCACGGTGGACCCCGGAACAAGCGCGGGGTGACGGCGGCGGCAAGATCCGTCACACCGGCAGCGTCACGCGCGCGAGCAACCCGCCGCCCGGACGCGACGCGATCGTCGCGTCCCCGCCGTGCGCCCGCGCGACCGCGCGGACGCTCGCCAGGCCAAGTCCCGTGCCGCCGGTGTCGCGACTGCGCGAGCGTTCGGCGCGGAAGAACGGTTCGAACGCGCGCACCAGGTCGGACGGGAGCATCCCCGGCCCGGTATCCGCGACCTCGATGATCGCGACCCCCCGCTCCGATCGCAGCGTGACCTCGGCATTGCCCGCATATTTGACCGCGTTGCTCACCAGATTGGTCAGCAACGCCTTGAGCGACGGCGCGTCGCCCTCCATCACGATCGACGGACCGGCATGGAGCATCACGTCGCCGCCCGCATCGCTCGCATCGGACACGACGCTCTCCGCGAGCGAGCGCAGGTCGAGCCGCTGCCGCCGGACATGCCGCGTCATCTCGCGGACGAACGCCATCGCCGCGCCGATCCGGTCGCTCATCTCGCGAATGTCCTCTTCCCCCGCCAGCCGCAGGTCGTCGGGCGCCTTTTCCAGCCGGAGCGACAGCCGCATCAGCGGCGTGCGCAGATCGTGCGCGACCGCGGCGATCAGCGTCGTGCGATCCTCGACATAGCGGTTGAGCCGTTCCTGCATCTGGTTGAACGCGGCCGCCGCCTCGGCGATTTCGGACGGTCCGGTCAGCGTCAGCGGCTCGGCACGCGGGTCGCGGCCGAGCCGGTCCGCCGCCGCCGCGAACAGCGCGATCGGCTTGGCGATCCGCCGCGATACGCCCCAGGCCAGCGGCGCGATCGCCACCGCGGCGAGCACGAACCACAGGACGAAGCGCATCCGCCACGGGCTGAGCAGCCGTTCGACCGGCTCGACCATCAGCCACGTGCCGTCGGGCCGGCGGATCGACACGGTGAAATCGCCGAACAGCGCATCGTCCATCGCGCGATGTTGCCGCGGGCCCCCCATCCCCATCGGGAGCGGCGGGCGGAACACGCCGATGATCGTCGGCCCCTTGTGCTGGCCGGATTCGACGAGGACGGACGCGGCCGGCAAGTGCAGGTCCGACGCGATCGACCGCGCCAGCGCCAGGTCGCGCGGATTCTCCGCCGAAGCGCGGGGCGCGCCCGTCGCATGGATCGTCAGCAAGTGGCTTGCGTCCCGCCCGGTGCGCGCGACGGTGGCGATGCGGCTCGACGTGAAGATGACGGGCGAGGGCGGCGGCATCAGCACGAACGCGCCGAAATTGAGCACCTGGACGAACAGCACCGTCACCAGCATCGTCGCGAAGATGCGCAGGAACAGCGGCCAGGAGCGCGACAGGCTCCCGGGCAGGGCGACGATCGACGCGCGCCTGGCGAGCGCGGTCATGCGCGGGTTACCGTCGGCACGAAGAAATACCCTTCATTTCGGATGGTGCGGATGATCTCGTCGTCGCGCGCGCGCAGTTTCCGGCGCAACCGGCTGACCTGCACGTCGATCGCACGGTCATAGGCATCGCTGTCGGGACCGCGCGCGTCCTCGAGCAGCGAATCGCGGGTCAGCACCCGGCGCGGACGTTTCACGAACGCGCGCAGCACCGAGAATTCGCCGTCGGTCAGGTCGACCAGCATCCCGCTGCCATCGACCAGCTCGCGCGCCGCGAAATCGACGCGCCAGTCGAGAAAGCAGTAATAGCGTGGCTCGGCGGCGATCTCGTCGCGCGCGCGCAGTGCCGCGCGGACCGTGGCGAGGATCTCGCGCGCGCTGCACGGCTTGGTCAGATAATGGCTCGCGCCCATTTCCAGGCCGAGGATCCGGTCGGGCTCGTCCCCCAGCGCGCTGAGGAAGATGATCGGCGGTCCCCCGCGCAGCGCGATCCGCCGGCACGCGGAAATCCCGTCCTCCCCCGGCATCATGATGTCGAGCAGCACCAGCGATACCGGATGCCGCGCCAGCGCGATGTCCATCTCCTGCGCGCTGGCCGCGGTCTCGACGCGGTAGCCGTGCCGGCTGAGGCTTTCGGTCAGCAGCGTGCGGATGGCGTGGTCGTCATCGACGACCAGCACGGTCGGGGTATCGCGCGGCGGCGGCACGGGGTTGGGCTGGGGGGCCATTGTCATCGCGTTGCGATGCGGTTGCGATGTGTCCGGGATGTGTCCGTCCGAACGTGGAGCGACCCGCCCCGCAGCACACCGCAGTCTTTGTGCCGATTTCGATACCCCGGGAAACAAGCCGGAAAAGAAAGCACGCCATGGGCGGGGTGCAGTTCGTCGCCGCAGCAACTTTCCCTCAGGAGTCGCATGATCATGACATTCCATACCAGCGGTGACACCATGTCGTCCGGCCTTGCCCAGGCTGCCCTGCCGATTGCCTCCGGCGCAAGGATCGTGATCGTCGACGACGATCCCGGCGTGCGCGAGTTGCTGACCGAGTTTCTCGTCGAGAACGGCTTCGGCGCCGAAGGCGTCGCCAATGGCGCGGCGCTGCGCGAACGGCTCGAACGGCGCGACTGCGACCTGATCGTGCTCGACATCATGATGCCGGGCGAGGACGGCCTGTCGGTCCTGCGCTCGCTGATGCATGTCGAGGATGGTCCCGGAATCATCATGTTCTCCGCCATATCGAACGAGATCGACCGGATCGTCGCGCTCGAGATGGGGGCCGACGACTATATCCTCAAACCGTCCAGCCCGCGCGAGATCATGGCGCGGATCCGCTCGGTGCTGCGTCGCCGTGCGGCGACGGCGGCGCGGGGAACGGCGACCGGCATCGGTCAGGCGACGACGCCGCCGACGGATTGTTTCGGCTTTGCCGGATGGACGTTCGACGCGCGGCGCCGCAAGCTGACCGCGCCCAGCGGCGCGATCGTCGCGGTGACCGAAACCGAATATCGCATGCTCGCCATCTTTCTGCGCGATCCGCAGATCGTGCATTCGCGCGAAAATCTGGCGGACCTGACCGGGCGCGACAGCCCGACCTGCAATGATCGCACGATCGACGTCCATGTCAGCCGGCTGCGCCGCAAGCTGTCGGCCAACGGTGGGGACGAGATCATCCGTACGGTCCGCAATCGCGGGTATCTGTTCCTGCCGCGGGTCGAGGCGCGGGTCGCCTGACCTCGCGGTGAAGCGGGGCCGGTTGCCCCTGGCGACCGGCCCCGCTCCCGCATCAAAGGGCGACGTGCACCGATCCGACAACGGCGTGGCGACCCGAAGGCGTAGCGCCTAGTGCTGGCGGCGTTGGCCCCGGTCGACGGACGCTGCGGAATGGTGCGGGCGTTTCATGCCCGGCCAAGCGGCTAGAACAACCGCCGCAGCGACAGGCTGATCGTCCGCCCGAGCGGATCGATCGCGGCGGCCTGGTACAGCAACGGGGTCGCGCCGGTCGCATCGCGGACATGCTGGCGCGCGTCCGCGACATTGCCGATCGCGAGCGTCACCCGTGTCGCGCGTGCCCACCGGCCCGCGAAGCGTTGCTCGAGATTGGCGAACAGCCGGACGTCGAGCGTCGCGAGCGCGGCGAAGCGCAGCATGCCCGCGGCGGTCGTCGCCGCCGTCACGGTCGTCGCGCTTTTCCAGTTTCCGCTCAGCCGCAGGCCGATGCCGTTGTCGACGATCCCGGCCTCGCCCTGGACGGCGTGCCGCGGCTGGCCGCCGGTCCCGGTCGATCCACCATCGAGCAGGTCGATCGACGCGCCGCCATCCCGCAGGACGATCCGATCGCGGAAATACCAGCTGTGGAACAGCGAGACTTGCAGCCGCATCGCCGTGTCGCCGCCGTTGCCACCGGGAGGACCACTGGGAGGACCACCGGGACCGCCAAACCCGCCAGGACCCCGCGGACCGCCGGGGCCGCCGAACCCCCCCGGCGGCGGCTCCATTCCGTCGGGGGGCGGACCCGGCGGCGGCCCGTCGCCCTCGGCGAAGCCGGGCGGCAGATCGGGTGGGGGCAGTGCGTCCGCGCGCATGCGGTGGCCCTCGACCACGATATCGTCGCCATCCGCGCCCGGTGTGGCACGGTCCGCGCGGGTCTCGACCGATCGCGCGTCGCCGTCCCGCGGAACGTCGCGCGGCACGCGATGGCGCAGCAGGAAGGGAGGCGGAGCCCAGTTGGCCGGGGGTCGCGGCCGCGTCGGGGACCGCAGCACCTGCGAGAAGGTCAGCCCGGATCGCAGTTCGCGGCGCGCCTCACGCGCATAATTGACCGCGCGGGCATCGACCGACACGAGCGTGCCCGCGGAATCGCGCACGTAGCGATCGGGAAACGCCGCCTCGACCGCTGCGGTGAGGGTCGGCAGCGATCCGATCGCATTGTCGGTCCGGCTGGCGATGTACGTGGCGCTGAGCGTCAGCTTGGTTTTCGCCGCGGCGATCGCCGCCGCGGACAGGCCCAGCTTGAAGACATGCCGGCCGTCCGCGGTCAGCGTCGCGGATCCCCCGCTGATCTGCGTCACCGCGACGGTCCGTCCGCGCACGTAATCATAGACGAGCACGTTGGCGGTACGGATCGTCGGTGCATTGAGTTGCTGTAGCGTCGGCGCGACGCGATCCTCGTTGACCGCGACGATGACGCCGATCCCCTTGCGCGGGGTCCAGTTGAGCCCGTAGCCGAGCGTGCCCAGCGCGCCATAGTCCGACAGCTGCGTCGTGCCGAGATTGACGTTGGCGGAGAGCGTCCCGATCGCATCGAGGAAGCCGGTCTTGCTGCTGGTCAGTGGCACGTCGAGGCTGGCCTGCGCATTGTAGTCGGACCGGCGGAGCGTAGCGGCGCTGGCTGCCCCCGCGCCGCTGCTCCCGGATGAAAGCGCGCTGAACCCGCCACCGATGCGCAGGCTGGCACGCGCCGGGCCGGCGGGCAGGGAGAACAGCTTGCCCATCGCGACCACGCTTGCGCTCCCGGTGTCGGCAACGGCGCTCGCGTGCTGGCGCCGTGCGATCCCCAGCGCGGCGGCGAACAGCGGGCCGTAGGGATTGACGGTCGGATCGCCCGCGTCGATCGCGGCCTGCACGGTGCTGCCGTCATACCCCGCATCGGTCGCGGTGCGCGTGTCGCTATGGTCGAGCGTGCCGATCATCGACAGCTGCCAGTCCTTGGACAGGTCCGCGTCGAGGGTGATGCCACCATGGGCGGTCGCCGTCGCGCTGTGCTGGCGCAGCGGCGCGCTGGACAGGAACCGGGTGATCGCGGCGGTGTCGTCGCTGCGCGCGAAGGGACTGTCCGCCGGCACCGAGAGGGTCGCGGTCGGCAGGCCGTTGCGCGCGGCGCTCGTCTGATAGGCGCCATTGGCGTTGAGCGACGCGGTCAGCGCGTCCGACAGGCGGTGCGCGAAGGTGCCGTTGAGCGTGTAGCTGCGCGTATCGGGCTGCAGCGTGCGAAAGGGGGTGTCGTCCGCCACCGCGCCGGTCGGATCGGTCGCCGCGCTGGTCGAGACCAAACCGCGGTCGCTTTGCAGCAGCGCCGCGCTTGCTGCCGCCTTGGCGGAGAGGCTGAAGCGGTCGCTGTCGTGGATGCGCACATAGCTGAGGACGCCAGCGCCGTTCTCGCCCCCGCCGTCGGTCGCGCGGCCGCCGGTGGCGTTGGTGACGCGGGCGATGAACCGCCGCCGCAGGATGACGTTGACGACCTTGCGTTGCGCGTCATAGCCATATTTGAGCGCGACCTCCTCGGGCAGGATGTCGATGCGCAGCACCGCCTCGGTCGGCAGGTCGCCGACCTCATTGACGCCGGAAACGCGCTTGCCGTTGACCAGCACGACCGGCGCACTGCTGCTGTCCCGTCCTTCATCGCTTTGCGTCTGGTCGGCGATCGCATCGAGCAGATCGCTGATGGTGGACACGCCATAAGCGGCGATGTCCGCCGGGTTCAGCCGGTTTTCGGGCGGAATGTCGCCAACGACCGAACCGGGGAGCGCACGGCCCGTAACGACGATGTCGTCGCCGGTGGTCTTGGGCGTCACGCCAGCGGCCGGACCGCCGGCGTGCGCGGCAGCGATCGCGCCGAAGGTCGCGCCCATGAGGAGGACGCCGTGGCGCAGGGACGGGTGGGTGCGGGTCCGTTGGCGCGGGCGGGGGCGTTTCATATCCCCCGCCCGCTATCGGCCGATCATTTCGGCCGCATTTCCGCGCGCGGTCGGTTAGGGTTTTCCCGACAGGATCAGCTGACGGACGTCGTCCGCCGTCTGGTTGTTCGCGCCAAGCCGCTCGATCAACTGCGCCGGACGGCTGCCGCGCAGGCCGGCCAGCGTGAGCGTCTTGTCGCGGACATAGGTGTACACCCCGCTGACCGCAAAGGCGGTGGCGTGGCGGATATGCCTGCGCTGCTCCGCCTCGGTCGCGCGGAACGCGTCGCTTTCCAGGAAGGCGCGGCGGGTCAGCGGAGTCTCGAAGGCGAGTTCGAGGATGGCGATCGCGGCGCGCTCCGGGGGAACGAGATGATCGACGTTCGGGGCGGGCGGCGCCGGGTTCGCATTGTCATAGCGATCGGGCAGATGCAGCCGCACCTTCAGGACCGCGGGCTCCGCCGCCAATTGCGCCGCGAACGCGCGGAGGAAGGTGCCGAAGGCGTCGAGATCGTCCCCCGCCGCGCCGAGATGGACGTGGATCCGGTCGAAGCCGTCGTCGGCATTGGGTAGCGCGTCCGGAATACGGTCGACCAGCGTCTGCGATCCGTCGGGCAGGGCATAAGCGACGGTCGCCTCGAACATGTTCTGTTCGTCGGCGAACAGGATGTGGCTGGCGTCGTTGAACGTGGCCTGGTCCGCGGCCGAGGCGAACCCGATCTCGACCCCGCCATCCAGTTCATAATCGGGGAAGGGTGTGATCCCCTCGACCGGCGGCCAGAGATGGGCGTCCTGTTCCCGGTCGAAATGGTTCTGGACGTACCAGCCGAGCCCCGGGATGCGCGAGCAGAGCGGCCCGTGCACGTCGCGCCAATAGGTCGCGAACAGATCGTGCGGCACGCGCGGGCGGCGCAGCACGGTGGTGTAGCTGTTGATCGCGATGCTGGCGTCGCGCTCGGCGTAATTCTGGTTGATCGGGAGCTTTGCCATGACGGTTCTCCTGGGTGGCAAGAAACGGATGCTGCGGGTATGCGCAAGACGATGGGTGGGGCGTCAGCCCGCCGCGCGTGCCTTCAGCCGCACAACGAGCGGCGTGAGCAGGACGGCGAGCAGCGCGATTCCGGCGGCGACATAGCCGACGCTCGGCAAACCCCAGTGCAGGATGATCGTTCCGCCGATGATCGCGCCAAGGCCGATCCCGGCATTCGCCATCGACACGTTGAGCGTACCGGCAAGCGCCTGCGCATGGCTCGCCGACTGCATCACGCGAACCTGACAGATCGGGTAGAGCGCGGTGTTCGCGACACCCCATACCGCCAGCGCGACGCCCAGCCAGACCGGCGACCCGGCGAGCAGGGTGGTCGCCGCCACGCCGATCGCGAGCACGAGCGCGGCGATGGCGGTGACGAGCAACGGCCCGCGTCCCACGAACTGGCCACCGAGCCAGTTGCCGCCCAGCCCGACGATGCCGAAGCCCATCAGCCACCAGCCGACCTGACCCGCCGGGATATGCGCGATCTGCTGCAGCGTGTCGGCAAGGTAGGTATAGGCCGTGAACATCGCGGTGAAGACCACCACCGACAGGATGACGTTGCCGAGGAAATACGGGTCCTTCAGGATCTTCGCCTGTTCGGCGAGCTTGACGCGCGGCGGCTTGGCCAGTGTCGGCATGACGAGGAACAGCATCGCGCCCATCACCAGCGACAGCCCCGACAGGCCCCAGAAGGTCCCGCGCCAGCCGAACGCCTCGGATGCCAGCGTCCCCAGCGGAATGCCGAGCACCATCGCGCCCGAAATGCCGAGATAGACATTGGCGACCGCCTTGCCCGCGCGTTCCGGTCCCGCCAGTTCGCCGGCGGTCTCGCTCGCGGTGCCCCAGAAGACGGGGAGCGCGAGCGCCGGCAAGAACCGCGCAAAGCCGAGGATCCAGATGTTGGGCGCTGCCGCCGCCAGCGCATTGGCGCCCGCGAAGATCAGCAGGATTACCACGAACAGCCGCTTGCGCTCGAAATGCGACAGCATCGCGGTCAGGAACGGTCCCGCCAGCATCACGGTGAAGGCGAACAGCGTCACCAGCTGCCCCGCCGCGGCGATCGAGATGCCGAGATCCCGCGACAGGCTCGGCAACAGCCCGACGATGATGAATTCGGTGGTCACGATCACGAACGCGGAAATCGCCAGCAGCAGCACGGCAAGGCCGTTGCCGCGCGGTTCTGCGCGTGCGTCGCGGGATGGGGACGATAGGGTGGTGGTCGGCATCAAAGGGTCTCCGGCGGATCGTCCTCTATGTAGGAAGACAAATCGGATCGCCTCGCGCTAAGAATTCGTGTTACTAGTGACCGTATTTCCGCAATCGAGGGCCGCAATGATTCCATCGGAACGCCTGAAGGGGATCGAGGCCTTCGTCACCGCCGCCGACGCGGGCAGCTTCGCCGCCGCCGCGGGGCGGTTGCACCTGACGAGTTCGGCGATCAGCAAGAGCATCGCCCGGCTCGAGACCCGTTTGGGCAGCCGGCTGTTCGATCGGACCACGCGACGGCTTACGCTGACCGACGCCGGCGCCGCTTTCTACGAAACGTGCGTCCGTGTGCTCGCGGATCTTGCGGAGGCCGAGGCGGTCCTTGCGTCCCACCGGTCCGACATCGTCGGACGCCTCAAGGTCGACGTGCCGGTCGCTTTCGGGCGGATGCGGGTGTTGCCGTTGCTGCTCGATTTCGCCGAACGCCATCCCAATGTCCGTCCGAACATCACCTTTACCGACCGGGTGGTCGACGTGATCGAGGAAGGCGTCGACGTCGCGGTACGGATCGGGACGCCGACCGCCTGGCCGGAAGCGCTCGGGCATCGCTATCTCGGCACCGAACGGGTGATCTTCTGCGCCGCGCCCGCGTATCTCGACCAGCATGGCCTGCCGCGGACCGTGGACGAGCTCGCGACGCGCGACTGTATCCTGTACGGTCGCGCGGACGGCAGCACGATCGCATGGCGCTTCGGCGATGCGGCGGGCGAGGTCGAGCAGCGCACGATGGACGGGCGGATCGTGCTCGGCAGTGCCGAGGCGCAGGTCGAGGCGGTCCGGGCCGGGTTCGGGATCGCGCAGCTGGCGACCTGGCTGATCGCCGCGGACCTGCAGCGCGGCGACCTGGTCGAGATCCTGCCGGGACAGGCGACCGAAGGTCTCCCGCTCCACCTCGTCTGGCCGCGCAGCCGGCAGTTGAGCCCGAAGGTCGACGCGCTGCTGGCGGTGCTGACGGAAGGGTTGCGGGTGGAGTGAGGTCGGTCCCTCAGACCCTGTCGTCACACCGGCCGAGGCCGGGGCCGCGATGCTGCGGGCACCGCGCCGCCCGCATCACCCCTTCGCCGTCTTCGTCTCGGGCATGGCCAGCAGGTACAGCGTGAACCCCGCCCCCGCGATCGCCGCGAGCGTCAGGAAGCTGACGCTATACCCTGCCCAGACGATGATGCTGCCCGCGAGCGATGCCGACAGCGCGGCACCAAGCCCCTGCGTCGTCGCGACCGCGCCCTGGCTGACGTTGAACCGTCCGGTTCCCTCGGTCAGGTCGGCGATGATGACCGGGAACAGCGCCCCGAAGATCCCCGCGCCGACGCCGTCGAGCGCCTGTACCCCGACCAGCCAATAGGGATCGTTCGACACCGTGTAGAGCGCACCGCGCGCCGCGAGGAAGCCGAAGGCCAGGAGGAAGATCGGCTTCGTGCCCCAGCGTTCGGTGTTGCGCCCGACGACGATCGCGACCGGGACCATCACGAGCTGCGCGGCGACGATGCAGGCCGCGGTGAGCGAGGTCGCCTGATCCTTGCCGACGGTCTTCGCCAGCAACTGGCTCACCGACGTGAGCATGGCTGCGTTGGACAGGTGAAACAGGAACGCGATGCCGGCGAACAGCATCAGCGGGCGGTTCTCGACCAATGCCTTCCATCCGCTGGGTTCCGCGCAATCGTCCTCCGGTTCGCATTCGAGCCCGCGCGCGACGGCGTTGTCGATATCCGCGTTGCGGATGCGGAAGGTGGTGGCGATGCTCGCCACGGTCAGCCCGGCCATCAACCAGAACACGACCACCGGCCCGAACTTCCAGGCGAGCACGCCCGCAAGCGCGGCGGACACCGCGTTGCCGGCATGGTTGAACGCCTCGTTGCGCGCGATGCGCTTGGCGAACAGCTTCGGCCCGACCAGGCCAAGCGTGATCGCCGAAATGGCGGGGGCGAAGACCGCGCCGGCGACTGCGGCGATCGACTGGGTCACCGTCACCGCGGCAAAGCCCGACGCGATCGGCAAGGACAGGCTGCTGATGGTGACCAGCAAGGCCGCGATCATCACGATGCGGGGCTTGTTCCTGCTGCGATCGATCAGGCTTCCGGCGGGGGTCTGCGCGAGCAGGCCGACGATCCCCGCGATCGTCAGCACCAGCCCGACGGTCGCCTCGTTCCAGCCATGCGCCGGACCGCGAACCGCGACGAGATAGATCGCCAGATACGGCCCGAGACCGTCGCGCACGTCCGCCAGGAAGAAGTTGAGCGCGTCGAGTGTACTGCCCGCGGAGGAACCGCGCGGGGTCGATCCGCCGGTCGCAATGGTCGCAGAAGCCGTGGCCATAAGGGATCTCGCAGGAGCTAGGGTCTGAAGGAAGCGAAGGGCAGGACGGGCCGGATCAGCCGAGGATCAGCCGCGCCGCGAGCGCGGCGGCCAGCGCGGGAAGCATCGTCACCGCGCCGACCCGGAGGAATTGCCAGAAGCCGACGTCCTCGCCCTCGCGACGGATCGCCTGGAGCCAGAGGATCGTCGCGAGCGAGCCGGTGATCGACAGGTTGGGACCAAGGTCCACGCCGATCAGCAGCGCGTCGACCATCATCCGCGGGGGATGCGCCTGCGCGAGCGCGCTGCTCGCGATCAGGCCGGCGGGCAGGTTGTTGATGAGATTGGAACCGACCGCGAGCACGGTGCCGGCGATCGCGCTGCCGCTCGCGGGGTCTGACGCGAGCGCGTGCAACGCCTGCGCGACGTGGCGGATGACGCCGGTATGGTCGAGCGCCTCGACCAGCACGAACAGGCCGGCGACGAGCGGCAGGACGCTCCACGACACGTCCTTTGCCACCGCGATCGGCGAGGAGCGCGTCAGCGCCGAGACGACCGCCATCGTCGCGATGCCGGCGATGCAGGTCGGCAGGCCCAGTTGAACGTCGAAGGCCGATGCCAGCAGCAGGATCGACGCGGTCGCAATGATTCCGGCCAGCGCGGTCTTGCCCCCGGTGGACAAGGGCTCGCGCTCGACCGACGCGGCGCAGTCCCCCGCGATCCGGCTGCGCTCGACCCAGCGGAGTACCAGGAACGTCACCACGATCGCCGCTACCGACGGCAGCGCAAACGCGCCGAACCACTGGCCCAGCGGCGGCATCTTTCCGCCATACAGAACGAGATTGGCGGGATTCGAGATCGGCAGGACGAAGCTCGCGGCGTTGGCGATCAGCGCGCAGGCAAACAGCAGCGGGAGCGGCTCGGCCTTCGCCTTGCGTGCCGCGGCATAGACCGCGGGCGTCAGGACGACCGCGGTCGCGTCATTCGACAGGAAGGTCGTGGTGACCACGCCGGTCGCGTACACCAGCAGGAACAGGCGGGGGCGGGACCCTTGCGCCTGGTTGACGGCCGTCGCCGCGACCCAATCGAACAGGCCCTGTTGGCGGCAGGTTTCGCTCAACAGCATCATGCCGACCAGGAACAAATAAACGTCCAGCCCCTTGCCGACCGCGCCGACCGCGGCGTCGATCGGGAGCAGCCCGAAGACAAGCAGGACGAGCGCGCCGAGCACCGCCCAGATCGCCTCCGGCCACCGGAAGGGACGCAGGACGACGCCCGCGGTGGAGGCCGCACAGATGCCCCAGGTCGCGCCCGTCGCAAGGATCACGAGCAGCGGCTTCCGGCGCGCGCGCGCAGCGGCAGGTGCGGACAGTTCGGGGTCGGCGGGGAAGCTTTGAAAGTCTCGGTCATTACGCGGGCTCCGACGGTCAGCCGCCTCAACGAAGAAGGACCGATCTGGTCGCATCGCCGCACGAGGGAATTCGCGGGGCAGCGTTTCCGAATAAAGGAGGCTTATCAGCGGGATGACCGCGAGCGCCTGAACCGTCCGATTCAGTTTCGGTTCAGAAGGGTTAACGCGGCCTTTGCCGCCGTCCGGTCGGGGGCCGCGCCGCCGGCCGGAGACCGGGCGGCGCGGCAGAAGCGTCAGGCGATGTGCAACCCGACATCGACGTTGTTGCGGGTCGCGTTGGAATAGGGGCAGACATCATGCGCGGCGTGCGCAAGCTTTTCCGCGTCCGCCTTGTCGACGCCGGGCAGGGTGATCGTCAGGTCGACGGTGATTCCGAAGCCACCCTCGGACCGCGGACCGAAGCCGACTTCCGCGGTGACGGTCGTGTCGGCCGGAACCTTCACGCCGACCTTGCCCGATACCGCCTTCATCGCGCCGATGAAGCACGCCGAATAGCCCGCCGCGAACAGCTTTTCGGGATTGGCGCCGTCGCCGCCCGGGCCACCCATTTCCTTGGGCACGACCAGCTTCACGTCGACCGAGCCGTCATCGGAGCGGGTCGATCCATCGCGTCCGCCGGTGGCGGTGGCGCTGGTCTTGTAGATTACGGATACGGACATGGGATACCTTTCAAAAGATGGTGCGCGCCCTGTGCGCTGCGACACCGAACGACTGGTCGCGCGGTAGGATGCATCGCCGGCGTGGACCGTGTGCGGTGTGGGCGATCGACGTCCGGGAACCGATCGCCCGCACCGTTCGTCCATATCGCCGGGGACGGGCCCCGATCAGGGAAATCATGGCCACTTCACCGACGTTTGCCCCTTTACGGATCGCGCAGGTTGCGCCCGTCATCTTCCCGGTCCCGCCGATCGGCGCGGGCGGCACGGAGCGGGTGGTGTACGACCTGACCGAGGCGCTGGTGGCGCATGGGCATGCGGTCACGCTGTTCGCGCCCGAGGACAGTCGGACATCGGCGCGATTGCGCTCGGCCGGGCCGAGCCTTGCCGCGCTCGAGCGTGATTTCGGGCGGGTGGCGCCGGGCGTGCCCGCCGCGCTCGAGGCGATGCAGCTCGATCTGCTCCGCGCGCAACTCGACACGTTCGACATCGTCCATTGCCACGGCGAGTTCGCGCATGCCGCGGTGCTGGGCAAGGCGCGGGCGCGCAGCATCACGACGGTCCATTGGCGGCTCGACGAGCATGACCGGCAATTGTTCTTCGGCCATTTCTGCGACCTGCCGGTGGCCGCGATCTCGGCGTCGCAGGCGCGCGCGTTGCCGACGGCCAACCTTGCCGGGATCGTCCACCACGGGATCGATCGCGATCGCTATGCCCTGGGGGACGGGGCGGGCGGCTATCTCGCCTTCATCGGGCGGATGACCGACCAGAAGCGGCCGGACCGGGCGATCGCAGTCGCGAACGGCGCGGGGCGTTCGCTCCGTCTGGCGGGCGCGATCGACGTCGGCAACCCGACCTATTTCGCAAACCATGTCGCGCCTGCGCTGGGGCGGGACATCGTCCATGTCGGCGAACTGGACGACGCGGGGAAGCAGGATCTGCTCGGCAACGCCGCGGCGCTGCTGTTCCCGATCGATTGGCCCGAGCCGTTCGGGCTGGTGATGATCGAGGCGATGGCGTGTGGCACCCCGGTGATCGCCTGGGACAAAGGCAGCGTGCCCGAGATCGTGGAGCACGGCATCACGGGCTTCGTCGTATCGAGCGAGGCGGAGGCGATCGCCGCGGTCGGCAAGGCCGTCAGGCTCGATCGCGCGGAAATCCGGCGACGGTTCGAGGCCCGATTCACGGCCGATCGCATGGCGCGCGACTATGTCGACCTGTACGCCGCGCAACTCGCCAGGGCGCGCGGATGACCCGCCGCCACGCGGCGCGCTTGCGATGCCCGGTCTGCGGCAATCCGGACTGGCACGCGCGGATCGGCGGCGAGGAATGTACGCATTGCGGGTTGCAGGTCGATGCCGACATCGCGCTGGCGGCGGTGCGCGCCGGCATCCTGCGCCGTCTCGCGTCCGGTGCGGCCGAGGGCGGCCCGGCCGATCGCTGGGCGCTGACGGCGGAGGGCTGGCGCAACGCTGCGTGGCGGTTCGCCCATGTGATCGACGAGGGCGTCGCCGTGCCGGCGCGACCGGTGGATCACGCGATCACGCTGGCGATCATGACCCGCCCGTCCGAATGCGCGGAGGCCGCTGCGCTGGTCGCCGGATTGCCCGGGTTCGCGCGCCGGACCGTCCTGATCGACGCGACCGATGCGACGCCATGGGCCGGGTCGTTCCCGCAGGCGGACGTCCACGCACATCCGCTGGACGGGGACTTCGCCGCGCAACGCAACCGGCTGCAGGCGCTGGCCGGAACGGGATGGGTGCTCCAGCTCGACAGTGACGAGCGGCCGGATTGCCGGTTGCAGAACAGCCTCGGGTGGCTGGTGGCGGCGGCCGATCGGGACGGGTTGCTGTCGCTGGGGCTGGCGCGGTCCAATCTGGTCGATGGAGTACCTTCGGCGCTGTTCCCGGACATCCAATATCGCCTCAACCGCGCCGAGGTGCGGTTCGTCGGACGCGTGCATGAGCGCCCCGCCGTGCCGTTTGCGCAAAGCTCGCTGGCCCTGTCGGGGGCGATCGACCATCGGCTGCACGCCGCCCGGGTGCGCGAGCGGACCTTGCGCTACGGCGCGATGGCGGCCGACGGTGCGCGACCCGAGGACGAAGCCCGCTTGCTCCGTCCGTTCGACGCGATCGCCGACCGGTAGGCCGCGATCGTCTGCTCGCCCAGCGTGCGGCGGGTGAACTGGCCCGATGCCGCACGGCTGGCGGCGGCGTGGGTGGCGCGCAGGGGCGCATCGGTCATCAGCAAGCGCAGCGCCTGGGCGACGGACGCGCCGCTACAGGTCCCGGCAAGTACCCCGGCGCCGCTGTCCCCCACGAACAGGCGCGCGCTCGCATCCTCGGCACAGGCCACGATCGGGCGGCCGAACATCATTGCTTCCTGATACACCAGGCCGAAGCTCTCGTAGCGCGACGGAGCGACGACGACATGCGCCTGTTCGAACAACCCGTGCAGCGTCGGCTCGTCGACCCGGTGATACAGCCGGAGCAGCGAACGCGCATCGGCCGGAAGCCCGGCGACGTCGGCGTCCTCGGCGCCCACCAGCGTCAGGCGGAACGGGGCCAGACGCCCCGCCGCAACGTCCCCGGCGAGTTCGGTCGTTGCGTCGAGCAACGCATCGAAGCCCTTGCGCGGCTCGTTGCGTCCGACGAACAGCAGCTCGATCGGGCCGTCCGCGGGATAAGCGGCGCGCTGGCCGCGCTCGGTAATCGCCTGGGGCAGGCTGAGGCCGATCACCGCATGGCGCGGGCCCGGGCGTGGTACGCCGTACAGCTCGGCAATGGTTGCGCCGTGCGCGGCGGTGTTCGAGATCAGGCCGGCGCTGCGACGCGCCGCGATCCGCTCGATCAGCGTGGCCGCGGCGCGATCGATCCGGTTGCGCAGCGTCGGGTCCTGCGCCAGCGAGATCGCCGCCGGGGTGGAGTTGCGCGTGACCAGCGGGATCGCCCCGGTCGCCGCGATCGCCGCGCCAGGCGCGTACCAGTTGGTCGCCTCGATCACGTCGAACGGACGGTGCCGCTGTTCCGCCAGCACCGCCTTCCGAAACGCGAGCGGCGCGGCGAGGTGCCCGATCGCCGCCTGCCGTCGCAGCATCGCCAGCGCGCCGGCAGGCGCGCATCCGATGATGTCGAGGACTCCGTCCTGCGCCCGGCCGGTGCGATCCAGCGTGAATACGCGCACGTCCGCTCCCGCCTCGGCGACCGCATGCGCGATCTCGAGCGCGGCGCGCGACAGGCCGCTCTTCTCCGGGGGCAGTGCCCAGGTAAGCAGACCGACCTGCAGGCGAGGGGCGACTTGCTTTGGATCAGGGAGATTCACGGACATGCTACCGGAACTGTGGCGATCGCAAATGGGTTCCATTTTCCTGACTCCAGGATGAACGGAACCGATGTTCGTACTTCATATCGCCCTTCAGGGCTGTCTGCGGGCGCATGACGTCGAATATGGCGTAACCGCCGACACGGGTGGCCATATCCGCTATCTGCTCGATCTGGTCCGGGCGAGCGGCGACAATCCCGCGATCGACCGGATCGAGATCGTCACGCGCGCTTTCGTCGATCCGGTGCACGGGCAATGCTACGACCAGTGCATCGAGGCGATCGACGACCATACGCGGATCGTCAGGCTGCGCACGGCGGACTCCGGCTATCTCGCCAAGGAGCAATTGTGGACGCAGCACGACAGCATGGTGGAGGCGCTGGTCGCGCATATCGGTCGGCTCGATCGCTGGCCTGATGTGATCCACGCGCATTATGCCGATGCGGGCGCACTTGCCGCCGCGGTGCAGGCGCGGCTCGGAATCCCGTATGTCTTCACCGCGCATTCGCTCGGGCAGGTCAAGCGCGCAGCCTTCGACGGGCCATGCCGCGAACTCGACGGGCTGGACCGGCGCATCGCGATCGAGGACCGGGCGATCGCCGGCGCCGCCGCGATCATCGCGTCGTCCCGCGACGAGGCCGAGCTGCAATATGCGCTCTACGAGGCTTATGACCCGGGGCGGATCCGGATCATCGCGCCGGGAAGCGACGTGAAGGATTTCGCCGACGCCAGGCCCGATCCGGCGATCGACGCGGCGATCGACCGTTTCCTGACCGATCCCGCCAAACCCGCGCTCCTCGCGATCGCGCGGCCCGTGACCAAGAAGAATTTGGCCGGGCTGGTCGAGGCCTATGGCCGGTCCCCGGCGCTGCAGGCGGCCGCGAATCTGGTGATCGTGGCGGGCACGCGCGAGGATCTGCGCACGCTCGAGCCAGAAGTGCGCGACAATCTCGCCGAACTGCTGATCCTGATCGATCGCTACGACCTGTACGGCAAGGTGGCCTATCCCAAGACGCACAAGCCCAGCGAGATACCGGCCGTCTATGCCTATGCGCGCGAGCGGCGCGGGGTGTTCGTCAATCCCGCGCTCAACGAACCGTTCGGGCTCACGCTGCTGGAGGCAGCGGCGTCCGGGTTGCCGGTGGTGGCGACCGACAGCGGCGGCCCCAACGATATCGTCGAAACCTGCGGCAACGGCCTGCTCGTCGATCCGCGGGCACCCGAAGCGATCGCGGCGGCGCTGCTGTCGATCCTGGAGGAGCCCGCCCGCTGGGATCGGTACGCCGCCGGCGGGCGCACGGCGGTGCGGACCTACGACTGGGCCGCGCACGTCGCGATCTACGCCGACCTGCTGTCCGACGTCGTGGCGGCGGGCGTGACGCAAGCCGCGCCGGATCCGGTCGCGGCGCAGCTGCTGGTGTCGGATATCGACGGCACGTTGCTCGGCTCCAGCGAAGCGTTGTCGGCGTTCCGCGAATGGCATGGCGACGAACGCGCGCTGGTCTTCGCGGTCGCCACCGGGCGCAGCTTCCACAGCGCGATGGCGGTCCTGGCGCAGCATCACGCGCCCTTGCCCGCGATCGTGATCTCGTCGGTCGGGTCGGAAATCTACCACCGCCAGCCGGGCGGGGTCTATGCGCGCGACACCGTGTGGGATGCGAAGGTCGCGGCGGGCTGGGATCGCGAGGCGATCGCGCAGGTGATCGCGGACGAGGGCGGGCTTACGCCGCAAAGCCCGCTGGAACAGCGGCGCGCCAAGCTCAGCTACATGATCCAGGGTGATCCCGATGCGGGACGGCGGCTGCGCGGGCTGCTCGATTCCCGCGGCCTGGCGTGCACCATCATCCAGAGCCATGGGCGGTATCTCGACGTGCTGCCGTTCGCGGCGTCCAAGGGGACGGCGGTCGAACATGTTCGCCAGGCCCTGGGGCTTGCCCCCAGGCAGGTGATCGTCGCCGGCGACAGCGGCAACGATATCGAGATGCTGCGTTCGGCGCCGAATGCCATCATCGTCGGCAATCATTCGGATGGACTGGCCGACCGCAAGGACCTCAGCCGCTGCTACGTGGCGCGCGGCCATCACGCGCAGGGTATTCTCGAAGGCGTCGCGCATTTCCGCAAGAACGCGCAGCGCGCGTGACGGTCAGCGTCCTGACGATCGTCCGCGGGCGATCGGCGCATCTCGCCAATCTGATCGCCGGGCTCGCGCGGCAGACGCGTCCGCCGGATGAACTGGTGATCGCCTGGATGCAGGATGCGCCGTCCCCGTTGCCGACCACCGCGTTCCCGGTGCGCTCGGTGCTGGTCCCGGGCGACCCGATGCCGCTCGCCGCCGCGCGCAACCGCGCAGCCGAAGCCGCGGCGGGGGACCAGCTCGTCCTGCTCGACGTCGACTGTATCCCCGCGCCCGATCTGGTCGAACGCTATGCGGCGACCAGGGATGCCGCGGGCGTACGGCTTGGCGACGTCCTGTATCTGCCACCGGGCGAGGTCGATCCGCTCGACGTCGCCGCGCTGGACGCGGCGGGTGTCCGGCATCCCGCAAAGCCGCCCCTGTCCGACGACGAGATCCGCCCCACGCCCAGCCACGGGGAATTATGGGGCCTGTCGTTTGCCCTGTCGGCGGCCGATTGGCGTCGCGCAGGTGGGATGGACGAACGCTATGTCGGCTATGGCGGGGAAGAAACCGACTTTGCCGCCCGGCTGGAACGGGCCGGCGTGACGATGGCCTGGGTCGGCGGCGCGCGGGCCTATCATCAGCATCACCCGATCCATCGCCCGCCGCTCCAACATTTCGACGCGATCCTGCGGAACGCGCGGCTGTTCCACGCGACCTGGGGGCGGTGGTGCATGGACTATTGGCTCGGCCAGTTCGCGGACCGCGGGCTGATCACGATCGCGGACGACACGCTGACCGTCCTGCGGCGCCCGACCGATCCGGAAATCGCCGCTACGCTCGACCGGGCCGCGCTGTTCAGCTGAGCCCGGCCGCGCGGCTTACGCCGCCGACAGGAGCGGCGGGGCGTCGTTTGCGAGGCGCAGCGTCGTCGGCATCTCCTGCGCCCACAGATCGATCGCCATCCGCTCCAGATAGGCCGCTGCCTTCCGGGCGGCGTCGCCATCGTACAATGCGGCGAGCGCAGCCGGATCGAGCGCCTTGGCGGCATCGAGAATCGTGCGCCACGGCGCCAGCGCACCCGGCCATTCGCGCAGCATCACCGCCGCGCCGACGTCGGCCAGGCGCTCGGCCTTGCGCGTCTGTTCCGCGAAATACCGCCATTCCGGCGCGCAGACATACGGCCGACCCACGCGCGCGATCTCGTGCACCGTATTGTCGCCCGCCGAGGCGATGACCACGTCCGCCGCCGCGATATAGTCGGTCACGTTCGGGACCCAGCCAAGCTCGCGCAGGTTCCCGAAGTCGGTCTCGTGCCCCTCGCGGTGGGTCGGCCCGAGCACCAGCCAGAGCGCATTGGGGACCGCGCGCGCGGCCATGGTCAGCGGGGCATAGGGCGTGCCGGCCCCACCGCCGCCGGTCAGCACCACGACGATCTCCTGGACAGGGTCGAGCCCCAGTTTCGCCCGTGCGGCGTCGCGGCTCGGAATGGCATCGACCGTGGTGCAAAGGCCGCCGGTATAGCAGGTTGCCGCTTGCACCCAGGCGGGCGTGTCGTCCTGTTCGAGCGTGCGGTCGAACGGCGCCAGCAAGCCGACGCTGGCCTGATAGGCGCCGAGATGGCCCGGATCGAGCCGGTCGCCGTGCATCCTCAGGCTGATCGCCGGGACGCTGGCGATGCGCGCGAGCATCGCGATCTCGGCCGAGACGTCGACCACGAACAGTGCGGGATCGACGTCATCGAGATGATCCAGGATCGTGCGCATGGTGCCGCGCGTCTTGGCGACCCCCAAGGGAACGCAGTGCATGATCTCCGGGGTCGGCTGCGCGAACAGGCCCGGCGCGGGGACCGGCGCGCCGATCATGTTGGGCAAAGCGACGATATCGATCGGCCGTTCGAACCCGTCGAACAGCTCGGGCCGCGCGCACAGGACACTGACCGGACGCTCCGCCGGGAGCTGGCGGATGATCGCCATGGCCCGATTGGCATGGCCGCGGCCCTGGTGGTGGATGAAGAAGCTGATCGGTTTGGAGGTCATGTCTTGGCAACGCGACATGATCCCTTCGGTTGCCTGTACGGGGTCGAAAAGCGCATCGGCACCGCAGTTGCCACCGACGGCCGCGCCGCCGTTCAGTCGAAGGTGGCGACATAGTCCATGCCATTCTCGACACGGCGCAACGGTGCCAGGAAAATGTCGAGCTGCCCCATTACCGGATGGGTCATGTGATAGGTCGATTGCGGCCAGGTCTCGGACGAGGAACTGCGGAATACCAGCGAGAAGGGTGATGCACGGCCGTCCACCGCACGCCGCCGCGATGCCTCGACCAGGGTGAGCGCCACCATGCCGAGCTTTGGCATGCCGACCGTGAAGGTGGTGCCCACATGCCCGGCAAAATCGCTACATGTCCTCAAAGGAACCGCCATTTGCCCCCCCCTCCGCGCAGCACCGTGCCGAGCCGTGATGGCAGACAATTGAGTAACAAATTACCGCCGCCCCGCGCAACGCAAAGCGGGACTATCCTTCGAATTACTTCGAATTATGTAGTCAGTCGGTCGTCAACTGCTGTATTCGCGCGGACAGGGCATCCATTGCGAAGGGTTTCGTAAGAATATGCATGCCCGGATCGAGGTGTCCATTGCCGACCGCCGCATTTTCGGCATAGCCGGTGATGAACAGGATTTTCAGGTCGGGCCGCCTGACGCGCGCGACATCGGCGAGCTGCCGTCCGTTCATCCCCTTGGGCAGGCCGACATCGGTGATCATCAGGTCGATGATCCGGTCTGAATCGAGCAGCGTGACCGCGCTGGGGCCGTCACCGGCCTCGAGCACGTGGTGGCCCAGATCCACCAGCGTATCGACGACCAGCGCGCGCACGGCCGGTTCGTCGTCGACGACCAGTACCGTCTTGCCGGTTGCCCGCGCGGTCGCGTCCAGCGTCGGCTGGCTTTCGAGATCGGGTTCCTCGGCATCGTAGGAGCGCGGGAGATAGAGGCACATCGTCGTGCCGCTGCCGAGTTCGGAATAGATCCGCACCTGCCCACCCGACTGACGGACGAAGCCGTAGATCATCGACAGGCCAAGCCCGGTTCCCTCGCCGAGCGGCTTGGTGGTGAAGAACGGGTCGAACGCGCGCGCGATCGTCTCGGGGGTCATGCCAGACCCGGTGTCGGTCACGCAGACCGAGATATATTGCCCCGCCGCCATGTCGCGGGTCCGCGCCGCGGTCGCGTCCAGCCAGATATTGGCGGTCTCGATCGTGATCCTGCCCCCGTCGGGCATCGCGTCGCGCGCGTTGATGCACAGGTTCAGCACCGCATTCTCGAGCTGGTTCGGGTCGACCAGCGTCGTCCACAGCCCGGCCGCACCGACGATCTCGATCTCGACCGACGGCCCGACCGAGCGGCGGAGCAGATCCTCGAAGCTGGCGATCAGGCGGTTGATGTCGGTCGGCCGGGGGTCGAGCGTCTGGCGTCGCGAAAACGCCAGCAGGCGGTGCGTCAACGCCGCGGCGCGGCGCGCGGCTTGCTGTGCCATGTTGACGTACCGGTCGAGCTCGTTCGCGCGCCCCTGCAGGATCCGGGTCTGGATCAGTTCGAGGCTGCCGGAAATCGCGGTCAGCAAATTGTTGAAATCGTGCGCGAGGCCTCCGGTCAGCTGGCCGACGGCTTCCATCTTCTGTGCCTGGCGCAGCTGTTCCTGCGCACTTTCCAGGTCCGCCTGCGCCGCGCGTTCGGCCGTGATGTGGCGGCCGCTCGCGTACAGGCGGTTCCCTTCCAGCGTGGCGACCCAGCCGATCCAGCGGTAGCTGCCGTCCTTGTGGCGATACCGATTTTCATACTGCCGCAGATTGCCGCGCAAGGCGCTTTCGCGCGCCGCGGCGTTGGCGCTCACTTCGTCGGGATGCGCAAAGGCGAGGTGGTTGCGACCGATGATCTCGTCCGGGTTCCAGCCGAGCACGCTGGTCCAGGCCGGATTGACCGACAGGATCATGCCGTCCTCCGACAGGATCGCCAGCATGTCCTGCGAATTCTGCCACGTCCTGTCGCGTTCGCGCGTGCGTTCCTCGACCTGCCGCTCGAGCGTCTCGGCCAGCGCGGCGAGCGCGTCCTCGGCACGGCGACGCTCGATCGCCGCCTGGGTGCGATCCGCCACGTCGCGCACGAAGGTGAGGTCGTCGTCGGACCACGCACGCGGGTGCGCGTGGCTGAGATACAGCAAGGCGGAAAAGGTGCCGCGCTCCACCAGCGGGAGATTGATCACCGCGCGCGCCGCGATCGCCTCGAGCGCGGAGGCGCTCTCGGCGGTGCGCGGATCGGTCCGCGCATCGGCGAACGCCACCAGTTCGCCGCGCTTCAGATTTTCGATGTACGAGCCGTAATCGCGGAAATGCAATACGCCGGCGAGGGTCTGGATGCCGGGCATGCACCAGTCGCGCTCGATCGTGATGGTCTCGGCCACGGGATCGATCACGCCATAGCCAGCCCGGCATACCCCCAAGGTGCTGCCCAGGATGGCGGCCGCTTCGAACGACATGGATGCGGTGTCGGGCGCCTCGCGCAGGCGGTCGCTGAGCGCGAGGAGCGCGCGCTGACGCAGCTCGATCACGCGCCGGTCGGTAATTTCGTGCGACACGCCCACGACGCGGCGCGGCTTGCCGGCGCGATCGCGCTCGACCCGCCCGTCGACTTGCAGCCAGTGCAGCGAACCATCCGGCCAGACGCAGCGCACTTCCGCGCGATAGTCCGAATGGTCGGCCATCGCACGCTGGACGCCGGCAATGGTGTCGTCGCGGTCGTCGGGATGGATCGCGGCAAGAAGGTCCAAATAGTCGAATGGCTCGTCGGGGCCACGGCCGAACTGCGCCTTGGTGTCCGGCTCGACGTGGAGCGTCGAGGTCGACATGTCCAACGTCCAGGCGCCGAGCCCGCCCGCGGCAATGGCGAGTTTCAGCCGTTCCTGACCGGCGTGGATGTCCTCCAGCCGGTTGCGCGCCTCATATTGCCGAAGCCGCGCGCGCCGCGCCGCGCGGGCGAGCGACAGCAGCGTAGTGGGATGAAAGGGGCGTTCGAGAAAAGTGACGTTGCCGAGCGTCTCGAGCAGCCGCACCGCGCCGGGATTGCGCTCCAGCCCGCCGCCGCGCTCGGTCAACACGATGAACGGCAGGTCGGACCATTCCGCCTGCCCGGCGAGGACGACGGTCAGCTCGCGCAGGTCGGCGCTCCGCAGCGCCTCCTCCGTCACGATCGCAAAGCCGCTCCCGCTGCGCAGCGCCGCCACCAGCGCCGCCAGATCGGGAGCGATCGCCGCTTCCATCCGGCCCTCGACCAGCATCGCCTGCGCGATCGCGGCATCGCGGCCGCGGGGTGCGAGAATGATGGCGCCTTCAGCGAGGGTACGGTTCAAGAAACGGTCAAGCCTGTGTTACGTCCAGCAACAGTGCGTCGTCGCCGATCAACGTCGGGACCCCGCGCAGAACGCCCTGGAATGCGGTGAGCGGACGCCCGAGCGAGATGCCGGTGCGACCGATCGTGAATTCCCGGATCGTATCCTCGTGATGGCCCGTCCGCTTCTTAACGACCGAGATGGCGCGTCGGACCCGACCGGCCGCCTCGAAATATCGCAACAGGATCACCGTATCGGCCAGATAGGTCACGTCGACCGGGGACTTCATGTCGCCGACCAGCCCGTGTTGCGCGACGGTGAGGAAGGTCATCACGCCCTGCCGGTTCAGATATTGCAGCAATTCATGCATGTGCAGGATCAGCGCCTGCTCCTCCGGCATGGCCGCCTGATAGCCGTTGAGGCTGTCGATCACGACGGTACGCGCCTTGTGCCGCTCGACACAGATCCGCACGCGCTCCGAAAACTCGCCGGGCGACAGCTCCGCGGCATCGATCTGCTCGATCACGAGATGCCCCGCCGTGACCATCGCCTGGAGATCGATCCCGAGCCCGAGCGCGCGATCGAACAGCAACCCCAGTTCCTCGTCGAACACGAACATCGCGGCACATTCGCCGCGGTCGATCGCGGACTTGACGAAGCTGAGCGTCAGCAACGACTTGCCGGTGCCCGCCGGGCCCAGGATCAGCGTGCTCGCGCCGCGTTCGAACCCGCCGCCGATCAACCCGTTGAGCGCGTCATTGTCGATCGCGATACTCTCGCGCGAGAAGCTGCCGCGATGCTCGGCCGAGACGAGCCGGGGAAACACTCGGACCCCGCCGGTAGCGATGACGAGATCGTGATAACCGCCGCGATACTTGCGCCCGCGATATTTCAGGACGCGCATGCGGCGGCGTTCCGCGCCATAGGTCGGGGACAGTTCCTCGAGCCGGATGACCGCGTGCGCGACGGAATGGACCGTCTTGTCCATCAGCTCGGCGGTCAGGTCGTCCAGCAGCAGCACGGTCGCGTCATGGCGCGCGAAATAATGCTTCAGCGCCAGGATCTGGCGACGGTAGCGCAGCGAACTCTGGGCGAGCAGCCGGATTTCGGACAGGCTGTCGAGCACGACCCGCGACGGCTTGATCCGCTCGAACGCCTCGAAGATGCGCTTGGTCGTCTCGCCGAGTTCGAGGTCCGACGAATAGAGCAGGCTCTGCTGGTGATCGGTGTCGAGCAGGCTTTCGGGCGGAACGAGCTCGAACACGGTGAAGGAGGGCGGAAAGACCCAGCCGTGCGACGCGGCGCCCGCCCGCAGCTCTTCCTCGGTTTCGGACAAGGTGATGTAGAGGACCCGCTCGCCCGCCGCCGCACCCTGCATCAGGAACTGCGTGGAGATCGTCGTCTTGCCCGTGCCCGGGCTGCCTTCGAGCAGGAACAGGCGGCCAGGCTCGAGCCCGCCTGCCAGAATATCATCGAGACCGGCCACTCCGGTTGCACAATCCGCCACATGCGCTCCACTTCGACTGCGGTTGGTAACGACCCCAAACGCATCATGGGCTGATCTGGATCAACGGTTGGGGCAGGATCGCAATCTTTTTGCCGGGCCCGCTCCACCACAAGCACGGATTGATCCTTCGGCCGGGTCGCGCGTAGGATTAGCGATGGCCGCCAGTCGTATTCGCCGTTTCCTGACAGAGGAACAATGGACGTTCGCGCCGCACGAGCGCCCGGCCTTGCCGGGGTCGCCGGCGTCGCCCGAGCACAGCAATGCGGTGCGCCTGGCCTATGGGGCGATCGCGGTGCTTGTCGGGCTGACCGGCGGGCTCGGGACGGCGCTGATTTCGGTCAATACCACCACGCTGCAGGGGGCGCTCGGGTTCGATCCGACCGAGATCGCATGGCTGCCGACGGTCTATGTCATGACCAACGCGTCGATGAACCTGCTGCTGATCAAGTTCCGCCAGCAATACGGGTTGCGGCCGTTCACGATCCTCTTCCTCGGCCTGTACGTGCTGCTCGCCTTCGGGCATCTGTTCGTCCACGGCCTGGGTTCGGCGATCGCGGTGCGTGCGGCGAGCGGCATGGCGGGGGCGGCGCTCAGTTCGCTCAGCCTCTATTACATGATGCAGGCGCTGCCGACGAAATGGCGGCTGCGCGCGCTGGTCATCGGGATCGGGATCCCGCAATGCGCGACGCCGCTCGCGCGGCTGTTCTCGCCCGACCTGCTCGCGATGTCGCAGTGGCGGGCGCTGTACCAGTTCGAATTCGGGCTCGCGCTGCTGTCGCTGGTCGCGGTCAGCCTGTTGCGCCTGCCGCCGACCGAGCGGAAACCCGCGTTCGAGCCGATGGATTTCCTCACCTTCACCCTGTTCGCGACCGCGATCGCGTTGTTCTCCGCGGTGCTGGGGCAGGGGCGGATCGTGTGGTGGTTCGAGGCGCCGTGGATCGGCTGGTCGCTGGTCATCGCGATCCCGCTGCTCGCGGCCGCGCTGGTGATCGAGCATGGCCGCGCCAACCCGTTGCTCAATACGCGCTGGCTGGGGAGCGCCGATATCGTGCGCTTCACCATCGTCACGCTGATGGCGCGGCTCGTGCTGTCCGAACAGACCTATGCCGCGGTCGGGCTGCTGACCGTGCTGGGGCAGAACAACGACCAGTTCGGCACGCTGTTCGTGATCATCTTCGTCGCCTCGGTCGCGGGCGTCATCGCGAGCGCGGTGACGCTCGACGTCAACCGCCTGGCGCATCCGGTGATGCTCGCGATCGGGCTGGTGGCGGTGGCGGCGTTCGTGGATTCGCGCTCGACCAGCCTGACCCGGCCGGAACAGCTCTATGGCACCCAGGCGGTGATCGCCTTCGCGGGCACGTTCTTCCTCGGGCCGTCGCTGCTGTTCGGCATGACGCGCGCGCTGCAGGCGGGGGCGGGGCACATCATCAGCTTCCTCGCGCTGTTCGGAATGGTCAATTCGCTCGGCAGCCTCGGCGGGGCGGCACTGCTCGGCACCTATCAGACGATTGCCGAAAAGGCGCACAGCGCGGCGATCGTCCAGTCGATCGACCCGACCGACCCGATCGTCACCGCGCGGATCGCGGCGGGCGGCGGCGCGGTCGGGCGCGTGATCGGCGACCCGACGTTGCGCTCCGCCGAGGGCAGCGCGCTGCTCGCGCAGACCGCGACGCGCGAGGCCAACGTGCTGGCCTATGACGACACCTTCCGGCTGGTGGCGATCCTTGCCGGACTGACCACGGCCTATCTCGCCATTCTATTGATCCGTCGCGAACGGCGCCTGCGCCGTGCCGCGCCTGCCGGGGTTCCCGCATGACCGACACGCGCCAGCCACCCGCCGCCAGCCCGGTCGCGGCGGAACCCGTTACCGAGGCGCGCGCCGCGGAAGCGACCACTGGCGCAGGGACGTCCGCCGCGGCCGCCGCCGCGCCGGTCGGTTCCGGCTGGCGGCCACCACGTCCCTCGCGCAGCGCGCTGATCGTCGCGTTCGTGCTCACGACGATCGGCGTCGGCGCGGTGCTGTCCGCCTGGCGCCTGCCGCCGTTCGCGACCGCGACCGAGGCGACCGACAACGCCTATGTCCGGGGCCGCACGACGGTCATCAGCCCGCAGGTCAGCGGGTATGTGACCGCGGTGCTGGAACGCGACTTCGCGACCGTGACGCAAGGGCAGCCGCTCGTCCGGATCGACGACCGGATCTACCGCCAGCGCGTCGACCAGGCGAAGGCGCAGGTCGCCGCGCAACAGGCGACGCTTGCCAACAGCGACCAGACCGCGCGTGCGCGCGCCGCCAGCCTGCAGGCGCAGGACGCGGCGGTCGCCAATGCCAAGGCGCAGCTGCTCCGCGCGCAGGCCGACATGAACCGCGTCAACGACCTCGTCACCGACGGGTCGGTGTCGCTGCGCGAACGCGACCAGACGCTCGCCGCGCTGCGACAGGCCGAGGCGGGCGTGCTGCAGGCGAATGCCGCACGCGAGATCGCGCGGCAGGACATCCGCACGGTCGAGGTCGGGCGCGGCGGGCAGCGCGCGGGCGTCAGCGGCGCCGATGCGGCACAGCGGCTCGCGCAGATCGATTTCGACAACACGATCGTGCGCGCGCCCGAGAGTGGCCGGCTGAGCGAAGTCGGCGTGCGCGTCGGCCAATATGTGACGGCCGGATCGCAGCTGATGTTCCTGGTCCCGCCTGAAACCTGGGTCATCGCCAATTCTAAGGAAGCGCAGACCGCGCGGATGGCGGTCGGCCAGCCCGCGAGCTTCACCGTCGACGGCCTCGCCAACGCCCGCCTGACTGGCCATGTCGAGCGGCTGTCGCCTGCGGCTGGCTCCGAATTCGCGGTGCTCAAGGCGGACAATGCGACCGGCAACTTCACCAAGGTGCCGCAGCGGATCGCGGTGCGGATCAAGATCGATCCGGGCCAGGCGCTGGCCGGACGATTGCGGCCGGGCATGTCGGTGCAGGCGCGAGTCGATACCTCGTCCGGGCCGAAGATTCGATGAAGCGCATCGCTGGACTGCTCGCGGGTGCGCTCGCCGTGGGGGGATGTCTCGGACCCCGCCCCGTGGCGCCGGCAACGACGGCGGTCGTCCCGCCGCCCGCCTGGCGGACGGCGCTTGCTGCAAGCGGGGCGGTCCGGACGGATTGGTGGAGCGCGTTCGGCGACCCGGTGCTGACCCAGCTGATCGAACGCGCGATCGCCAACAGCCCGGATCTCGGGGCCGCCGCGGCGCGGGTGGACGAGGCGCGCGCGCTGCAGCGGCTTGCCCGGGCGCAGCTCGCGCCGTCGGTCAGCGCCGGGCTGCCGACGTCCGACGCCCGCGCGCTCAACGCCTTCGGCGTGGCGACCACCAATGTCGCGGCGCAGCCGTCGGTGTCGGTCAGCTATGACCCCGACCTGTTCGGCCGGCTGCGCAACGCCAGTGCGGCGGCGCGCGCGCAGTTGCTCGCCAGCGAGGGCGCGCGCGATGGCGTGCGGCTCGGGCTCGTGAGCAGCGTCGCGACCGGCTACATCACCTTGCGCGCGCTCGACGCACGGCTTGCGGTGGCGCGCGATACGCTCGCGGCGCGCGGCGACGGGCTACGCATCGCGCGGCGGCGGGCGGAGACGGGCTACACCTCCAACCTCGAACTGCATCAGGCCGAAGGCGAATATCGCGCGACCGAGCAGCTCATTCCGCAAGCCCAGCTCGCGATCGCGCGGCAGGAGGATGCGCTCGCGCTGCTGCTCGGCGAGACCCCGCGCGCGATCCTGCGCGGCGCGGCGCTGACCGCTTTGCGCACGCCGCCGATCCCGGCCGGGCTTCCCGCCGGCCTGCTGCGCCGGCGCCCGGATCTGTACCAGGCGGAACAGACGCTGGTCGCGGCCGACCGCAGCCTCGACAGTGCGCGCGCGGCCTTGCTGCCGAACATCGCGCTGACCGGGTCGGTCGGCGTGATCCTGACGACCGCATTGTCCAATCCGGTCGGGGTGTTTTCGCTCGGCGGGAGCGTCTTGTCGCCGCTGTTCGATGGCGGACGGCTGCGCGCCAATGCCGATGCGACGATCGCACGCCGCGACCAGGCGGCATTCGCCTATCGCCGCGCGGCGCTGACGGCCTTCCGCGAAGTCGACGACAGCCTCGCGGGCGTGCAGCGCTCGGGCGAGCAGGCGGTCGCGATCCGCGGGCAGCGCGATGCGCTGGCGGCGGCGCTGCGCAATGCGTCGAACCGGTATCGCGCGGGCTATTCGTCCTATCTCGACCAGCTCGATACGCAGCGCGGGCTGCTTACCGCCGAACTCGCGCTGGTGCAGGCGAACGCGGATCGCCTGACGTCCTACGTTTCGCTGTACCAGGCGATGGGCGGCGGCTGGAGCGAGGCCGATATCGCTCCGGTCCGCCGGTAGCGCGCGTCATCACGCCGACCACGCGGTCGGATCAGCCGTGCCCAGGCGACCCGGTGGATCGGGTCAGAACGCAAAGGGGGCCACCACCTCGCGCTCGGCGACGCGGATCGCGTCCTCGACCAGGCGCAAGGGCGCGAGATCGGCGTCCGACGTGCCCTCCGCTACGATCTGCGCAAACCGTGCGTAGAGGGCGCGATATTCGACATTGTCCGCCCGGCGGGGCGCCTCGCCGTCGATCGCGATCGTCGCGCCGCCGTCGCTGAGCACCAGCGTGCCGCTATCGGTACCGACCCGAATGTCCCAGCTTTGCGGCCCGGTCTGCAGGAAGTCGAAGTCGGCCGCGATCCGTGCGTCCCCCGATACCAGCGCCAGCCGGGCTGCGATCGGCGCGGCGCGACCTTCGGGGATCGCGATGTGCGCGGTTTCCACGCGGACCGGATCGGGCAGGATCTCGGTCAGGATCGACAGCGCGTTGATACCGGGATCGAACACGCCGAACCCGTTGGCGGCGAGGATCCATTCCTGCCCCGGGTGCCAGCGGCGGATGTCTTCCTTCCACGTGATGGTCACTTGCGCGACCTGCCGTTCCGCGATCCAGCCGCGCGCCTCCGCCACGGCGGCGGCCTCGCGCGAATGCCACGTCGCCATCAGCGGGGTCCCGGACGCGGCGGCGTGCGCGACGATCCCCTCGGCCTGCGCCAGCGTCGCGGCGGTCGGTTTCTCGAGCAGCACCGCGAGCCCGGCATCGATCGCGGCCGTCGCGATCCCGGCGCGCAGCCCGGGCGGCGTGCAGATCGCAACCGCGTCCAGGTCGGGCATGCCCGCCAGCATGGCCGCGAAATCGCCGAAGGCGGGGACTCCGTCGAGGCTGCCGTGCGGGTCCGCGGTTGCCGCCAGAACGAAGCCCGGGTTCGCCATGATCGCGGGAACATGCTGATCGCGCGCGATCTTTCCGATACCGACGATCCCGAGGCGAATGGGCCCATGACGCGGCGGGGCGGGGTCTGTCGCGGTGGTCATGGCAGCTCTCATGTTTTGTATGATGAATGGGCTGATAGAAGGCGGATGCGATGGCATCAAGCCGTCGGCGCTGTGTCGTCCCCGTCGCCCTGTTCGATCAGCGCGAGCACGTCGCCGATCAGATGCTGCATCGCGGCGCGCGCGGCATCGGCATCGCGCGCGACGATCGCGTCGCGGACCGCGGCGTGATCGGCGATGCTCGCGGTCCGCCCCTTGATGCGGTTGGTGAAGCGGATCGACGTGCGCAGGGCGGTTGCCACGACCTCGCGAAACTGGCCGTAGAACGGGTTTCGCGAGGCCTGCAGGATGGCGATGTGAAAGGCGATGTCGGCGTCCAGCGGATCGTCCGCCGCCTGGTCCGCCGCGATCATCCGGGCGAGCCCGGCGTCGATCCGGTGGAGATCCCGGGTGTCCCCGAAGCGCGCGGCGAGCGCCGCCGCCTCGGGCTCGATCGCGATCCGCAACTGGCTGAACTGGCGCAGCAGATCGACCGAAAAGGTCCGCTCGAGCAGCCAGCGCAGCACGTCGGGGTCGAACAGGTTCCACGTCTCGGCGGGCCGGACGACGGTCCCCTGGCGCGGGCGCGCGCTGAGCAGGCCCTTGGCGGTGAGCATCTTGACCGCCTCGCGCGTGACCGAGCGGCTGACGCCGTGCGTCTGCGCAAGCTGCGCCTCGGTCGGAAAGGATGTCGTCTCGTAAACCCCGGTGACGATATCGCGACCGATCGTGTCGAGCAGTCGGTAGGTCAGGTTTCGCGAGGGCGCGGCGGGCGCGGCGGCCGGCGGGGCGGCGGGAGGGGGCGTTACGGGAACCATAGCGCGCCATTCTGGCCCTTCGCGACCGTCCTGTCACGGCCCGGTCACGACGGTGGCGGCTGGACAAGACCAATAAGTCAGATAAATACCCGGAGCATTCCGCCATCGCCGATGTAGCGCCGGTGGCCTTGCCGGCATCCGCGCCGGCGCACAGGAGTCGAAGCGTTGACCGTGCCGATAGCGCAACCGTTCGGGGACGCCTTCCTCGCCGTCGATTGGGGCACGACCAACCGTCGTGTCTACCGCATCGAGGCGGGACGCGTCGTCGCTACCGATCGCGATGCGCGCGGCGTGACCGCGATCGCGCGGGACGGCTTTCCCGCCGCGGTCGCGGAGATCCGCACGCGCTTCGGGGACCTGCCGATGCTGCTCGCCGGGATGGTGGGCTCGACGATCGGATGGCGCGACGTGCCTTATGTCACGGTGCCTGCGGGGTTCGCCGGGATCGCGCGCGGGCTGGCATGGATCGACGCGCGGACCGCGATCGTCCCGGGGCTTTCGGTGCTCGCGGACGGGCGCGCCGACGTGATGCGCGGCGAGGAAGTCCAGTTGCTCGGCGCGGTCGCGGCGGGGCTGGTGCCGGCCGACGGGCTGCTGTGCCAGCCCGGCACGCATTGCAAATGGGCGCGGGTCGAGGCGGGCGTGGTGGTCGACTTCACCACCGCGATGACCGGCGAGCTGTTCGCGCTGCTGCGCGGGCACGGGCTGTTGTCGACGCAACTGGCTGGTGCGGTCTCGCCGGGGGCAGCGTTCCGCGACGGCGTCGAGGCCGGCAAGCGGCGCGACCTGTCCGCCGCGCTGTTCGGGATCCGCGCGAGCAAGCTGCTCGGCCAGCGCGACGATGCGGATGCCGCTTCCTATGCCAGCGGGTTGCTGATCGGCAGCGACGTTGCGGTGCGGCTGGCAAGCGGGGCCGGCGACCTCCATATCCTGTCCGACCCCGATCTGGGCGGACTTTATGCGATTGCGGTCGCGGCGAATGGGGGCACGCCGCACGTGGTCGACAGCCACGCTGCCTTCGCCGCCGGCATCATCGCGCTGTCGCGCGCGCTTGGAGAATGATCGCATGACCATGGTTTCCGATTTCGACGCCGCCTTCGCGCGCTGCCCGCTGGTTGCGATCCTCCGCGGGGTCCGCCCCGACGCGGTCGAGGCGATCGGCGAGGCGCTGGTCGACGCGGGCTTCACGCTGATCGAAGTGCCTATGAACTCGCCCGACCCGCTCGACAGCGTGGCGCGGCTGGCGAAGCGGTTCGGAGGGCGCGCGATCATCGGCGCGGGGACGGTGCTCGATACCGACACCGTTGCGGCGGTGCAGGCGGCGGGCGGGACCATGGTGATCTCCCCCAACATGAACCCGCGCGTGATCGCGGCGACCGCGGCGGCGGGGCTGGTCTCGCTCCCCGGCATCGCCACCCCGAGCGAGGCGTTCGCCGCGCTCGAGGCGGGCGCGACCGCGCTCAAGCTGTTTCCGGCGGAAGCCGCGAGCCCGGTTGTGCTCAAGGCAATGCGCGCGGTGTTGCCGAAAACGGTGCGCGTGCTTCCGGTCGGCGGGATCACGCCCGAGGGGATGGCGCCGTGGACCGCGGCGGGCGCTGCGGGTTTCGGTCTGGGCGGCGCGCTCTATTCGGTCGGTGCGACGGCGGAGCAGGTCGGCGCCAACGCGCGCGCGTTCATCGCCGCGCTGCAGTAACCCCGCCGTTCGACTCCTTATCCGTCACCCCGGCGAAGGCCGGGGCCGTCTCGTCACCCTGGCGTAGCCGGACGGCGGAATGCGGTACCGCGGGTCGTGTCCCTCGACATGGCGGCCCCGGCCTGCGCCGGGGTGACGGACGGGGAAGTCTTCGTCCCCTAGC
The DNA here is from genome assembly GCF_022662295.1 of Sphingomonas sp. CARO-RG-8B-R24-01. Lineage (NCBI taxonomy): Bacteria > Pseudomonadati > Pseudomonadota > Alphaproteobacteria > Sphingomonadales > Sphingomonadaceae > Sphingomonas > Sphingomonas sp. CARO-RG-8B-R24-01. Next base: position 47,554 of record NZ_JAKNQI010000013.1, on the reverse strand, counting down.
CCTTCCCGAAATCGCTGGTATGGCCGTCCCCGTAACACGGACAGGCCCGGCACAGGGCGGTAGAGGGAGCGGCAGGCGATGGCGGGATTATGGTTCGAGCAGCTGAAGGTCGGGCAGACCTTCGCACATGCGATCCGGCGGACGGTGACCGAGACCGACAATCTGCTGTTCTCGACGCTGACGCACAATCCCGCGCAGCTCCACCTCGATGCCGAATATATGAAGACCAGCGACTATGGCCGGATCATCGTCAACTCGACCTTCACGCTGGGGCTGATGGTCGGCGTGTCGGTCGGCGACACGACGCTCGGCACCGCGGTCGCCAATCTCGGGTGGGACGAGGTGCGCTTTCCCGCCCCCGTCTTCATCAGCGATACGCTGCGGATCGAGACCGAGGTGGTCGACCTGCGCGAATCCCGCTCGCGCCCCGACGCCGGGATCGTCACCTTCGTCCACCGCGCGTTCAACCAGCGCGACGAACTCGTCGCGACGTGCAAGCGCACCGGCCTCCAGCGCAAGACCCCCGTGGGGGACGCGGCATGATCGACCTGCGCTCGTGGCTGTTCATCCCCGGCGACAGCGAGAAGAAGCTCGCCAAGGCGGATGGCACCGGCGCGGACGCGCTGATCTTCGATCTCGAGGATTCGGTCGCGCCCGAGAACAAGGCGCGCGGGCGGGATCTCGTCGCCGGATTGTTGGGGGATCGACCGCAGGAAGCCCGCACCAGCCAGTTGTGGGTGCGGGTCAACCCGCTCGACAGCGGGATGGTGCTCGACGATCTCGTCGCGGTGGTCGCGGCGGCGCCGGATGGGGTGATGCTGCCGAAATGCGCCGGACCCGCCGACATCGCACAGCTGTCCTTCTATCTCGACGCGTTCGAGGCGCAGGCGGGGCTGGCCGCCGGATCGATTGCTATCCTGCCCGTCGCGACCGAGACCGCCGCCGCGCCGTTCACGCTCGGCGACTATGCGAAGGTGCCGCAGCCGCGGCTCGCCGGGCTGACGTGGGGGGCGGAGGATCTGGCGGCGGCGCTGGGGGCTTCGACCAATCTCGATCCGGCGGGCGGCTGGGCACTGACCTATCGCACCGTGCGGACGCTGACGCTGCTCGGCGCGAAGGCGGCGTCGGTGCAGGCGGTCGACACGTTGTACGTCGATTTCCGCGACGAGGCGGGGTTGCGCGCCGCCTCGCGCGCGTCGCGGGCGGAGGGGTTTACCGGGCGACTCGCGATCCACCCGGCGCAGGTCGCCGCGATCAACGAGAGCTATCTGCCGGCCGCGGAGGAAGTCGCGTTCGCCGAGCGGGTCGTAGCGGCATTCGATGCGGCGGGCGGGGCGGGGACGGTCGGGCTCGACGGGCGGATGCTCGACATCCCGCATCTGAAACAGGCGCGCGCGGTGCTGGCCAAGGCGGCGGCGTACGGGGGGTAACGCCGCGCAACTGTTCCTTGGACCGGGCGGGATGCGCGAGGCGGGAGCGACCCGTACCTTCTGGTCCGACACCCCGACCCAACGGGAGGGGAGGCATGCAAGCACCCTGCAACGCTACCGCGCGGAAGTGCCGCCCGCATCCATCCCGGCCGGGGTCCCCGTCGCCGGCAGCGTTCCCGACATCGATTGCGCCACTCGCTCTGCCGTCGCCATCACGCGCAGCACATTGCCGCCAGCGAGCTTCGCGACATCGCCGTCGCTCCACCCGCGGCGCATCAATTCCGCGAGGAGCGCAGGGTAGGTCGAGACGTCGTCCAGTCCTTCGGGCAAAACGCTCCCAACCCCGTCGAAGTCCGATCCGATTCCGACATGATCGACCCCTGCGACGTGCGCGACATGCACGATATGGTCGGCCACCTGCGCCAGCGTGACACGCGGCGCGGGATGTTGCGCCTGCCAGTCCTGCAACGCCGCTTTCGCCTTTTCGGGCTGCCCGATCAGCAGGCCACCGAAGGGCGGCGCGTTGAGCCGGGTCTTTTCGGCCGCCAGCTCGGCCGACCAGCGGCGATAGGCGTCCGACACGTAATTGGGGGCGAAATCGACCATCACCACGCCGCCATTGGCCGCGACGAGCCGCAACACCGCATCGGACACGTTGCGAGGATGATCGTTCACCGCGCGCGCCCCGGAGTGCGAGAAGATCACCGGCGCCTTCGTCACGCGCAGCGCGTCGCGCATCGTATCCTCGCTGACGTGGCTGAGATCGACCAGCATTCCCAGCCGGTTGAGCTCGCCGACCACCGCCTCGCCGAACGCGGTGAGCCCGCCATGGCGTGGATCGTCGGTCGCCGAATCCGCCCATTCGATCGTGCGCGAATGGGTGAGGGTGAGATACCCCGCGCCGAGATCGTGATAGGCGCGCAGAACCGACAGGCTCCCGTCGATCTGCCCCCCGCCCTCGACCCCGATCAGCGAAGCGATCCGGCCGCTCCGGTGAATGCGGCGGACGTCGTCGGCGGTGCGCGCGAGCGCGAGATCCTTGGGGTAGCGCGCGACCATCGTGTGGACGAAATCGATCTGCTCGAGCGTCTGCTTGACCTGTTCGAGCCCGGGAAGCGCGGCGTCGACATAGACCGACCAGAATTGCCCGCCGACCCCGCCCTTGCGGAGCCGCGCGATATCGGTGTCGTATCGGGGGGTGCGCCGATCGAGCCCGGCAGCGAGATCGATGCTCCAGCGCTGCTCGCCCGCGCGGTCACGGAGCGGTTCGGGCCAGTCGTTGTGCCCGTCGATCAGCGGCGTCGTGCGAAGGACGCGGGCGACGCGCGTATCGTACCCGTCGGCGAGGGCAGGCGTTGCAAGCAGCATCGTGGCAAGGAGGGCGAGGGCGGTACGGGTGCGCGGCTGCATGGTCGGGTCCTTCCCGGGGAAGGACCCGTGGTAACCCACGGTGCGCGAGCGGCAAGCGGCAAACGCCCGGCGTCCGCCGCGAAGACTCGATCCGGGTGGCAAGACGATCGCGGGCCTGCGGTGTCCCGGCTTCCCTCGACCGGCGCACCCGGCGACTGCCTCCGCCGGGGAGGCCGTCGCGATGCAGCCCCGTTACCGCAGGGAAGCGGTCGCCACCGGCGGCGTCCTGGCGGTCACCCGCCATACGGTGTTGCCAAGATCGTCCGCGATCAGCAGCGCACCCGACTTGTCGACCGCCAGCCCGACCGGGCGCCCGCGCGCCTTGCCGTTCGGGCCGACGAAGCCGGTCACGACATCCTGCGCCTTGCCGTTGGGCTTGCCGCCGGCAAACGGGACGTAGACGACCTTATAGCCGTTGAGGTTGCCGCGATCCCAACTGCCGTGTTCGGCGACGAACGCGCCGCCCTGATAGGCCCCGGGTAGATTGGTCGCGGCGTAGAACACCATCCCGAGCGGGGCGACATGGGAGCTGAGGCCGTAGTCGGGCAGGATCGCCTTCTTCACCAGATCAGGGCGTTGCGGCATCACGCGCGGATCGACGTGCTGGCCCCAGAAGCTGTACGGCCATCCGTAGAACGCGCCGTCCTTCACCGAAGTCATGTAATCGGGCACGAGATCCGGGCCGATCTCGTCGCGCTCGTTGATCACGGCCCACAGCTGCCCGCTGGTAGGGTTGAAGGTCAGGCCGTTGGGGTTGCGCAATCCGGTCGCGAACAACCGCGATGCGCCGTTGGTGCGATCGACTTCCCAGATCGCGGCGCGGTTCTTCTCCGCCTCGATCCCGTTTTCGGTGATGTTGCTGTTCGATCCGACGCCGACGTACAGCTTGGTCCCATCGGGGCTGGCGACGAGGCTCTTGGTCCAGTGATGATCAATCGGCCCGCCGGGCAGATCGGTCAGCTTGACGCCCGGCGCGGTGATCCTGGTCTGGCCCGTGACATAGGGGAAACGCAGGATCGCATCGGTGTTCGCCACGTACAGGTCGCCGCCGACCAGCGTGATCCCGAACGGGGAATTCAGGTGATCGAGAAACACGGTGCGGACGTCCGGCTTGCCGTCGCCATTGGTGTCGCGCAACAGCGTGACGCGGTTGCCACCCTTCGCACCGGCACCGGCATAGCTCTGCACCAGGCCCATGATCAGTTCCTTGGGCCGCTTGACCGGCGCGCTGCCCGGGCCGTTCGCCTCGACCACGAGCACGTCGCCATTTGGCAGGACAAACGGCTGGCGCGGATGGGCGAGACCGGTGGCGAGCGCGGTGATTTGCAGGCCGGGGGCCACCGTCGGGGTCTCGCCGCCCGTCCACGAGCTGGCGGGCGCGACGTGCATCGGCGGGAGCAGATACTGGTTGATCGCGGGCAGCGTCGGATTCGCACCGATCTGCTTGTCGGTGGAGCCGCCGGCCCCGCCGCAGGAGGCAAGCGCCAGGGTCGTCGCGCCGAGGACCAGCGTGGGAAGAATGCGCATCATGCGGCTCCTACGGGATAGCGATGGGCGACCGACGTGCCGGTCCAGCTCGAGACGATCACCAGCACGGCGACGATCGCCGACAGCAGGATCCCGGTCGGCATGACCGACGTGTACGCATCGCGGCTGTGGATGAACGCGTTGACCGTGCCGAGCACCAGCACGACAATGTTGAGCAGGCTGTGGAACCATGGCCGCGGCGCCCGCCGCGCGCGACGGTTGCGCGCAAAGTCGACGATCCCGGCAATCGCCGCGAGCACGCCCATGATCAGGCCGCCGGTGATCAGCCAGACCGAGAAGTTCGCCCACATCATTTCGGCAGTATTGACGTAGGTGAGGTCGGTCACGAACGCGGTCGTGAAGAACGCGAGTGGAAACGCCGCGAGTACCGAGTGAATGGGATGGGGTGCGCTTGCCATCGGCATATCGCGCACGTCTTGCTGAGCCATAGTCTGCAATCCTTCGAAGGTGTGCGAGATACGCCCCGCGCGCCCGAGTGTTCCGTCCCTGCAACGATTACGCGCGTATTCCAGGGCGTTACCGCCTCAGCCGCCCGCCATCGGCCAGAAGAAGGCGATCAGCGGTACGCCGAACCCGATCACCACCAGCGACAGCGGCAGGCCCAGCCGCCAGTAATCCCCGAACCGGTAGCCCCCCGGGCCCATCACCAGCGTGTTGCACTGGTGGCCGATCGGCGTGAGGAAGTCGCAGCCCGCCCCGGTCGCGACCGCCATCAGGAACGGATCGGGATTGAGGTGGAGTTGCTTGGCGACCAGCACCGCGATCGGCCCGAGCACCAGCACCGTCGGGGCATTGTGCAGGAAGGGCGAGCAGGCCATTGCCGTGACGAGCAGTACGCCGAGCACGATAATCGGAGCGACCCCGGTCAGCGCATGCGCGAGCCCCGCGGCGATCAGCCCGGTCCCGCCCGTATGCTGTACCGCCTCGCTGATCGGGGTCAGCGCACCGATCAGGATCAGCACTTCGGGTTCGAGGGCGCCGTACGCTTCGCGCATCGGCAGCGCACCGATCAGCACGACCGCCACCGCCGCGCCGAAAAAGCCGCCGACGACGGGCACGACCTTGAACGCGATCAGCAGGATCGCGACCGCCAGCACCAGGATCGGACCATATTTCTGGCGCGGGCTGCCGAGCTTTACCGCGCGTTCGGCGAGCGGCAGCAGCGACTGGCTGCGCACGAATTCGGGAAGGGCCGTATCGTTCGCCCGGATCAGCAGCAGGTCGCCCGCCCGCAGCGTCACTTCGCGCAGGCGTTGCGTGATCCGTTCATTGCGGCGGCCGACGGCGAGGAGCTTCACGCCGAAATCGTCCTGCAACCGTGCGCGCTGCGCGGACTGGCCGATCAACGGGGAGTCCGGCTGGATCACGGTTTCGATCGAGCGCACCTCGGTATGCGCCTCGGCGCTTTCGAGCGCGTGCTCGGACCGCGCGGGCAGCAACGGCAGGCGCGCGAACATGGCCGCGAGACCTTCGTCGTCCCCCTCCAGCAACAGGATCTCGCCCGGAACGAGCCGGGTGTCGGGCCCGGCGGGCAAACGCCGGCCATCCGCGCATTCCAGACCGACCACGACGATCTTGTCCTTGTCGAGCGCGAGATCCGCGATCGTGCCGAGCGTGTCGGGAAGGGTGTCCGGAACGGTCGCTTCGGTCGAATAGGCCTCTTCCGCGGTCCCGTCCTCGAGCCGTTCGCGCCCTTGCCGGTCACGCGGCAGCAGGCGCCAGCCGAGGCTGACCACGACGAAGCCGAGCAGTGTCAGGCACAGCCCGACCGGCGCGAAATCGAACATGGCGAACGGTTTGCCGACGGTTTCCTCGCGCACCTGGCTGACGATGATGTTGGTCGAGGTCCCGACCAGCGTGACCAGCCCGCCGAGCAACGACATGAACGACATCGGCATCAGCAAGGCGGAGACCGAGCTGCCTTCGGTCCGCCCCAGCCGGATCGCCGTCGGCATCAGGATCGCCAGAGCACCGACATTCTTGGTCACGATCGACAGAAGTGCGGTCGCCCCGGCGAGCGCCGGGACCTGTAGCGGCAGACTCTTCAGCCGGCCCAGCAGGGGCGCGAGCGTCGCCTCCAGCACGCCGGACTTCGCCACGGCCGCGCTCACTACCAGCGCCGAGGCGATGATCACCACGACGTCGCTGGTAAAGCCCGTGAACGCGCCCTTGATCGGGACCACCCCGACGATCACCGCGATGCACAGCGCCACCAGCGAGACGAGATCGTAGCGGAACCGCCCCCAGGCAAAGGTCACGATGGCGCCGGCGATAATGGCGAAGGACAGGATCTGGGGTGTCGTCACGGGAACGCTTCCGAAGAGGGCGACCAACGCCACACCGGGTAAGTCGCAAGGTCAAACGTCATGCCCGCGGCTAGGGTTCCGGGTTCGGCGTCCGGGGGCGTTGCCTCCGATATCGGGCCGGTGCACAGTGGACCCTTCCGCGCTCGGTGCACCGGCGTGCGGAAGCCGGCCGAACGCTACCGGAACAGCGCCAGCGGGATCGCATCGGCCATCGCGCGATAGCCGAGCGGCGAGGGGTGGAGCCCGTCGCCGGAATCATACGCCTTGCGCAAGCGGGTCGGCGCGGCGGGATCGCGCATCAGCTCGTCGAAATCGATCACCGCATCGAAGTTCCCGGGGGTGCGGACCCACGCGTTCACGGCGGCACGATCCGCCTCGTTCCGCGCATCGGGATGATAATAAGCCGAGCCGCCGTCGGGCAGGATCGTCGCGCCATACGCCTTGATTCCCGCGGCATGCGCGCGCGCGACGATCTGGCGGTACGATCCGATCATCCGCGCGACCAGGGCGGCGTGCGCCTCCGGCGTGACGGGCGCATCGCGGGTCAGCGTGCCGAGATCGTTGATCCCTTCCAGCACGATCACATAGCGCACGCCCGGTTGCGCGACGACGTCGCGATCGAACCGGGCAAGGGCATTGGGCCCGAGCCCGTCCGACAGCAGCCGATTGCCGCCGATCCCGTGGTTGAGCACGCCGACCGGCCGCGTGCCCGCAACCGCCTGCAACCGGTTGGCGAGCAGGTCGGGCCAGCGATCGTTGCCATTGGTCGTCGCGCCATGCCCATCGGTGATCGAATCCCCGAGCGTCACGACGGCGCGGGCGCCGGCGTCCGGGGACTCGACGGCAATGCCCGCAAGCTGGAACCAATGGTCGACGGTCTGCGGGTCGCGCAGCGCCGGGTCGCCGGCATGGTTGCCATGCACCAGATAGCTGGTCGCGCGCGACCCCGGATGGCTGGTCTGGCCCTTTGGTGCCGTCGGCAGATACAGCGACACCGCGATCGATGCCAGCGCGGGCGCGTCCAGTGCCACCGGGTCGGACCAATAGCCGGCGCCCGCCGGAATCACGACGGTGGCCGCGCCGTCGAAGGTCAGGGCACGGTCGGAGCCGGGCACGATCCGCGCGCCCGATCCGGCCCGGGCCACGTGCGCCGCGTCGACCCGCAGCGGCGCGGTGCCAAAGGCATTGCTGACCAGGACGCGCAGGTGGCGGCCCCCCGTCGACAGGCGAACCACCTGCCGCAGCGTCGCGTCGCTCAGATCGGCGTCGGGAAGCGCGTTGTTTGGCTCCGGCGTCTGCTGCGACGCGGCCCAGCTGCCGAGCCACACCGTCCGCGGCGCGGGACTTGCGCCGAGCAACAGCGCGCTTGCGAGGCCGATTGCGACCGTGCGGACCAATTCCATCCCAATTTCCTCTCCACGCCACTATCTTGTGGCTGTCGCGGCCTTGACAGCGTGCCGATGCTGGTGTTGTTAACGCTATCAAAATATAATGTCGAGGGGAGTGGGGAATGAAGGGCGAACGCGGCAGTCTGGCGTCGGCGCTACCGGAAGATTGGGGCACGGGAAGCTTCGTCGGCAGGATGCTGACGCGCGCGGGACCGTCGCCGATCCTGGTGGTGCGCGGGCAAGCCTATGACATGGCGCGGGTCGTGCCGACGGTCGCGGCGTTGGTCGATCGCGGCGACTTCAGCGGCGCCGGCGGCGATCCGATCCCCGACTTCTCGATCGCGTCCGTCGACCTGCTCAGCCCGGTCGACCTGCAATGCGTCAAGGCCTGCGGCGTCACCTTTGCGGTCTCCGCGCTCGAACGCGTGATCGAGGAGCGCGGCCGCGGCGATCCGGGCGCCGCAAGCGCGATCCGCGACCGGCTCGAGGCGCGGGTCGGCGGGTCGATCCGCGGCGTGGTGCCGGGTACGCCCGAGGCCGCCGCGCTCAAGGCGGCGCTGATCGACGATGGCCTGTGGTCGCAATATCTCGAGGTCGCGATCGGTCCGGATGCCGAGGTGTTCACCAAGGCGCCCGTACTCGCCACGGTCGGCGCGGATGCCGAGATCGGGATCCGCTCGGATTCGACCTGGAACAACCCGGAGCCCGAAATCGCGCTGCTAGTCGACAGCACCGGCAAGGCAGTCGGTGCGATGCTCGGCAATGACGTCAACCTCCGTGATTTCGAGGGACGCTCGGCGCTGCTGCTCGGTAAGGCAAAGGACAATAACGCATCCTGTTCGCTCGGCCCGCTGGTGCGGTTGTTCGACGACAGCTTCGGGATCGACGACGTCCGCTCCGCCGAAGTGTCGCTGCGGATCGAAGGCGCGGACGGCTACGTTCTCGACGGCGCGAGCAACATGGCGGAAATCAGCCGCGACCCGCTCGAGCTGGTCCGCCAGACGTTGAGCGAGCATCAATATCCGGACGGGTTTGCCTTGTTCCTGGGCACCTTGTTCGCGCCGGTGCAGGATCGCGACGACCCCGGTCGGGGCTTCACCCACAAGGTCGGCGACGTCGTGGCGATCGAGAGCGCAAAGCTCGGACGGCTGGTCAATCGCGTGGTGACCTCGCGCGACGCCGCGCCGTGGCAGACCGGGATCGGCGCGCTGATGACAAACCTGGCCGGACGTGGCCTGTTGGAGAACAAGCAGTGACGGCCATGCCGACCGACGACACGATGACGACGCGTGCGATCTACCCGAGCCTTGCCGGCAAGCGCATCCTCATCACCGGGGGTGCCACCGGCATCGGCGCGGGGCTGGTCGAGGCGTTTTCGGCGCAACGCGCGCACATCGCCTTCATCGACATCGATCGCGACGCCGGCGGGGCCGTGGCGGAGCGGTTCGCGCCCGGCGGGTTCCACCCTTGCGACCTGCGCGACATCGATGCGCTGAAGGCCACGATCGGCACGATCGCGGAGCAGCTCGGCGGGATCGACATCCTGATCAACAATGCCGCCAACGACGATCGCCACAGCATCGCCGAAGTGACGCCCGCCTATTGGGACGACCGGATGGCGACCAACCTGCGCCACCTGTTCTTCGCCGCGCAAGCCGTCGTGCCGCACATGCGGCAGGCAGGCGGCGGGTCGATCGTCAATTTTGGGTCGATCAGCTGGCATCTCGGCCTGCCCGACCTCGTCCTGTACCAGACCGCCAAGGCCGCGATCGAAGGCATGACGCGCAGCCTCGCGCGGGATCTGGGCCGCGACAATATCCGCGTGACGACGATCGTTCCGGGCAACGTCCAGACACCGCGGCAGGAAAAATGGTACACGCCCGAGGGCGAGGCCGAGATCGTCGCGGCGCAATGCCTCGACGGTCGTATCCAGCCGGCAGACGTCGCGGCGCTTGCGCTGTTCCTCGCTTCCGACGACGCCCGCATGTGCACGGGGCACGACTATTTTGTCGATGCCGGCTGGCGCTGAGGGGATAGCAGAATGGTTCAGTCGGTTTTTGCAGCGGCGGCGACGCTCGGGGAGGGGCCGGTCTGGATCGACGGCGGCCTGTGGTTCGTCGATATCAAGGCGCACCGCCTGTACCGGTTCGATCCGGCGGCCGGCACCGCGCAGCACTGGACCGCGCCCGACCAGATCGGCTGGGTGTTGCCCACGGAAACCGGCGACCTGATCGCCGGCGTCAAGACCGGGCTGCATCGTTTCGACCCGGCAACCGGCGTCTTCACGCTGTTCCACGATCCCGAGCCGCAGCATCCGGGCAACCGCCTCAACGACGCGACGACCGATTCCCGGGGGCGGATCTGGTTCGGTACGATGGATGACGGCGAAGCGTCCGAAACCGGACGGCTGCATCGCTTCGCCGACGGCACCACGCAGGACAGCGGGCTGCCGCCGGTGGCGATCACCAACGGCCCCGCGGTCAGCGCGGATGCGACGATGCTGTACCACACCGACACGCTCGGCAAGCGGATCTGGCGCGTGCCGATCCACGACGACGGCGCGCTCGGCACGCCCGTGCTGCACGTCGAGATCGAGGACGGCGCGGGGCATCCGGACGGCTGCGTGATCGATTCCGAAAACTGCCTGTGGACCGGCCTGTGGGGTGGCTGGCGCGTCCGGCGCTACGACCCGGCGGGCAAGGCGATCCAGGAGGTGCGCTTCCCGGTCGCCAACATCACCAAGATGGCGTTCGGCGGCCCCGACCTGCGCACGGCCTATGCGACGACGGCGCGCAAGGGACTCGATCCTGCCGCGCTCGCCGACCAGCCCGAGGCGGGAAACCTGTTTGCATTCGACCCCGGGGTCGCGGGCCTGCCCGTGACCCCGGCAAAACTATAAACGAGAATTGGGAAGAGGATAGGATATGGCGACGGCATCGTTGCCCGGGCTCGGCCCGGATTTGAGCAAGGTCAATTTCGGCTTCATTGCCGCCATCGTCGCGGTGGCGACGATCGGCGGATTCATGTTCGGCTATGATTCGGGCGTGATCAACGGTACGCAAAAGGGGCTCGAGGCGGCGTTCGACCTCGGCAAGCTCGGGATCGGGATCAACGTCGGCGCGATCCTCGTCGGGTCGTCGATCGGCGCGTTCACCGCCGGGCGGCTCGCCGACCGGATCGGGCGGCGCAGCGTGATGATGCTGGCGGCGGCGCTGTTCCTCGTCAGCGCCCTCGCAGCGGGGGCGGCGAGCACGTCGATCATCTTCATCCTTGCCCGCATCGTCGGCGGCCTGGGCGTCGGCGCGGCGAGCGTCATCTCGCCGGTCTATATCTCAGAAGTCACCCCCGCCTCGATCCGTGGCCGCCTGTCGAGCGTGCAGCAGGTGATGATCATCACCGGGCTGACCGGCGCGTTCGTCGCCAATTACGTGCTGGCGCATTATGCCGGCGGCTCGACCGCGATCCTCTGGCTGGACCAGCCGGCATGGCGCTGGATGTTCTGGCTCCAGGCGATCCCCGCCGCGATCTACTTCCTCGCGCTCCTGATTATCCCGGAGAGCCCGCGCTACCTGATGGTCAAGGGATATGACGAACGGGCCCGCGTCGTGCTCGCCCGGCTGTTCGGGCAGGAAGAGGCGGACCGCAAGGTCACCGAAATCCGCGCGAGCCTGTCGGCGGATCATCACAAGCCGCGCCTGTCCGACCTGCTCGACAAGCGGACCGGCAAGATCCGTCCGATCCTGTGGGCGGGCATCGGTCTCGCGATCTTCCAGCAGCTCGTCGGCATCAACGTCGTCTTCTATTATGGCGCGACGCTGTGGGAGGCCGTCGGCTTCTCCGAGAATTATGCGCTCCAGACCAACATCCTGTCCGGCGTACTGTCGATCGGCGCGTGCGTATTCACGATCGCCTTCGTCGACAAGATCGGCCGCAAGCCGCTGCTGCTCGTGGGTTCGGCGGGCATGGCGGTGACGCTGGCAACGGTGGCCTATGCCTTCTCGACCGCGGTGACGGGCGCGGACGGTGCGGTGACGCTGCCCGGCAACAACGGCGTGATCGCGCTCGTTGCCGCCAACCTGTACGTCGTGTTCTTCAACTTCAGCTGGGGCCCGATCATGTGGGTCATGCTGGGCGAGATGTTCCCCAACCAGATCCGCGGATCGGGGCTTGCGGTCGCAGGCTTCGCGCAGTGGATCGCCAATGCCGCAATCTCGGTCAGCTTCCCGGCGCTCGCCGTGTCGCCGGGCCTTGCGGTCACCTACACCGGCTATGCGGTATTCGCGGCGATCTCGTTCTTCTTCGTCAAGGCGATGATCAACGAAACACGCGGCCGCGAACTGGAAGACATGGAGGGCTGAGCCTGCTCCAGACCTGAAAAAGGCCCCGTTCCGGAGGGAACGGGGCCTTTTTTCTTTGGGTCGCAGCCGGGGTGCTGCGGGTACTGCCGGGGGGGGCTGGAGCGTGGACTAGAGCGCGGTCCCGGTCCCGGCTTGCAGCGTCCGCATGTCGGCCTCGACCAGCGAGGTTCCGGAGGTGATCCAGGATCGCACGCGCGCGCGACGAAGCCCGTTGATCCAGTAGACGACGCCCATGCCGGGCCAGACCGGGGGCAGTCCGTCGCCGAGCGCGTTGGCAATCACCCGCAGGAATGCCCGTTCCCGCTTGTCCGCAAGCCGCGCGCGCAGCGGCAGGAATTTCTGCGGCCCGGTGTAATGCCGTAGCGCCGCCTGTTTCCAGAGATCGGTCTGAAAGGTGATCGACTGGACGTTCCAGGTCAGCGGTAGCGGCGTCCACTGGTTTTCGAACGCCTGGTTGAACGCGCATTGGTCCACCAGCTTGCACGCCTCGTTATACGGGCAATAGGATTGGTGGATCTGGCAGTATTTGTCATATTCGGCGCGAAAATGCGCGATGTCGCCGCGCGTCAGGTCGAACAGCATCACCCCCGAATTGAAGTAATATCGGGAAGCGTTGACGGGCGTGAAGGTCGTGGAAAATCCCGTCTCGCCGACTTCCTGGGTCTGCGACAGTTCGAACACCGCCGCGATCGGATTTCCGCGAAAATCGACCTGGGATATTGGCAGGGGCTCGTAGAAAATCGTGTCGGTGTCGGCGTAGAGAACGCGGTCATGCGCGCCGACCAGGCTCTGGATCGCGGTGAACTTCTGGTATGCGGTGCGCGTGAGGTGCTTGGTAACCTGGAAGTTTTTGTCCTGATACGTGTTCTGCGTCAGGCGAATGATCTGGAGCGGACTGCCCAGGCGCTGCGCCAGCCGGAGCAGGCCATCGGTTTCCGCCGGTCCATCCCAACGATCGATGAACAGATACGGGGTGAAAGGTTCCGTCTGGGTCAGAAGCGCCGATGCCATCGCATAACGCGCAAGACAGTATCCCCGTGCGTCAGTCACCATTGCCAGAGCCGAGTGCATTCGGAATTCCCCACGAACCCTGCAACTATGGACCTAAAGATATACGCTAGTCTCGTCAGCCGGAATAACGCATTTTGCGTATGGCAGTATTTCCTTCGGCCAGGATCTGTCTTTTCGGACGCCAAGGAAACCTTCGGCCCGGGCGGCCGGTCGTCAGCCTTCCTTGGACGCCAGCACCACCACGGGCCGGCGGCGTGGCGCCGCATCGGACTGGCGCCGGATCAACGCATAATCGGCGAGGACGTGCGGCTCGGTGATTTCGCTGGAGCGTCCCGCCTTGCCCATGCGGATCGCATGCACGAGCAGTTCGACCGCCATGCGCGACATTTCCACGACCGGTTGGCGGATCGTGGTCAGTTCGGGCCAGATCGTCGTCGCCAGCGCGGTATCGTCGAAGCCGCAGACGGTCAGGTCGCTCGGGACGTCGAGTCCCCGGCGATGCGCGATCGCGACGGTGGCGGCGGCCATGTCGTCGTTCGAGGCGAAGATCGCGGTTGGCGTGTCGGAGAGATCGAGCAGCCGATCGGCCGCGTCGAGCCCCGACCGATAGGTGAACAGCCCTTCGGTCACGAGCGCGGGATCGTCGGGGAGGCGCATGTCGGCCAGGGCGGCGCGATAGCCCTCGAGCCGCTCTGCGCTGGCCGTCTGGTTGGGGTTGCCCGTGATGAAGCCGATTCGCACGTGACCAAGCGCACCGAGGTGTCGCGTCATGTCATAGGCGGCCTGGCGATCGTCGATGCTCACCGACAGCGCCCATTCGGGCGCGCGGCCGGTCGCGACCGCGACGATCGGCACGCCGGCCGCCTCCAGCGCGGCGAGCACGTCGGGCGAATCGCTCAGTGGGGGCGGGAGGACGATCCCGTCGACGCGACCGTTGAGCAGATGCATGACGGCGGCGGCTTCCTGACCGGGCTCATCGCACTTTTCCACGACGAGCTGGACGTTGCTGCGGCTGGCCTGGTCGAGGCTGCCGACCAGGAACGCGCTGAGATAGGCGAAGCTGGGGTTGGAATGGAGCAGCCCGATCCGCATTTCCTCGCCGCCCGCCAGGGTGCGGGCCGCGGCGTTGGGCGCGTAGTTGAGCTCGGCGATGGCGGCTTCGACGCGTTCGCGGGTCTGGTCGCGGACGGTGTGCTTGGCGTTGATGACGCGCGACACGGTCATCGGCGACACCCCGGCCTTGCGCGCGACGTCGGTGATCGTCGGTACGTTGTGCTGGCGCCGGGAGGGTCGGGTTTCCGTCATACGGGTCCTTTCGAGGGCACGACTATGACCCGATCGTTAGGCTCTCGGCAAGTCGGGGTTTCCAGGCGTGTTCGCGGACGGCCCGACCAGGGGCCGATCGATGCTGCGGACCGGCGGGGCGGGGCGCAATGGCGGCCGTCTGGCGCGTCTGGGCGCGGTCCGGGGGCACCCTGACCAGTGCGCCGTTGACAGACCGGCGGCGCTTCGACCATGATAACGCTAACACAACGATGGCATCACAAGCAATGCCACGTCTGCGCACGCAGGGGAGGAATGCCGATGGGTCTTTGCACCAAGGAGAGCGTGGACAGGGTCATCCCTCGACCGCGTGGCGTGGGTGTCGCACCCCCCTGGTTCGCTTTGTCGCAATTCGGCCGGCGCTCTTGAGCGCGCTCGGCGACCAGGTCCCCCGGGCACCGGAAACGGCGGAGCACGCCGTTCCCCGACCGCGCGGGCGAGTCCGCTGGATCATCTGCGCGCTGCTCTTCGCGGCGGTGGTATTGTCATACATCGACCGCCTGGTGCTGGGCGTCCTCAAGCCGGAGCTTTCCAGCCTCTATGGTTGGTCCAACACCGGATACGGCGACATTACCGGTTATTTCCAGGTGTGTTACGGGTTCGGCTTCCTGTTCTTCGGCTGGCTGATCGATCGGATCGGCGCACGGACGGGCTATCTTCTCGCCATGGCGACCTGGACGATCGGGCATCTCGCGCAGGTGCTGGTGACGAGCACGACGGGCTTCGTGATCGCCCGGATCCCGCTCGCGCTAGGGGAAGCGGGTACCTATCCGTCCGCGCTGGCGGCGGTGTCGCAATGGTTCCCCAAGAAGGAGCGCGCGCTCGCGATCGGCATCTTCAATGCCGGTGCCAATGTCGGGGCGGTGGTCACGCCGCTCCTCGTGTCGCTGCTCGTCGTGTCGTTCGCGCTCAACTGGCGGTGGGCGTTCATCGTGACCGGGTCCTTCAATCTGGTGTGGCTCGGCATGTGGTTCTGGCTGTACCGCAAGCCCGCCGACCATCCCCGGCTCACCCGGGAGGAGCGCGCCTGGATCGAAACCGAAGCGGCCGAGGATGTCGGTCGCGCGAGTTTCCGGCGCGTGCTGCGCCACCGCGAAACCTGGGCATATATGGCCGGGCGCTTCCTGATCGATCCGGTGTGGTGGACCTTCCTGTTCTGGCTGCCGGACTTCTTCAGCAAGCAATATGGCTATGACCTCAAGAGCTTCGGCCCGCCGCTGGTGGCCATCTACATCATGGCCGACTTCGGTGCGATTTCGGGCGGCTGGTATTCGTCGCACCTGCTCAAGCGTGGCGTGGCGACCGGTCGCGCGCGCAAGCGGGCGATGTTTGCCTGCGCCCTGTTCGCGTTGCCGGTGATGTTCGCGGTCCAGGCGAGCAACATCTGGATCGCGGTCGGGCTGATCGGGCTGGCGTGCGCGGCGCACCAGGGGTTCTCGACCAACCTGTTCGCGCTGCCCGGCGATCTCTTCCCGCGCTATGCGCAGGGCACGCTCGTCGGGCTGGGCGGATTCGCCGGGGCGGCGGGGGGCTTCATCGCATCCAAGTCGCTCGGGTTGCTGCTCGATACGGTGGGGAGCTACCAGCCGTTCTTCATCGCGTGCGGCCTCGCCTATCTGCTGGCGCTGCTCGTGACCCACCTGCTCAATCCGCGCTACGTGGCGGTGACGATCGCCCCGTGACGGGGAATTGGCCGGGGTGGCGATCGCGGCTATGCGGGATGCCATGAGCCTGGA
The DNA here is from genome assembly GCF_022662295.1 of Sphingomonas sp. CARO-RG-8B-R24-01. Lineage (NCBI taxonomy): Bacteria > Pseudomonadati > Pseudomonadota > Alphaproteobacteria > Sphingomonadales > Sphingomonadaceae > Sphingomonas > Sphingomonas sp. CARO-RG-8B-R24-01. Next base: position 31,044 of record NZ_JAKNQI010000013.1, on the reverse strand, counting down.
TCATCCCGATATCGTGGCGTCGGTCGCGCGCTATGAATCCGAACTGGCGGCCACGCTCGGTTCGGCGGTGGTGGACGCGGACGTGCAGGAAAAGCATCGCAAGATGCGCAAGACCGCGTTCCAGTTCCTCCGCGCCACCTGCTTCCGCTGGGCGGAGACCGCAGCGTCGCTGTGCCCCTCGCTGATGGCCGCAGCGCCGGTCGGCGCGGTGGTCGATTCGCACGCGGGCAATTTCGGCTTGTGGCGCGATGCGCAGATGCGGCTCGTCTGGGGCGTCAATGATTTCGACGAGGCGGCGCGCGCACCCTGGCCGATGGATCTGGTGCGGCTGGCGGCGAGCCTGGTCCTCGCGCTAGACGATGCGCGGGCGGGCGAGATCGCGGATGCCGTGATCGCCGGATATGCCGACGGCTTGGCGACGCCCCGAGCCTTCGTGCTCGAGCGGGATCACGCATGGTTGCGCGATGCGTTCACCGCATCCGACAAGGCGCGCGAAGCCTATTGGGCAAAGCTCGATGCCGCCTTGCCGGCGCCGTGCAATCCCGCCGCCTTCGACCAGCCGCTGCGCGCGGCGCTGGGTCCGGTCGAGCAGGCGACGATCGCGCCGCGATCGGCCGGGGTCGGCAGTCTCGGCCGGCCGCGCTTCGTCGCGATGGGGCAATGGCGCGGGGGGCCGGTCGCCGCCGAGATCAAGGCGTTGCTGCCGTCGGCCTGGGTCGGGGGGCGCGTGGCCGGGTTGGCCGATCGGCTCGCGCACGGACGGTTCCGCTCGCCTGATCCGACCTTGCGTTATGCCGCGGATCACGTCGTCCGGCGGCTGGGGCCAAACAGCAGCAAGCTCGATTTCGACACGCTTGCCCCGGCGCTCCACACCAACCTGTTTTGCGCCATGGGGCGGGAGCTTGCCGCGATCCACCGCGACTCGAGCGAGGCCGCCCCGATCGCCAGCGAGCTTGCGGCGTTCCCGGCGGGCTGGCTCAAGCGCGCCGCCAAGACCGTCGCGGCCGCGACCGAGGCGGATTGGGACGAGTTCCGACGCGGCGCCGGCTGACGTTCGGCCGTCCTGCGGTGTCGGCCGGAGGCTCGCGATCGTCAGCAGTCCTGGCGGTGTTGCTCCCGGCATTCCTTCTGCGCGCGCTTGCGCTCGCGGCCTTCGCGTTCTTCCTGCTTGCGCATCTTGCGGCCATAGTTGCGGTCGGATTCGGACTGGCTGGTCGTCGTCCAGTCGACGGTCTTGCCGACCGCCCGGACGGGAAAGGTCACGACACTGGCCGCTGTCCGGATGCAGCCCCCCGCCAGCAACGGAAGCATCGCGGCAGCGACAAGGGGCAGAAACTTCATCGGTTTTCCTTCACGGCGTTGCGCGTCTGTACGCCAATTCCAGGGAAATCGGTGAAGAAACCGTCGATGCCAAGGGCGAGATAGCGGCGCATCGCCGCTTCGATCCTGCCGTGCGCCGCGGGATCGGTGCCGACCTGCAGGCTTTTCGGCAGGAATGTGTTCTCCGCGCGGAACGTCCAGGGATGCAGCCGCAGCCCGACGGCATGCGCGTCCGCCACCAGCGTGCTGGGCGCTGCATCGCCATTCTGGATCATGCCGAGACCCGGCCCGATGCCATAGGCATAGCCGGCGATCGCCTTGAGGCCGGCGGGCGTCGCCATCGCGGCGTAGCTCGGCGCGGCATGGTCGGCGGGGCCGCCGCTTGCGTCCATCAGCTGGATCAGGCGCAGCCCGGTCATGCCGTGAATGCGCTTGAGATTGTCGACTTCGAACGACTGGATGAACACGGGATCGCTCGGCCTGCTCCAACCGGCGGCCTTCAGCTGCGCGACGAGCAGCGCGTCCATCGGATGCCCGATGCTCGCGAAGTAGCTCGGATGCTTGGTCTCGGGATAGATGCCGACGACGCGCCCGCCGACCGAATGGCGTTTGGCGAGCGTGATGACCTCGGCGAGCGTCGGAACCTCGAACTGGCCGTCATATCTGGCGTTGTCGGGCCGCAGCTTGGGCAGCCGCTCGATCGCGCGGAGCGTTTTCAGCTCGGCCAGCGTGAAATCCTCGGTGAACCACCCGGTGTGGCTCTCGCCATCGATCATTTTGGTGGTGCGGCGGGCCGCGAATTCGGGATGGCTCGCGACGTTGGTCGTGCCGGTGATGTCATTCTCATGGCGCGCGACGAAGACATTGTCCTTGGTCAGCACCAGGTCTGGCTCGATGAAGTCGGCGCCCTGTTCGATCGCAAGCGTATAGGAAGCAAGGGTATGTTCCGGGCGCAAGCCACTGGCGCCGCGATGCGCGATGACGATCGGCGGGGAGAGCGGATGCGATGCGGGCGTGGCCATCGGCGCACTTTGCGCCATCGCCGGGGGTCCGGCTACCAGCGACAGCACGGCCAGATACAGAAAGCTTGATCGAAGGCTGTACGAAAAAGGACGTAGACCGCCGGTATGATCGGAAACCATTCGGTTCATGTTCGTTAACCCGTGCTGAAAGGGAGGCCATACCCCATGCAATTCACCATCAACGGCGAAACCCACGAGGTCGAGCCCGATATCCGCGCGTCGCTGCTCGACGTACTGCGTGAACACGTCGGTCTGACCGGCACCAAGAAGGGGTGCGACCACGGCCAGTGCGGTGCGTGCACCGTTCTCGTCAACGGGCGCCGGATCAATTCATGTCTCACGCTGGCAGTCATGCATCAGGATGATGACATTCTGACGATCGAAGGCCTTGGCAGCGCGGACAATCTGCATCCGATGCAGGCGGCGTTCGTCAAGCATGACGGCTATCAGTGCGGCTATTGCACCCCCGGGCAGATCTGCTCGGCGGTCGGCATGCTCGACGAGGTCAAGAAGGGCTGGCCCAGCCACGTCTCCGACAAGCTCGACAACGTGTCGCTGAACAACGACGAGATTTCGGAGCGGATGAGCGGCAATCTTTGCCGGTGCTCGGCCTATCCCAACATCGTCGACGCAATTTCCGAAGTGTCCGGGCTCACCCCCGCCAAGAAAGAGGCAGCGGACGCATGAAGACCTTCGCCTATAGCCGGGCCGAGAGCCCCGAAGCCGCCGTCGCCGCGGGCGGACGCTTCATCGCGGGCGGGACCAACCTGCTCGACCTGATGAAGCTGCAGATCGAGACGCCGGAATCGCTGGTCGACATCAGTCGCCTCGACCTTGCGAAGATCGAGGAGCGCGAGGATGGCGGTCTGACGATCGGCGCGCTCGTTCCGAACAGCGACCTGGCCGCCGACCCGCGCGTGATCGAGGGCTATGCCGTGCTCAGCCGGGCGTTGCTCGCGGGCGCGTCGGGACAGCTGCGCAACAAGGCGTCGACCGGGGGCAATCTGCTCCAGCGGACGCGCTGCTATTATTTCTACGACACGGCGACTGCGTGCAACAAGCGCGAGCCGGGCACCGGCTGTTCGGCGATCGGCGGGTTCAACCGGATCCTCGCGGTGCTGGGCACCAGCGAGCATTGCATCGCGACTCATCCGAGCGACATGGCGGTTGCCATGCAGGCGCTCGATGCGACGATCGTGACGCTCAAGGCCGACGGGGACCGTCGCCGCATCGCGATCGGCGAATTCTATCGGCTTCCCGGCGACACGCCCGAGATCGAGAATGTCCTCGAACCGGGAGAACTGATCACTCACGTCGAGCTGCCCGCGCCGCCCAAGGGCGCGCAGCTGTACCGCAAGGTCCGCGACCGGGCGTCCTATGCCTTTGCGCTCGTGTCGGTCGCCGGGATCGTCTCGGTCGAGGACGGCAAGATCGCATCGGCCGCACTGGCGTTCGGCGGGCTTGGCCCGATGCCGTGGCGTAATCCGGCGGTCGAGGCGGCGCTCGTTGGCCAGGCGCCGAGCGACGCCGTGTTCGGGGTAGCGGCAGATGCGCTGCTCAAGGACGCCAAGGGTTATGGCTCGAACGATTTCAAGATTCCGCTCGCGCGCCGCACGCTGATCGCGAGCCTGCGCGAGCTGACGGGAGTTTCCGCATGAGTAGCACCAACGCACTGACGATGGACAAGCCGGTCCCCAACAGCCTGCTCGACACGAGCACGCAGGGGATCATCGGCAAGCCGCTCGATCGCAAGGAAGGCCCGCTCAAGGTTTCGGGCGCCGCGACCTATGCGGCCGAGTATCAGATCGAGAACCTCGCCTACGGCGTGCTGGTCGGTGCGCCGTTCGGCAAGGGCAAGATCACGGGCGTCGATGCCGAGGTCGCGCGCGCGCTGCCGGGCGTGATCGACGTCGTGACCGACTTCGAGAAGTTCCTCGCGACATCGGCACAGGGTCTTGCGGCAAAGGCACCGCAGGGCGTCGAGAGCGTCCAGTATTTCGGCGAACTCGTCGCGATCGTGCTGGCCGAGAGCTTCGAAGCGGCGCGTGACGCGGCACAGCAGGTTGTCATCACGTTCGACGCAGCGGACGATGGCCGGTTCGACTTCGAGGCGCTGAAGGGGGACGCCGAGAAGCCGGCCGATGGCGATATTCCGGCGCATTTCTCGCAAGGTAATCTCGACAAGGCGATGGCGGACGCCGCGGTCACGATCGACGCGACTTTCACCACCCCGAGCCAGAACAGCGCGGCCATGGAGCCGCATGCCAGTATCGCGACCTGGGACGACACGGGTATGCTGACCCTCCATGGGTCGTACCAGATCCCCGGAAATGATGCGGAGCAGCTCGCCAAGGCGCTCGGGGTCAGCAAGTCCAAGGTCCGGATCGTCGCGCGCTATATCGGCGGCGGCTTCGGGTCGAAGCTCGGGATCGCGCCGGAGTCGGTCGCGGCGGCGCTGGCAGCCAAGGCGCTCGGACGTCCGGTCAAGGCGGTGATGGCGCGCCAGCAGGTGTTCGAGGCGACCGTGCGTCGCTCGAATACCGAGCAGCGGATCCGGTTGGGTGCCGATGCGAATGGCAAGCTGACCGCGCTCGGCCACGACACCATCGCCTCGAACCTGCCCGACGACGATTATTTCGAACCGACCGGGCAGGCGACGCACTTCCTGTACGCAGCCGAGAATCGCGAGATCAATCACGACCTCGTTCGGCTCGACTGGCTCGTCTCCGGTTCGATGCGCGCCCCCGGCGAAGCGGTCGGCATGCTCGCGCTCGAGGGCGCGATGGATGAGCTCGCGGAGAAACTGGGGCTCGACCCGATCGAGTTCCGCAAGCGCAACGAGCCCGAGACGGATCCGGAAACGCAGGTTCCGCATTCGTCGCGCGAGCTGGTGCGGTGCATGGACGTCGGCGCGGCGAGCTTCGGCTGGGACAAGCGGAACGCAACGCCGGGTACGCGGCGCGAAGGCGAGTGGCTGGTCGGCATGGGCATGGCTGCGGCGGTGCGCGGCAACATGCTGCTGCCGTCCGAGGCGCGCGTCACGCTGTCGGCAACCGGCCGCGCGACGGTCGAGACCGACATGACCGACATCGGCACGGGGTCGTACACGATCCTCGGGCAGATCGCGGGCGAAGTCCTCGGGCTGCCGCTCGATCACGTCGACGTCGAACTCGGCGACACGAACTTCCCGACCGCAGCCGGCTCCGGCGGGTCGTTCGGCGCAGGATCGAGCGGGACCTCGGTCTATCTCGCGGCGGAAGCGATCCGCGAGAAGCTCGCCAAGGCCATGGGCGTCGATGCGGACGCAATGACGCTCAAGGATGGCTACGCGATCGCCGACAACCGCCGCGTTCCGCTGGCGGAACTGGCGGGCGAGGGAATCGTCGCGACCGGTTCGATCAAGCCTGGCAAGCAGGAGAAGGAAACGCGCCAGTCGTCCTACGGCGCGCATTTCGCCGAAGTCGGGGTCAATGCAGTGACGGGCGAAGTCCGCGTGCGCCGCATGCTCGGCGTGTTCGCGGCCGGGCGGATCCTCAATGCCAAGACGGCACGGTCGCAGTGCCTCGGCGGCATGACGTTCGGCATCGGCACGGCGCTGACCGAGGATCTGATCCATGATCCGCGCAACGGCAAATTGGTGAACCGCGACCTCGCGGAATACCATGTGCCGGTGAACGCCGACGTCCCGCAGCTCGAGGTCGAGTTCCTCGAGGAGCGCGACATCCATGCCAACCCGATGCACGCCAAGGGCATCGGCGAGCTGGGGATCTCGGGTGCGGGGGCAGCGATCGCGAATGCCGTGTACAACGCCACTGGCATCCGGGTCCGCGACTACCCACTTACGCTCGATAAGATCTTGGACGGCCTGCCCGAACTGTAAGGGCAGGCCCGCGCGCGGGGAACATCATGGCCGATTTCAAAATGGACGCCGACCACCCCGGCCTCGCGCTGGAACGCGGCGTCCAGGGAGTGCTCGGCGCCGGGCTCGACCGGAGCGAAGGGGCGCTCAAGGTCAGCGGTGCTGCCCGCTACGGCTATGAACATCCGGTCGCGGGGGAGGTGGCCTACGGCTATCTGATCACCGCACCGGCCGCCAAGGGGCGGATTACCGGCTTCGATACCGACGTCGCGCGCAGCCTGCCGGGGGTGATCGACGTCATCGTCGACGATTCCCGCATTCCCCGCCAGGCGGCGGCCTTCTCGCCGGCGCATGCCGGGAACGATGCGATCGATCATTGGGACCAGGTCGTCGGCGTCGCGGTCGCGACCAGTTTCGAGGCGGCGCGCGACGCGGCGAAGTCCGTGACGATGACGATCCAGCCCGAGACGGGCCGGTTCGACACGATGGAAAACATCGCGAGCGCGAGCGGCCCGCCCAAGGACTCGCGCCTGCAGGACATCGCCAAGGGCGACATCGACGCCGCGATGGCGGCGGCGGCGGTGACGATCGACCAGGTCTATACCACGCCCAACCAGGTCCACGCCGCGATGGAACCGCATGCGTCGGTCGCGGTGTGGGAGGGCGACAAACTCACGCTCCATTCCAGTCTGCAGATCCTTCATGCGGCCAAGGGCATTCTGGCCAAGGCCGTCGGGATAGACGCCGACAAGGTCAGGATCTTCTCGCCTTATATCGGCGGCGGGTTCGGCGGGAAATTGCTCGGGCCGGAAGCCGTGCTCGCGGCGATCGCCGCGCAGAAGATCGGCCGTCCGGTCAAGATCGCGATGGCGCGCGCGCAGTTGTTCCACAACATCTACCGTCGCACCGATACGCACCAGCGGATCCGGCTGGCGTGCGACGCAAAGGGGAAGCTGACCGCGCTCGCGCACGACAGCGTCGTGAGCCAGGGGCCGGACGGTGGCTTCATGGAGCCGGTCGCGCTCGGCTCGATCGCCTTGTACGATGCGCCGGTCCGGCATTTCTCGCACAAGATCGTGACGCTCGACATGGTGCAGGCGGGCGCGGTGCGCGCACCGGGCGAGGCGGTCGGCATGCTCGCGCTCGAAACCGCGATCGACGAAATGGCCGAGGCGCTGGGACGCGACCCGATCGATTTCCGCAAGCTCAACGAACCGCCGGTCGACCCGATGACGGGCGCGCCCTTCTCGACGCGGGCGCTGGTCGAATGCCTCGACAAGGGAGCTGAACGCTTTGGCTGGGCCAAGCGCGGTGCGCGCCCCGGTCAGGTGCGGGAGGGCGAGTGGCTGATCGGCATGGGGGTGGCCGCGGCGGTGCGGATCAACCTGCTGGTCGATTCGCAGGCGCGGGTCACGCTGTCACCGGACGGTCGTGCGCGGGTCGAGACCGACATGACCGACATCGGCACCGGCAGCTACACGATCCTGGGCCAGATCGCGGGCGAGGTTCTCGGGCTGCCGATGGAGTGCGTCGACGTGATCCTCGGGGATACCGATCTTCCGCCAGGCGCAGGCTCGGGCGGGTCGTTCGGTGCGGCGAGCGCGGGGTCGTCGGTCGCGCTGGCGTGCGAGGACATCGTCGCCACGCTGGCCGAGCGGATGCAGGCGGACGCCAAGGACATGACGCTCAAGGACGGGCACGCGATCGCGGGCAACCGCCGCGTGCCGCTGGCCGAACTGGTCGGGAGCGATCCGCTGGTCGCGCTCGGCAAGATCAGCCAGGGGAGCAACGCCAAGACCTTCAGCCAGGCCGCGCATGGCGCGCAATTCGCAGAGGTCGCGGTCAACAGCGTGACGGGCGAAGTCCGCGTGCGCCGGATGCTCGGTGTTTTCGAGGCGGGGCGGATCCTCAACGCGAAGCTCGCACGCAGCCAGGCGATCGGCGGGATGATCTGGGGGATCGGCTATGCGCTGATGGAGGATGCGGTGCTCGACCAGCGGCACGGCGCATTCGTCAATCACGACCTGGGCGAATATCACGTGCCGAGCCATGCCGACGTTCCGCCGCTCGATGTATTGTTCGTCGAGCATATCGACCGGCATGCCAATCCGATCGGCGTGAAGGGACTGGGCGAACTGTCGATCTCGGGCGCGGGCGCCGCGGTGACGAACGCGATCTACAATGCGTGCGGCGTGCGCGTGCGCGACTTCCCGCTGACGCTGGACAAGGTGTTGGCCGGGTTGCCGGATATGTGATTGCGTGGGGAGAGGGTGGTGCGAGAGCGGTGACGGTCGGTTTGCGGCATGCCCCTCTCCCCGGCCCTCTCCCGCAGGCGGGAGAGGGAGTAAGATGGCTGACAACGATTCCGTCCTGAACGCGGCGACCCAGTGGAAGGGCGCGCCGCTTGCGCTCGCCACCGTGGTGTCGACCTGGGGCTCGGCACCGCGACCGCGCGGGAGCCATATGCTCGTCCATGCCGATGGCCGGTTCGAGGGATCGGTCTCGGGGGGGTGCGTCGAGAGCGACATCCTCGCGACCGCCGCCGAGGTGATCGCGGGCGCGCCGTTCCAGCTCAAGAACTACGGCATCGCGGATGCCGCCGCCTGGGAAGTCGGGCTGCCGTGCGGGGGCGAGATTTCCGTGCTGGTCCAGCCGGTCTCGGCGGAAGGCTTCGACCCCGAACTGTTCGACCGCATCGCCGAGGCGCGCGATGGCGGCAAGGGGCTGGCGGTCACCACTGACCTGGCCTCGGGCCAGAGCTCGCTGCGCCCGCAGGAGGGGGCGGCGTTCGTCAATCGCTACGATCCGCCGCGGCGGCTGCTGATCGTCGGCGCGGTGCAGATCGCGCAGGCGCTGGCCGGCCTTGCACGCGAACTGGGCATCGCGACCACGGTGATCGACCCGCGCGCGCGTTTCCTGACCGAGGAACGCTTTCCCGGCGTCACGCTCGACGATCGCTGGCCGGACGAAGCGGTCGAGGCGCTCGATCCCGGTCCCTCGAGCGCGGTCGTGACGCTCAGCCACGATACCAAGATCGACGACCCCGCGCTCATCGCCGCGCTGTCGCGGCCGACCGCGTACGTCGGTGCGCTCGGCTCGCGCCGCAGCCATGCCGCACGGCGCGAGCGGCTCGCCGCGGCCGGCATTTCGGAAGCGGACCTCGACCGGATCGACGCACCGGTCGGGCTCGACATCGGCGCGGTCGGGCCGGCGGAGATCGCCCTGTCGATCGCCGCCGCGATGGTCGGTGCGTTCAACGCCGGTGAACGGAAAAAGGGATGAAACCGATCATCCCCGCCGAGGAATGCGTCCTGATCCTGCTCGCCGCCGGCCGCTCCGAGCGGTTCGGCGATACCGACAAGCTGCAACAGGAGTATCTGGGGCAGCCCCTCGCGTTCCATGTCGTCACCGCCTTGGAAAGCGTGCCGTTCAAGGCGCGGATCGCGGTCTGCTCGGGGTCGGAACTCGATTTCGGGAGCCGCGGCTATCGGGTGATCCACAATGACAATCCGGGCGACGGCATGTCCGGGTCCGTCAAGCTCGGCGTGGCCGCGGCGCGGGAGATCGGGTGTGCGGCGGTCGTGGTCGCGCTGGCCGACATGCCGCGCGTGACCGCGACGCACATCTACCGCCTGCTGGACGCGACGCACGGCCCGGATGCGGTGGTCGCCTCCAGCAACGGCGTCCACCCGACGCCCCCCGCAGTGTTCGGCGCGGATCAGTTCGAGGCGTTGCTGACGCTGGAGGGCGACGAAGGCGCGCGGGCGATGGTGCGCGCGGGACGGCACGTCATCGCACCTGAATCCGAGCTGCTGGACGTCGACCGGCCCGAGGATCTGGAGCGGCTGCGAACGTTGCGGTGACTTTGCCGCAGGGTGCTACCCCGGCCCGTCGCCGGGGGAACCCTCAGCGGACGTAACTCGCGCCGTTCACGTCGAGCACCGCGCCGGTCATCGACGCTGGCGCCTCGAGTGCGAGGAAACGCGCGACGTCGGCGACTTCCTCGGGGGCCGCGACCCGGCCGAGCGGAATGTCGGCGAGCAACGCGTCACCGCCGCGGCTCGACAGATAGTCCTCCGCCATCCCCGTCATCGTGAACCCGGGGCACACGGCGAACGCCAGGATGCCGTCGCGGGCATAGCCGCGCGCGATGCTCTTGGTCATCGCGACCATTCCCGCCTTGGACGCGGCATAGTGCCAGTGCGCGGGCGAATCGCCACGATAGGCCGCGCGACTCGCGATGTTGACGATCCGGCCGCCGACGCCGCGCGCCTGCCAGTGCAGCACCGCCAGCCGGCACAGTTCGGCCGACGCGGTCAGGTTGATCCGCATCGTCCGCTCCCATTCGGCGACCCATTCGGCATCGGTACGCTCGATCGGGTTGGCGTCGAACACGCCCGCGTTGTTGATCAGCACGTCGACCTTGCCGCCCAGCCGGTCCAGTGCGGCATCCCACAGCGCGCGGGGGGCGGCCGGGTCCGCAAAGTTGGCGGGGATGCCGCTGCGCGTCCCGTGCCCGACAAGCGCGATGCCCGGGCGATCCAGCGTTGCGGCAATGGCGGCACCGATCCCGCGCGACGATCCGGTGAGGAGGATGTTGGTCATGCGCCCGCCTTACCGGGCGACGGCGCGCGGACCAACCCCTTGCCCCGGCAAAGCGTCGTGCATCAGGTGGCGACGCTGGCCGAAAACGAGTCCGCCGCGCCCTTCAGCGTGCGCAGGCGGTCGTCGACCTCACCGAAGCCGCGTTCCAGCGTATCGATCTCGCCCGCGACATGATCGGTATCCTCCCGGATCGCCGCAATCGTGTTCGACATCGAATCGGCCGCCAGCGCGGTTTCGTCGACCGCCGCGGTAATCGCGGTGACGGTCCGGGCCTGTGCCTCCATCGCGCCGCGGATGCGGCTTGCGCTTTGCTGCACCTCGCCGACGGTCGCCTTGATCGAGGCGTTGGTGGCGACGGTCGACCGCGTCGCGGACTGGATCGCCGCGATCTTCGACGCGATGTCGTCGGTCGCGCGCGCGGTCTGACTGGCGAGGCTCTTCACCTCTTGCGCCACCACCGCGAAGCCGCGCCCGGCGTCGCCGGCGCGCGCCGCCTCGATCGTCGCGTTGAGTGCGAGCAGGTTGGTCTGTCCGGCAATGTCGCGGATCAGCCCGAGGATCGATTCGATCGACTTGGCGTGGTCGCTCAGCGTTTCCGACATGCACACCGCGGCGCCCGCCTGGGTCGATGCGCGCGTCGCGATTTCGGTCGCGGCCTCGACTTCGCTGCGGGCATCCTCGATCGCGCGGATCAACCCCGCAGCGGTCTCGGCGGCTTCGCGCATCGCCATCGCGGACTGCTCGGCCGCTGCTGCGACCTGGCTGGTCTTGTCGGTCATGCCGCGCGTCGCCTGGGCGGCCCCCTGCGCCTGCACGCGGATGCGGTTGCCGAGGGCGGCGGTGCCTTCGATCGACGTGGCGATCGTCAAGCTGAACTGGGCCGACCGGCCACGGCGATCCTCGCGCGCGCGGGCTGCGTCATGCCCGCCGAGATAGGATGCCATCACGTCCGCCTCGACCAGTGCGAGCCGCTGGACCGTATCCGCCAGCACCCGCAGGCGGGGCGAGCCGATCCCGAGCGTATCTTCGATCAACTGCAGCGTGCAGCTATGCGCGAAGCTGAGCGACGAGAGCAGGGCCTGCAGCGGAACCCCAGCCTTTTGCGACTCGGCGGCGTGGCGCATCGCCATGCGTGCCCAGTCGTCGCTGTGCGGATCGGCGTATTTGACGAGCGTATAGCGCGCGCTGTCGGCGATCCGCGCGGCGAGATAGGCATCGTCGAACAGCGGGCGGATGTGCGCCGACACCGGCAGGTCGAGATAATGTTTCCAGAAGGTGCGCGAGATGTCGTGCTCGTGCCCTTCGATCAGCCGAGCGATCTCGGCGCTTGCGGCGAGCACGCTGCCATCCCAGTCATAATCGGCAACCCGCTGCGCGGCCGAGCGGTTCTCGCCGCTCCACCCGCCGGGAATCGTGTTGCTTGCCGTCCAGACGCGGGCAATGTCGGCCATCGCGTTTCCTCTCCTGTGTACACCATACGCGCCGGGCCCGCGTCAGGCCGCGACCTTCGCGACGAATTCGCCCGCGCTGCTCTTCAGCGCGCCCAGCTTGTGGTCGAGCGAGTCGAACCCGCGGCCGACCAGGTCGATCTCGGACGCGACCGTCTCGGTATCCTCGCGGATCGCGGTGATCGTGTTCGACATCGAATCCGCGGCGAGCGCGGTCTCGTCCACCGCGGCGGTGATCGCCGTCACGGTCTGCGCCTGGGCTTCCATCGCATATCGAATGCGGTTGGCGCTTTCCTGAACCTCGGCCACGGTCGACTTGATCGAGGCATTGGTTTCGACGGTCGAGCGCGTCGCCGACTGGATCGCGGCGATCTTCGCGGCGATGTCGTCGGTCGCGCGCGCGGTCTGGTTGGCGAGGCTCTTCACCTCCTGCGCGACCACCGCGAACCCGCGGCCGGCATCACCCGCGCGGGCCGCCTCGATCGTTGCGTTGAGCGCGAGCAGGTTGGTCTGCCCGGCAATGTCCCGGATCAGGCCGAGGATCGACTCGATCGACTTGGCGTGCTCGCTCAGCGTTTCGGACATGCCGACCGCGGCGCCGGCCTGGGTCGATGCGCGATTGGCGATCTCCGCGGCGGCCTCGACTTCGGTGCGGGCGTCCTCGATCGCGCGGATCAGACCGGCCGCGGTCTGCGCGGCTTCGCGCATCGCCACCGCGGACTGTTCGGCGGCGGCGGCGACTTCGCTGGTCTTGCCGAGCATCCCGCGCGCCGATGTCGAGGTGCGGACCGACTGGCCGCGCAGCACGCCCGATTCCTGCGTTGCCTGTTCGACGGTCAGCGCGATGCCCTCGCGGAATTCGTCGGCAAGCCGGTCACGCTCGCACGACGCGCTGTGCGCGCAGAAGGCGTTGTAGATTTCGACCGTGATCTCGCTTTCCAGTCCCGTCAGCCGCAGGATCGTATCGATGAACGCGGGGAGGCGGGGATCGTCCGTGCGCAGCCGCTTGAACAGGATGGTGAGCGCGGCGCGATCGCTGGCGCAGGTCATCGACAGCAGCGCCATGGTCGACACGCCCGCGACATAGCCCGATGCGACCGATCGCTCCATCGATTCGATCCAGGCACGCCCGCTCACGTCGCAGAAGCGGTTGCGCAGATAGGTGATGCCGAGGTCGACCATCTTGGCCTCCTCGTGCGGTTGCCAGCTCCGCTCGCCCAGCCCCGCGCGCCGCCACTGGCCCCAGAAGGCCATCGCGATCTCGCCGGCGTCCGCTTCCAGGACGGTCCAGGCTTCGCGGGCCGCGGCCTCCAGCGTGCTGTCGAAATCGAAGGCGCGCAGTCGGGCGCGGATGTCGATCGTTGCGGCAACCGCGCCGGGAACGGGCAATTCACTGGAGTTCAAGGCGGGGCTCCGTATCTGGTGCGACGTATCTTCTGCGACCGGCACGCGCGACGGTCCGTGACCCGGCGTACCCCCATCTGGTTAACGCCCCGTAACCAGCGAATGCAGGATTGCAGCGGATGCATCTGCATGATCACCCAGAATCCTTGCATCGTCGGCCCGGCGGATTAAGAGGGCATCGACCCGCATTCGACCTCGTAGTCGACCCTGCAACCGATGAGGACACGCCGCCTTGGCCAGCACGACCCCCACGACCAAACGGGCACGCCCGCTCAGCCCGCATCTGAGCATCTGGAAATGGGGGCCGCACATGACGGTCTCGATCCTCCACCGCGTCACCGGCAGCGGGATGGCGACGGTCGGCACGCTGGTGATGGTGTGGTGGCTCGCCGCGATCTCGGGCGGTCCGGCGACCTATGCGACGTTCCATCATGTGTTCGGCGAATGGGCCGGCGGGGCGCTCGGCTATCTCGTCGGGATCGGGCTGACGCTGTCGTTCTTCCAGCATCTGGCCAGTGGCGTTCGCCATCTCGTGATGGATACGGGTGCCGGCTATGAGCTGAAGCGCAACAAGACCGGCGCGCTCGCGACGATGGTCTTCTCGGTCGCTGCGACCGCGGTGATCTGGGTCTATCTCCTGGGGTTCAAATAAGATGCGCTACGGAACCGAACTCGGCCGCGTGCGCGGTCTCGGCAGTGCCAAGGAAGGCACGCACCACTGGTGGCAACAACGTCTCACGGCGGGCGCCAACCTGTTCCTGATGCTGTGGTTCTTCATCGCGATCCTGCGCTTGCCCGCCTATGATTACGACACGGTCCACAGCTGGCTGTCGTCGAGCTGGGCGGCGATCCCGATGGCGCTCCTGATCCTCTCGGTCTTCTACCACTTCCGGCTCGGGCTGCAGGTGCTGATCGAGGATTACGCGCACGCCGAGAGCCGGGTGCTCGCGATGGTCGCGCTCAACTTCTTCACCGTCGTGACCGCCGGCATCGCCATCTTCGCGATCCTCAAGGTCGCCTTCACCGCTACCACCGGAGTGCCGCATGCCTGAGGCATATAAGATCATCGACCATACCTATGACGCCGTCGTCGTGGGTGCGGGGGGCTCCGGCCTGCGCGCGACCATGGGGATCGCGGAAAGCGGCCTGAAGACCGCGTGCATCACCAAGGTGTTCCCGACGCGCAGCCACACAGTTGCGGCGCAGGGCGGCATCGCGGCGAGCCTCGGCAACAATTCGCCCGACCATTGGTCGTGGCACATGTACGACACCGTCAAGGGCTCCGACTGGCTCGGCGACCAGGACGCGATCGAATATATGGTCCGCGAAGCCCCGCAGGCGGTGTACGAGCTCGAGCACGCGGGCGTGCCGTTCAGCCGCAACGACAATGGCACGATCTACCAGCGTCCGTTCGGCGGCCACATGCAGAACATGGGCGAGGGGCCTCCGGTCCAGCGCACCTGCGCTGCCGCCGATCGTACCGGCCACGCGATGCTCCACGCTTTGTACCAGCAGAGCCTGAAGTATGACGCGGACTTCTACGTCGAATATTTCGCGCTCGACCTGATCATGGAAAACGGCGTCTGCCGCGGCGTGATCGCGCTGTGCATGGACGACGGGTCGATCCACCGTTTCCGCGCGCATTCGGTCGTGCTGGCGACGGGTGGCTATGGCCGCACCTACTTCTCGGCGACCTCGGCGCACACCTGCACCGGCGACGGCAATGCGATGGTGCTCCGCGCAGGACTCCCGCTGCAGGACATGGAGTTCGTCCAGTTCCACCCGACCGGCATCTACGGCGCGGGCGTCCTCATCACCGAGGGTGCGCGCGGCGAGGGTGGCTATCTCACCAACTCCGAGGGCGAGCGCTTCATGGAGCGGTACGCTCCGTCGGCGAAGGACCTGGCGTCGCGCGACGTCGTGTCGCGCTCGATGGCGCTGGAAATGCGCGAAGGGCGCGGTGTCGGCGAGCATAAGGACCATATCTTTCTCCACCTCGATCACATCGATCCCAAGGTGCTGGCAGAGCGGCTTCCGGGCATCACCGAGACGGGCAAGATCTTCGCCAACGTCGACCTGACGCGCCAGCCGCTGCCGGTGACGCCGACCGTCCATTACAACATGGGCGGCATCCCGACCAATTATCACGGCGAAGTCGTCCACCTGCGCGACGGCAACCCCGATGCGGTCGTCCCCGGCCTGTTCGCGGTCGGCGAAGCGGCATGCGTTTCGGTCCACGGCGCGAACCGCCTCGGCTCGAACTCGCTGATCGATCTGGTGGTGTTCGGCCGCGCGACGGGCTTGCGCCTCAAGGAGACGCTCAAGCCGAATACGCCGCACAACCCGCTTCCCAAGGGGTCGGAGGAGCTGTCGCTCGGTCGTCTCGATACGTTCCGCAATGCCAAGGGCAGCTCGCCGACCGCGCAGATCCGGATCGAGATGCAGCGCACGATGCAGAAGCATTGCGCAGTGTTCCGCGACAATGCGCTGCTCACCGAGGGCCAGCAGAAGATCACCGCGACCTACGAGCGGCTGCAGGACGTCCACGTCACCGATCGCTCGATGATCTGGAACACCGACCTGGTCGAAACGCTCGAGCTCGACAATCTGCTCGCGCAGGCGGTCGTTACGATGGAGAGCGCGGCGAACCGCAAGGAATCGCGCGGCGCGCACGTGAACGAGGATTATCCCGATCGCGACGACGCGAACTGGATGAAGCACACCACCGCGACCTTCAACGGCTGGGGCGGCAAGGCGGGCAAGGTCGAGATCGGCTATCGCCCGGTGCACGACTATACGCTCACCGACGATGCCGAGTACATCAAGCCGAAGAAGCGCGTTTATTGAGGACGAGGGTTGCGGCGAATATCGGACGGGGCCTCCCCGTACGGTGTTCGCTGCAATCACCGGCGGCCTGCCGGTCCTTTGTTTGCGGGTTTTGGCGTCCGGGCCTATCGTCGTGATCTACGGAGGCACCAATGGCGCTTTGGACCCTGCACGCGGCTTACGATCCGGAGGCTCATATCTGGTACGCGCTCGATTGCGATGTGCCGGGGCTTGTCACCGAAGGCGAGACAATCGAACGGCTCCGCGATCGCGCCGCTGCGGTGATGCCCGAGCTGATTTGCGACAATGCGCATCTGATCGACGAGGATCGTCGTTCCGGACCCCATGCGCTTCGACTGGTTGCGTTGCACGAAAGTACGATCCCGGTCGGCGCCTGATGGTCACGAGCTACGGCCGTGACTTGAAGCGTCTGCTGCGAGAGAATGGCTGCTCTTCGTCCGCAACGGGAAGGGCGATCATTAGATCTGCCCACTGCCCCCGCCCCCCGTTCGTTTCGAGCGAAGTCGAGAAACCTGCGCTGTGCCGGGTTTCTCGACTTCGCTCGAAACGAACGGGTGTGTTTAGAGCTCGGCGCTACGGTCGAAACATTTCGCCCAGAACTGCGAGCATCGCCGCCAGCGTGGTTGCATCGAGCGTGCCGATGCGTTTGACCAGCCGGGCACGATCCAGCGTCCGCATCTGATCCGCCAGCGCCAGTCCATCCGTCCCTTTGAAGCGTACCGCGATCCGAAACGGGGCAGGGCGGCTTCCGGTCGTCAGCGGCACGACGATGACCGTGCGCAGATGCGCGTTCATTTCGTCGGGCGAGACGGCCAGGAACGGTGAAGTCTTCTGGATCTCGCGCCCAACGGTGGGATCGAACGCGGTGAGCCATACCTCTCCCCGGCGCATCGCTTGCGCTACCATGTCAGTGCTGCATCGTCCTCATTGGCAAACCCCTGCCAGGCGTCTGCATCGTCGGCCGTTTGGTCCGCCAGCGTGGCCGCCACCGCGGCCCATCCCGCATGCACGCCGGCGACCGGCGTAGCGATGATTTTGCCGTCCTCGACGCGCAGGTCGAGCGTTGCTCCGGCCGTGGTGCCGATCTCGCCGAGGATCGAGGCCGGGACGATCATTCCGACCGAATTGCCGATCTTGCGTAAAGCCGTTCTCATGATGGCCTCCTGCACTCCGGTAGCTAGTAAGCACAGGGCTATAACATTGCCCATCAATTCCTATGGCGTCGGGGAACCCCGCCGCCGCCCGCCGGTTTCCGCGACCATGTCAGATCCCCGCTATCCCCTGCTCGCCAATCCCCACATCCGCCTTTCCGGTCCGGTCGACCAGCTGATGTACGAGAACTTTCGTGCCCAGCTCGGCAACTGCCCCCCGGAAGGGACTCTCGTCATCGCGCTGACCACGCTTGGTGGCGACCCGGAGGTCGCGCGGACGATGGCGGACGACATTCGTCTGCTCGAAGATCATGACGGGCGCGAGATCCTGTTTCTCGGCAAGGTCGCGGTCTATTCGGCGGGGGCGACGTTCATGTCGGCGTTCCCGGTCGCGCGGCGGTTCCTGACGCGGCATACCCGGTTGATGCTCCACGAGCGGCAGATCACCAAGCAGATCAACCTCAACGGGCCGCTCCGGATGGTGGTGGCGTCGATCAAGGCGGCACTGCACGAAGTCGAGCATTCGATCGAGATCGAGGAAGAAGGCTTCCGCGACATCGTCCGCGACAGCCAGGTGACGTTCGAGGAACTGCGCGAGAAGGCGCCGTCCAACTGGTACATCGAGGCCGAGGAAGCGCGCGACCGCGGGCTGGTGCTCGACGTCATCTGATTGGACGAGACCGTCGCGTGCAATCGCAGATGCAGCAATTCAGTGCCGCAAGGGTTTGCGACAACAGCCTTGCTTGTGTACGGCTATCCGCACAACCCGGCGGTAACCCGCCCTCCTGGATGGAAAACGCGAGCAAGCGATGGCCGAATTCTTCCTCCCCGCCAACAGCAAGCCCAAGTCGGGCGGCAAGGTCCACAAGGCCGCGCCTGAGGCGAAACGAATCAAGAAGTTCAAGATCTACCGGTACGATCCGGACGCGAACGCCAACCCGCATTACGACACGTTCGAGGTCGACCTCGACTCGTGCGGCCCGATGGTGCTCGACGCGCTGATCAAGATGAAGGGCGAGCAGGATTCGTCGCTCACCTTCCGTCGCTCGTGCCGCGAAGGCATCTGCGGGTCGTGCTCGATGAACATCGACGGCAAGAACGGCCTCGCCTGCACCACCGCGATCGAGGACGTGAAGGGCGACATCCGCATCACGCCGCTCCCGCACATGGAAGTGATCAAGGACCTCGTTCCTGATTTCACGCATTTCTATGCGCAATATTCGTCGATCAAGCCGTGGCTGCAGACGGTCACGCCGCCGCCCGCGGGCAAGGAGCGGCTCCAGTCGCCGCAGGAGCGCGAGAAGCTCGACGGTCTGTACGAGTGCATTCTGTGCGCCTGCTGCTCGACCGCGTGCCCGAGCTACTGGTGGAACAGCGACAAGTTCCTCGGCCCGGCGATCCTGTTGCAGGCCTATCGCTGGCTTGCCGACAGCCGCGACGAGATGACCGGTGAGCGACTCGACGAGCTGGAGGATCCGTTCCGCCTCTATCGCTGCCACACGATCATGAACTGCGCGAACGTCTGCCCCAAGGGTCTCAACCCCGCCAAGGCGATCGCGGAAATCAAGAAGATGGAAGCCGAACGCGTCGTTTGAGCTTCGCCACCTCCGCCCGCGGGTCGTCGTGACGCCGGGCGGGGTCAGGCCCCGAGGAACTGCCGCGTTTGACCGCACCCTTCACTTACGATGACGATCCCGACCAGCCGGGATGGAAGCGGTGGCAGTTTCGCGACGCCACGCGCTACAACGCCTTTCTCGAGCCGTTGCTGGTCAAGGTCGAGGACCAGATTGCGCGGGTACGGATGCTGCCGCGCCACGAACATTCGAACATGCGCGGGGACGTTCATGGCGGCGCGTTGCTCGGCTTTATGGACGTGGCGCTGTTCGCCGCGGCGCGCGGGTTCGGGGTCCTGTCCGCCGGGGGCGCGGTGACGCTCGATCTTTCGGCGCAGTTCATCGGCGGCGGCAAGATCGGCATGCCGCTCGAGGCGCGCATCGAACTGCTCCGCGAAACGCGTAACATGTTGTTCCTGCGCGGGCTGATCGTCCAGGACGATACGCCGACGATCGCCAGCTTCTCGGGCACGCTGCGCAAGTCCACGCCGCCGCCCGCCACGGTGCCTGATCCAGAATGACCAATGTCCTTGCGCGCTATGACGCGCTGATTGCCTCGGGCGAACTCCGGCCCGATCCCGAACAGGCCGCTGCCGCGCGCCGTCTTGCCGATCTCGCGACCGCACTGGAGGCCGTCCCCAGGCGCGGCTCCATGCTGTGGCGGGTGCTGGGCCGCAAGCCCGAGGCGCCGCGGGGGCTGTACCTGTGGGGCGGGGTCGGGCGTGGCAAGTCGATGCTGATGGACCTGTTCTTCGATGCGCTCGACATAAGGCGCAAGCGGCGCGTCCATTTCGCCGAATTCATGCTTGAGGTGCACCAGCGGCTCGCGGTCGAGCGCGCCAAGGAGCTGGGCGACCCGATCCCACCGCTCGCCCGGGCAATTGCCGAAGACGTGCGGCTGCTCGCCTTCGACGAGATGATGGTGACGAACAGCCCCGACGCGATGATCCTGTCGCGGCTGTTCACGCTGTTGCTCGAGGAGGGCGTGACGGTCGTTACCACCTCAAACCGCCCGCCGGCGGATCTCTACAAGAACGGCCTCAACCGCGAGCATTTCCTGCCCTTCATTGCGCTGATCGAGTCGCGAATGGACGTGATCCCGCTCAACGGCCCGGTCGACTATCGCCGCGACCGGCTGGGGTCGATCGATACGTGGCTGGTGCCCAACGGCCCCGAGGCGACGAAGCTGTTGTCGGGCGATTTCTTCCGATTGACCGACTTTCCGGTCGAGGATCGCGCGCATGTCCCGTCCGAGGATCTGGTCGTGCAGGGGCGGACCGTTCATGTCCCCAAGGCGCTCAAGGGCGTCGCGGTGTTCAGTTTCAAGCGCTTGTGCGAGGAGGCGCGTGGCAGTGCGGACTATATCGCGATCGCGCGGCGCTATCATACCGTGATCGTGGTCGGGATCCCCAAGCTCGGGCCGGACAATCGCAACGAGGCGGCGCGGTTCGTCGCGTTGATCGACGCATTGTACGAACAGAAGGTCAAACTGCTCGCCGCCGCGGATGCCGAGCCGCAGGAGCTGTACGAAAGCGGGGACGGGCGGTTCGAGTTCGACCGGACGATCAGTCGGCTGGAAGAGATGCGGTCGGAAGAGTATCTCGCTGCAGGGCATGGCGGGGAGTGACCGGCTTCCTGTAACGAACCGTTTCCCCGCGCAGGCGGGGATCCAGGGTCGCGGGCGTTGCGCGTTGCAACTCTGGGCTCCTGCCTGCGCAGGAGCACGGACACGCTAATTGCACTTGCGAACGAATTGCAATAGTGGGGCAAATCCTTTGCCTTACGGGTTGCCCAAATGCGAAAACCCGCCTAAGTCGACGCCCGGCAGAGCTCGCCCGATCGCTCTTGAGTTTTTAACGCCATGGGCGGGCCTCAAAGCGAAAAGGATCCCGGATGGCTCGCAAGAAGATCGCGCTGATCGGCGCCGGCAACATTGGCGGCACGCTCGCCCATCTCGCAGCGCTCAAGGGCCTCGGGGACGTCGTGTTGTTCGATGTCGTCGAAGGCGTTCCCCAGGGCAAGGCGCTCGACCTCAGCCAGTGCAGCCCCGTCGAGGGTTTCGACGCGACCATCACCGGCACCAACGATTACAAGGACATCGCAGGCGCGGACGTGATCATCGTCACCGCTGGCGTCGCGCGCAAGCCCGGCATGAGCCGCGATGACCTGCTCGGCATCAACCTCAAGGTTATGAAGGCCGTCGGCGAGGGCATCGCTGCCAACGCACCCGACGCGTTCGTCATCTGCATTACCAACCCGCTCGACGCGATGGTGTGGGCGCTGCGCGAATTCTCCGGCCTCCCGCACAACAAGGTCGTCGGCATGGCCGGCGTGCTCGACTCGGCGCGATTCAGCCACTTCCTCGCGGACGAGTTCAAGGTCTCGGTCACGGACGTCACCAGCTTCGTGCTTGGCGGCCACGGCGACACGATGGTCCCGGTCATTTCCTATTCGACCGTCTCGGGCATCCCGGTCCCCGACCTCGTCGCGATGGGTCGTTCGACCCAGGAAGAGATCGACGCGATCATCAAGCGCACCCGCGGCGGCGGCGGCGAGATCGTCGCGCTGCTCAAGACCGGCTCGGCTTATTATGCGCCCGCCACTAGCGGCATCGCGATGGCGGAAGCCTATCTGTACGACCAGAAGCGCGTTCTTCCGGCAGCGGCACACCTGACCGGCCAATATGGCATCGACAATCTCTATGTCGGTGTCCCGGTCGTGATCGGTGCCGGCGGCGTCGAGGAAGTCATCGAGATCAAGCTCGACGACGAAGCGAAGCAGAACCTCAGCGTGTCGGTCGATGCGGTCAAGGAACTCCTCGTCGCGTGCAAGGCGATCGACGGGTCGCTCAACTGAGGTAATCTGGGCTGAGATAGACGTGCCACCCCGGCGCAGGCCGGGGCCCAACCGGGAAGGCCGAGGTAATGGAAGAACAGGCTTCCGTTTACATCATGGCAAGCGGTTACAACGGCACGATCTATCTTGGTTCGACGGTGAATCTGGCAAAGCGCGTGTGGGAACACCGCAACGGCGTGGTCGCCGGGTTCACGAAGAAATACGACTGCAAGCTGCTCGTCTGGTACGAAATGCTTGGCAGTTGGGAAGCCGCCCGGCAGCGCGAGCTGCAGATGAAGGAGTGGAAGCGCAACTGGAAGCTGCGAGAGATCAACGGGTTCAACCCAGATTGGGCCGACCTGTACGATCGTATCGCGCTGCCCTGACCGCCTTCGCTATTGGACCCCGGCCTTCGCCGGGGTGGTAAGGAACGAGATATATGAGCATCCTCGTCGACAAGAACACCAAGGTTATCACCCAGGGCATGACCGGGGAAACCGGCAGCTTCCACACCAAGGCGGCGCTGGAATATGGCACGCAGATGGTTGGCGGCGTCACGCCCGGCAAGGGTGGCACGACTCACCTCGACCTGCCGGTGTATGACACCGTGGCCGAAGCCGTTGCGATGACCGGCGCGACCGCGTCGGTGATCTACGTTCCGCCCCCCTTCGCGGCGGATTCGATCCTCGAGGCGATCGACGCACAGGTTCCGCTGATCGTCACGATCACCGAGGGCATTCCGGTGCTCGACATGGTTCGCGTCAAGCGCGCGCTGTCGGGGTCCAAGTCGCGGCTGATCGGCCCGAACTGCCCCGGCGTCCTGACCCCCGGCGAATGCAAGATCGGCATCATGCCCGGCAGCATCTTCAAGCAGGGTTCGGTCGGCGTTGTCAGCCGTTCAGGCACGCTCACCTATGAGGCGGTGTTCCAGACGTCGAACGCTGGTCTCGGTCAGACGACCGCGGTCGGCATCGGTGGCGATCCGGTCAACGGCACGAACTTCATCGACGTGCTCGAGCTGTTCCTCGCCGACGACGCGACCAAGTCGATCATCATGATAGGCGAGATCGGTGGTTCGGCCGAGGAAGAGGCTGCGCAGTTCCTGATCGACGAGGCGAAGCGTGGCCGCAAGAAGCCGATGGCCGGCTTCATCGCGGGCCGCACTGCACCTCCGGGTCGTCGCATGGGCCATGCCGGTGCGATCGTTTCGGGCGGCCAGGGCGGCGCGGAAGACAAGATTGCGGCGATGGAGCGCGCAGGCATCCGCGTCTCCGCTTCGCCGAGCGAACTGGGCACGACCTTGCTGGAAGTGCTCAAGGGTTAACGGCACATCGCCCCGGCCGGTTGGTCGGGGCCGCCGCGTCCGGTCGGGCGCGGCGGTGTCCCACTACTAGAGACCCCAATGTTCCGGGGTGACGAGGACTCGCTATGGGCTACGAGAACCAGGACTTCGGCGATATCGCAGGCGGCGTCAGCCCCGCGTTCATCGAGACGCTCTACGCGCGTTTCCGCACCTCCCCGGACAGCGTCGAACCGGCCTGGCGTGGCTTTTTCGAAGGCCTTGAAGGCACGTCTTCGGGCCCGAGCTGGCAGTCGGCGAAATGGCCACTGTCGACCACCGACGATCTGACCGCTGCGCTCGATCCGACCCAGATGGAGCCCGCGCCCAAGCCCGTGAAGGGTGGCGCGAAGCCTGCTCCTGCCGCGGCCCCCGCGGTCAGCCAGGATGACATCATCCGCGCCGCGGGCGATTCGATCCGCGCGATGCTGCTCATCCGCACGTACCGCGTGCGCGGCCATCTCGCCGCCAATCTCGATCCGCTGGGGCTCTCCAAGCGCGAGATGCCCGCCGACCTCAAGACCGAATATCACGGCTTCTCGGATGCCGACATCGACCGTCCGGTCTATCTCGGCGGGACGATGGGGCTGCAATGGGCGACCGTGCGCGAGCTCGTCGACACGCTGCGCGCCAATTATTGTGGCAATGTCGGCCTCGAGTACATGCACATCGCCGACGTCGAGGAGCGGCGCTTCCTGCAGGACCGCATGGAAGGCAAGGACAAGGCGATCGAGTTCACCGACCTCGGCAAGAAGGCGATTCTCAACAAGGTGATCGAGGCCGAGCAGTGGGAACGCTTCTGCGGCAAGAAATATGTCGGCACCAAGCGCTTCGGGCTCGACGGTGGCGAGAGCATGATCCCCGCGCTCGAATCGGTCATCAAATATGGTGGCTCGCTCGGCGTGAAGGAGATCGTCTTCGGCATGGCGCATCGCGGGCGCTTGAACGTCCTCACCAACGTGATGGCCAAGCCGTTCCGCATCATTTTCCATGAATTCGGCGGCGGGTCGGACAATCCCGATGACGTTGCGGGTTCGGGCGACGTGAAATATCACCTCGGCACCTCGACCGACCGCGAGTTCGACGGGATCAGCGTCCACATGTCGCTGGTCGCCAACCCGTCGCATCTGGAAGCGGAAGATCCGGTCGTGCTCGGCAAGACCCGCGCGATCCAGACGATTGCGAACGACCTGACCGAGCATAAGGCATCGCTCCCGGTGCTGATCCACGGCGACGCGGCATTCGCGGGGCAGGGGATCGTTTGGGAGACGCTCGGCTTCTCCGGGATCCGCGGGTATAACACCGGCGGTTGCGTCCACTTCATCATCAACAACCAGGTCGGCTTCACGACGTCGCCGCAGTTCGCGCGCTCGTCGCCTTATCCGTCGGACGTCGCCAAGGGCGTCCAGGCACCGATCTTCCACGTCAACGGGGATGACCCCGAGGCGGTGACCTTCGCCACCAAGATGGCGATGGAATTCCGCCAGCAGTTCCACCGCGACATCGTGATCGACATGTGGTGCTACCGCCGCTTCGGCCACAATGAAGGCGACGAGCCGGGCTTCACCCAGCCGCTGATGTACAAGGCGATCAAGGATCATCCTCCGGTCAGCGAGATCTATGGCAAGAAGCTGATCGAACAGAAGGTGATCGACGCAGCCTGGATCGACGAGAACATCAAGCAGTACACCACGCTGCTCGAAGGCGAGTTCGAGGCGGGTGCGAGCTACAAGCCCAACAAGGCGGACTGGTTCGCCGGGCGCTGGTCGGGGCTTCACGCCCCCGCCGATGCCGAAACCGCGCGCCGCAACGTCAATACGGGGATGGAGCAGAAGCTGTTCGATTCGCTGGGCCGTACGCTGACGACGATCCCCGAAGATCTGGTTGTCCACAAGACGCTCAACCGCGTGCTCGATGCCAAGCGCGAGATGTTCAAGTCGGGCCGCAATTTCGACTGGGCGACCGGCGAGGCTCTGGCGTTCGGGTCGCTGCTGTCGGAAGGCTATGGCGTCCGTCTGTCGGGGCAGGATTCTGGGCGCGGGACCTTCTCGCAGCGCCACGCGGTCTGGGTCGACCAGACCGACGAGCACAAGTATCGCCCGCTCGAGACGATCCCGCACGGCCGGTTCGAAGTGCTCGACTCGCCGCTCAGCGAATATGGTGTGCTCGGCTTCGAGTACGGTTACGCACTCGCGGACCCCAAGACGCTGGTCATGTGGGAAGCGCAGTTTGGCGACTTCATGAACGGTGCGCAGATCATGATCGATCAGTTCATCGCTTCGGGCGAGGCCAAGTGGCTCCGCGCCAACGGGCTCGTGATGCTGCTGCCGCACGGCTACGAAGGGCAGGGGCCGGAGCATAGCTCCGCGCGGATCGAGCGCTTCCTCCAGCTCTGCGCGCAGGACAATATGCAGGTCGCGAACTGCACGACGCCGGCCAACTATTTCCACCTGCTGCGCCGGCAGATGCACCGTTCGTTCCGCAAGCCGCTAATCGTCTTCACGCCCAAGTCGCTGCTGCGGCACAAGATGGCGGTGTCGCAGATCGACGATTTCCTCGGCGACAGCCACTTCAAGCGGTTGCTGAGCGATCCGTCCGCGCCGGCCGATGTCGACGTGAAGCGGCTCGTCCTGTGCTCGGGCAAGGTCGCCTATGACCTGATCGAGGCACGCGACGCGGCAGGCGATACGAACACGGCGATCGTGCGGGTCGAACAGCTCTATCCCTTCCCGGGCGAGCCGCTGGTCGAGCGGATGAAGCGGATGCCCAACCTCGAGACGGTGGTGTGGGCGCAGGAAGAGCCGAAGAACAACGGCGCGTGGAGCTTCGTCGAGCCGTTCATCGAAGACGTACTGACGGACGTCGGCGGGCGCGTGACCCGCGCGCGCTATGCGGGCCGTGCGGCTTCGGCTTCGCCCGCGACGGGTCTGATGAAGCGGCACCAGACCGAGCAGGCGGCGCTCGTCGCCGATGCGCTCGGCCACAGCGTCCGCGAGGAAATCCGCCGCACGCGGAAGGTTTGAAACGCTGCTCCGCTGCTTCCCCGGCGAAGGCCGGGGCCCAGTAGCGGGGCGTAAGGTAATTTCGCGCGGCGCTTGATCAGCGAGCGTTGCGCACCTGGGCCCCGGCCTTCGCCGGGGAAGATAAAAGAGGCGCATATGGCAACCGAAGTCACAGTACCGGTACTCGGCGAATCGATCACCGAGGCGACGCTCGGCGAATGGCTCAAGCAGCCGGGCGACAAGGTCGCGGCAGACGAGCCGATCGCCAGCCTCGAGACCGACAAGGTCTCGGTCGAGGTGCCGTCGCCGGTCGCCGGGATCATGGGCGAACATGCGGTCAAGGTCGGCGAGACGGTCCAGGTCGGCGCGATGCTCGCGACGATCGACTCGGGCGATGGCGCAGCGGCTTCGGCCCCGGCACCCCAGCCTGCGGTCACCGCTT
This sequence comes from Sphingomonas sp. CARO-RG-8B-R24-01, assembly GCF_022662295.1. Classification (NCBI taxonomy): domain Bacteria; kingdom Pseudomonadati; phylum Pseudomonadota; class Alphaproteobacteria; order Sphingomonadales; family Sphingomonadaceae; genus Sphingomonas; species Sphingomonas sp. CARO-RG-8B-R24-01. The sequence goes on along the minus strand of NZ_JAKNQI010000013.1, from coordinate 4,157 downwards.
CGCCCGAATCCGCAGCCGCTGCCGAGCAGGCCAACCCCGCCGCGACCGCAGGTCAGCAGGCCCCGTCGTCGTCGAGCGATGGCCCCGCCGCGCTTAGCCCGTCGGTGCGCCGCGCGGTGCTCGAGCATGGCGTCGACCCGTCTACCGTCAAGGGCACCGGCAAGGACGGTCGCCTGACCAAGGATGACGTCGCCGCCGCCGCTGCTTCGACCCCGGCAGCCGCTCCGGCGGCAACGCCGATGCCGGTCGCGCCGTCGGTCGCTGCCGCGAGCGGTCGCAAGGAAGAGCGCGTCCGCATGACGCGCCTGCGCCAGACGATCGCCAAGCGCCTCAAGGAAGCGCAGAACACCGCCGCGATGCTGACGACGTTCAACGACGTCGACATGACCGCGGTGATCGCGGCGCGCGCCAAGTACAAGGACCTGTTCGAGAAGAAGCACGGCGTCCGCCTGGGCTTCATGGGCTTCTTCGTGAAGGCCGCGACGATGGCGCTGCGCGACATCCCGTCGGTCAACGCGTCGATCGAGGGCGATGACATCGTCTATCACGATTATGCCGATATCTCGGTCGCTGTGTCGTCGCCGGGTGGCCTCGTCGTTCCGGTGATCCGTGATGCCGACCAGATGTCGGTCGCGCAGATCGAGAAGACGATCGGCGACTTCGGCAAGCGCGCCAAGGACGGCGCGCTCAAGATGGACGAGATGAAGGGCGGCACCTTCACCATCTCGAACGGCGGCGTGTTCGGCTCGCTGATGTCGACCCCGATCATCAACCCGCCGCAGTCGGCAGTGCTTGGACTCCACCGCATCGACGAGCGTCCGGTCGTGGTCGACGGGCAGATCGTGATCCGCCCGATGATGTATCTGGCGTTGAGCTACGATCACCGCCTCATCGATGGTCGCGAAGCGGTGACGTTCCTCGTCGCGCTCAAGAATGCTATCGAGGACCCGACGCGGATCTTGATCGACTTGTGATCTGACCGTTGTGCTCCTGCGAAGGCAGGAGCCCAGAGTAACGGGCGGCGGCGTTTGTAACTCTGGGTTCCTGCCTTCGCAGGAACACGACGAAGGACAGGAGAAGTCGTACGAAACCGGGCTGCGTCTATCTGATGGCGAGCCAGCGCAACGGGACGCTCTATCTGGGCGTCACCAGCAACTTGCAGGCTAGGGCCTATCAGCACCGCAACCGGTTGATCGACGGCTTTTCCAAGCAATACAACTGCACGCACCTTGTCTGGTACGACGCGTGTGACGATCTTGAGGCAGCACGGTATCGCGAGCTTCAGATGAAGAAGTGGCAGCGGGCCTGGAAGATCGCGTTGATCGAACAGGACAACCCGCAGTGGAAAGATTTGTACGAGACGCTGTTCTAACGCGTTCCGTGTTCCTGCGAAGGCAGGAACCCAGAGCACCGAGCGACGGCCCCCGTAACCCTAGGCTCCTGCCTTCGCAGGAGCACAGCGGAGAGTAAAATGGCTGACTATGATTTCGACGTTCTGATCATCGGTGCCGGACCCGGCGGCTATGTCGCGGCGATCCGCGCGGCGCAGCTCGGGCTGCGCACGGCATGCGTCGAGAGCCGCGAGACGCTTGGGGGCACGTGCCTCAACGTCGGCTGCATCCCGTCCAAGGCGATGCTCCATGCGTCCGAATTCTACAACGACGCGAAGAACGGCATGATGGCCAAGCTCGGCGTCAAGATGGATAACGTCTCGCTCGATCTTGACACGATGCACGAGCAGCGCCGGGATGCGGTCAAGCAGCTCACCGCGGGCGTCGCCTTCCTCTTCAAGAAGAACAAGGTCGAATGGCTCAAGGGCCAGGCGCGCTTCACCGGCGCCGACAGCGTCGAGGTCGCGGGCCAGACGTATCGCGCAAAGAACATCGTGATCGCGACCGGCTCGTCGGTCACGCAGCTCCCCGGCGTTACCGTCGACCAGAAGGTCGTCGTCGATTCGACCGGCGCGCTCGAACTGGCGAAGGTGCCCGAGCATATGGTCGTGATCGGTGGCGGCGTGATCGGGCTCGAGCTCGGCTCGGTGTGGAAGCGGCTTGGCGCACGCGTCACCTGCGTCGAATATCTCGACCAGATCCTCCCCGGCTTCGATGGCGAAATCCGCAAGGAATCAAACAAGATCTTCAAGAAGCAGGGGATCGAGTTCAAGCTGTCGACCAAGGTCACCGGCGTGAGCGTCGAGGGCGAGAAGGCGACGATCACGGTCGAGCCCGCTGCTGGCGGCGCGCCGGAGACGATCGAGGCGGATACCGTGCTCGTGTCGATCGGGCGGCGTCCCAATACCGATGGCCTCAACCTCGAAGCCGCGGGTCTCTCGACCAACGCACGCGGGCAGGTCGAGACCGATCACCGCTTCCAGACGTCGGTTCCCGGAATCTGGGCGATCGGCGACGTGATCCCCGGCCCGATGCTCGCGCACAAGGCCGAGGACGAGGGCATCGCGGTGGCGGAGAACATCGGTGGGCTTACCGGCATCGTCAATCACGACGTGATCCCCTCGGTCGTCTACACCTGGCCCGAGATCGCGGGCGTCGGCCTGACCGAGGAAGCCGCGCGCGAGAAGGTTGCCGAGATCAAGGTCGGCAAGTTCCCGATGGCCGCGAACAGCCGCGCCAAGACCAACCACGAGCCCGACGGCTTCGTGAAGGTGATCGCGGATGCCAAGACCGATCGCGTGCTCGGCGTGTGGGTCATCGCGAGCGTTGGCGGGACGATGATCGCGGAAGCGTGCGTCGCGATGGAATTCGGCGCGACCAGCGAGGACATCGCCTACACCTGCCACGCGCATCCGACGCATGCCGAGGCGATGAAGGAAGCGTCGATGGCGGTTCGCGGCAAGGCGATCCATATCTGAGACGGCACCGGGAACGATCGCGGCCGTTCGGCTGCGGTCGTTCCGATCCGCTGGCGGAACGATAATCGGATTTGGCGGTTTTCCCGGTCGTGCCAGGTTTAGGCACGTGTAAACGGGGATATTCCATGAAGAAGACGATGTTCGTGCTGGCCGCGCTGGCGCTCCCACTGGCAGCCTGCGGTGGCAATGGCGACGGCAAGCTCGCCAAGCAGGTCGAGAAGGCCGGCGACAATCGCGCGGACGCGATGGAAGCGGACGCAAAGAACCTCGAAGCCGCGGCCAAGGCCGAGCGCAAGACCGCTGATGAGCGCGCCGATGCAATCCGCGCCGCCGACGTCAACGCGCAGGCGATGACGCCCGAACAGCGCAGCGACGTCGTCGCCAACCAGGCGGCAGCGGTCCGCTGACGGCCGGCGCGCGGGGCGCCGTCCCCGCGCGCCAACGCGGACGTTCAGCCGGACGCCTCCATGGGTCGCTCGCGACGGCCGAAGTCCAGGAGCGGCGCGGACGGCGTTGCTTCGAAGGCCTGCCATCGCCGGGCGAAGCGTTTGATGACACGGCACAACAGGGCTATTGAACGGCGATGTGCAACGAAGCAGCCCGCCGGATCGCGCTCGGCCTGATGCGCGACGATTTCAACGACCTGCGCATTCCGCTGCGCTTTCCCGAGGGCCTGCCCAACCTCGCCAGCATCGACAGTTTCAAGATCACCGACACGACCTTCATCATCCGGAAGGATCGCACCGGACCCGACATCGATGTCGCCGCAGAGGGCGTCATGCGCCGCTGGAGCTGGCCCGGCCCTGCGGGCAAGCCCGTCTACAAATACCGCTCCGACGGCCGCGACTTCCGTAACAGCGCGGCGCAGGGGCGCTGCCTGATCGCGGCGGACGCCTTCTATGAATTCACGGCTCCCACTGACCCGCGGCAGAAGCGCAAGGACAAATGGTCGTTCACCAAAACCGGAGAGGCATGGTTCGGCATCGCCGGACTATGGCGCGAGCATCCCGCCGTGGGAGAGGCGTTCACGATGCTGACCTGTCCGCCTGGACCCGACATCGCGCCATACCACGACCGCCAGATCGTCATTGTCGACCGTACGGACTGGGCGGGATGGCTGTCGGGAGAAACCCCGGCGGCGGATGTATGCATTCCGTTGCCCGCAGGGTCGCTGACGGTCGAGCCGGTAGCACGATAACGCAGGGCTCCTGCGCAGGCAGGGATCCCAGAATTTCAGACGTCACGCCCCTATCCCTGGACTCCCGCCTGCGCGGGAGAACGGAGCGGG
>NZ_JAKNQI010000012.1:0-135205 GCF_022662295.1 Sphingomonas sp. CARO-RG-8B-R24-01 | reverse complement strand
GGGAAGCTCTAAAAGCGGAACTTGCTCATCTGGACGAACAGGCAAAGGCGGCGGAGCAGACGGCTCGAGACGCTGGTCGTCCGGTTCTTACCGCAGCGCTCGAGCGGGTTAAAATTGCAGCAATCGACAAAGCGGATGCCCGGGCAATCGCGACGGCTATTTCGAAACACGGCGGCAAAGCGGTGGCAAGCCAGCTTGCGTCGCTTGGCTAGGCTTCCCGATCCACCATCCAGACGAGAAGCCGGCGTTGGCCTAGCATCCAGATTAAGGCAGCCTCATCGGAAGCCTCAACCCTTGATTCTGACCGCTCTCCTTGTCGACGAATATGACGCCGCGCTCTCCGTCTTCGCTCAGAAGCTTGGCTTCGAACCGCGTGAAGATACCATGCTGACTGATGACAAGCGGTGGGTGGTGGTCGCGCCGCATGGTGCGGCGAACGGACTGTTACTAACGCGAGCTGTTGGCGACCGGCAACGTGAGGCGATCGGCGATCAAAGCGGCGGTCGCGTGTCCCTGTTTCTCGAAACAGACGACTTTGCCCGTGACTACCTCGCTTACACGCAGCGGGACCTCCGTTTTGTCGAAGCGGCTCGCCATGAACCATATGGCACGGTGGCGGTCTTCGAAGACCTCTACGGAAACCGATGGGATTTGATCGAACCTAGCGTGGGCAAAGGATGACCCTCGATACGCCATTCTAGGCGGTAAGGGCATTGGCTGGGATCGAACGCGGCGGTCCCCAATCTTGGCAGCCACGGCCTGTCTGGGTGTTGCGCCGACGGAGGCTGACGGCCGGTGCTCGCTTCAGCGCGGCCGAACAGGATATCCGAAAGCATATTGACGGCGCCAGATCAGTCTGCCCCCCTCCCCTGCAGGCCGACCATAGATTGCGCAGTGTTGGCGGCCGGGGCTCTCCCGTGCGCCGCTGCACGCGGGCGCCGCTCGTATGGTGTTTCGGGCGCCGTCTCGGTTCTGCCAAGCGGGGTATCACGCCCTATCCATTCGATCGTGCGACCGCCTTTAACGAGATTCTGCGGCGCGCGGGCGGTCAACCAGGATTGCGTTGCGTCGCCGCGCGGACGGCCATGCAAGGCCCCTGCCCTACCTATTGACTAGCGCCATCGATCTCGCGTTCGTAAAGCAAAAGCGCCGCATCAGCGACGACGTCGGCGAGCACGCGTTTGCGTGCCGGGTCCGCGTCACGAAGAGCATAGAGTCTCGCAGCGGTCTCGGGATCTACCCTCACGTTGATCGCGATATTGCGATTGCCGGTTACGCGTGGCGGCCGTTGGAATGTCCCGGCTTGGGGACGGTCTTGAGGCACGGGCGCCGCGACAGGCGGGGCAGCTACAGCTGGGACAGCCGGACGCGACGGAAAGCCCGCCCCGTCGCTTATCTCGCGTAGCTTGGCTGGATCCTTGTTCGGGGGCGTATCATCGAACTCCGAGAGATCGAGCCGGGACCGGGTCATGCTGCCTCCTTCACGGCACGCGCCTTACGCAGCCTTACGATCACCGCTGCCGCATAGGCCTCGGCGTTCTCGAGCGCTGCCTTCATGTTACCGACGCCTTTGTCGTTGATGGTGCGAAGCGTTCCACCAGCGGCGAACATCGCGCGATAGGCCTCGCGATTGTAGATCATGACCGGAAGGACTGGAATCTCAGCATCGTTGAACTGCTCCGCGATGTCCTTCTGATTGTTCGAGCGCAGCGCCGGCGGGATTTGGCTGAACAGGATCGCATAATCGATCTCGGTCCTGGTGCCGCGCGCCGTCTGCTTGACGAGCTTGATAGCGCGAGCAGCCTGGGTGGCATCCAGATGCGACCCCTTGCAAGGAATGATCACCAGATCGCTTTGCGCGATTGCGAACGTGACGGTCGCGGTCGCCGCGCCTTCGAGGTCAACGAGTGTGAAGCGCGCCTCCGACGCGCCCCTCTCGATTTCATCGATGATCGCGTTTTCGTCGCGGCACCCGACGACAGTTATCGCATCCGGTCGTCCCGGTAACTGGCCCCAGTCGACCAGCGGAAGGTTCGGGTCGGCATCGATCAGGCGTACGGTACCCCCCGCCTCCGCCAACTCTCCGGCGAGCAACAATGTCGCGGTGGTCTTGCCCACCCCGCCTTTCGGCGACACGAAGCTGATGACTGGCATGCTGCTCTCCCGTTGCGGCCAGGTTGCTACCATGTAGCGGCCAGCGTTCATGGAGCTGCTATATCGCAACCTAGCAGCTAGCGTCTAGCGACTTTGACGCAATCAGACAGCGAGCGGCTTGCGGTAAGATTGCGATTTGCTCGCAACTAGACCGCGAGCTGGTAGCAAGCCGCTCGCGAGCCTATTGCAGCCTAGAAGCGACGATGTTGCGGCTTGAAGGCGACGTGCTAGCGATTTGGTTGGTAGCTGGTTGCTGCTTGCTACCAAACAGCAATACGCACCCTTGCGATACCGTCGAGACGTGGCTGTAAAGGCGCGAGAGGCAAGGCCACCAACCGTGTATGAACATGCTACGTCATAGCTACCGGGTTGCTACCCGAACGCAACCGACGATCAGGTCGCTACAATGTCGCTAGCTCGTTGCTACCAAGCAGCTACAAGACAAAGGAACAATTCCCCTCAGGTCGCGTGTCGCCAAAGCAATTGATGAATCCGCAGTGCCAAGCCACAAATCGACAAGAGATTGAGACGCCGAACGCGACAAACGCGACAAACGCGATCGGCGTTCGCCAAAGCGCAAAATGGCGAAATCGATCGTGAAGTACCCACGGCCCGATCTCGTTCGACACGACCTGCACCACACCGGATATAACGGCGCTCAAAACGAAGACCCGATCCTCTAATCGGGCGGCCGAGGCCGCCCGGACGATGTTCATTCCTCCCAGAGCGGCTTGAGCTTGCGGGTCCGCTTTACTGCGGGGAGGGGTGCCCGCTCGGGCATCCCGTGTGCTGCGATCTCCGCTTGGATGCTTGCAAGTTCAGCGAGCCATGCCTGGGTGCGTGCGGTTTGGACGTGCATGTGAACCTCCGTCTGTTCGTTGAGACGGATGCCGACTGACGATCGGGTGGGGTCAGGGTCACAGGACCGCGCAGCGGCCGCGCAAGCGGGGCGTGGGGGTGCCGATTTTGTCGTGGTCGAAGCGAAGCGAAGGCCGCGTCAAAATTGGGGGAACCGCGCATCCTTGACGCTGGCTCCGCCCGGTCGTCACGATGGACAGAGTCGACGACAGAGCCCTTCCGACGTTTGTAGGGCAGGGGAGGCGCCGACCCACGCGACGGTCTTGCCTCCCACACGCACCAGTCACCCTTCCCGGACAACCGTCGATGTCCGGATAGCGAGCGTCAGCTGGTCTCAATCAAATTTTTGCGGCAAGTCGCGGGCGTTGATGCCTCGATCTTACAAGAGAACGTCATGATGGACGCCACCAGCGAAGTCGATCTCGCGTTTCCGTCGAGCGCGCTCGGCTGTGCTCATCGCGGAGCGTTGAGTGGGGAGGGGGGCCTCGACATTCGTGATCCGATCCTTTCGGCAGAACGAGAGCCCCGGCGCTATCGCGCCGGGGCGGTGCGTCATCGTTCGTCGACGCGCATGATCGTGAGGATGCGCGTGGTCTTGAAGGGATCCGCTGGATCCTCCGAACCTGCGGTCACATCGTGATTGTAGTAGTCGATCTTCCAGTAGCAATCGGTGCCCTCGAACAGGAACCGGCCCAGGTCGTGCTCGCCGTAGGGGTCGATTGCGTCGTCGAAGGCATCAAAGTCGCGAACGGCACGGAGCAGCTCCGCCCGCTTTCGGAAATTTCGGAAAAGAGTGACGTCGCCGATCAGGTCTGCGATCCCGCTGGTCATCGCGACACGGTTGTTGCCCGGGGCGGTGAGATGCTCGCGCAGCCAGTCGTTGAGGCGGGCGATCTCCGCTGCGCCACCCTTGGCGTGGTTCGATTGGGGCGTTTGCTCGGCCATGATGGTCTCCTGCCATTGACCCCGACGATCGGGGCTTTTCGACAGGCGACAGGACGGCCGGGGCATAGGTCGCTCGCGCACCCATAGGGTCGAAACGGAGTGGAGAAGCCCGCTGGCTGGCTTGCGCGGGGGAGCGCCCCGGCCAGGACGTACGAGCCCGAAATGCCGCGCGGATCGTCGACACGGGGAGACTTCACGCCGAGGCTGATGCTGGACGACCACGCCGATCGCGGCGTATCGTGCGATCATGGAAACGGCTGCCAACATCGTTGCCCTGTGGCCCCGCTGGATGAACAGCGCTGGCGATATGCTCCGGATGAAGGCGTTGGTCCGGACTCGCTGCTGCAAATGCGGGACTCTGATGCGGGCCGAACTGGAAGACATCGTGGCACGCCACGGCTCCGATTATTCGCTGGTCGACAAGCTGGAGCGCTGCCGGATGGTCGAGTGCGAAGGGTCTACCTTCTATCTGGCGTCGCGAACCTATGGCCGCGACTGGGTAACGCTACTGCGCGACCCGCGACTGATGAAGGTGTTCGAAGAACTGCCGCCTGTCCGGACGGCATGGAGCTGATTGCCCGCGCCTGGAAGCGGTAGGGTCTGACTTTGGATCCGCACCAATGACGTGCGTAAAAGAAGCAGATGCCTCGCATACCGGTGCCCTAACGATGCTTGCGCAGCAGGGCCGGGGCGGGCTCGATGCCCGCTCCGGCGCCTTCACGGTTGACGAGCGGAGAGGGGAGGGGGGCCTAAGCCCCCCGGGAGGCTCAGGCGTAAGGGTCGTACTCGTTGACGATCGTGAGCGAGTTGTCGTGATCTTCAGCGGTGATGACGGCATATCCCGTGCCGACGGCGATGACCATGGTTGCCACCATCAAGGTTCTTGCGAGGCCCATGGCGTTTTTGCGGGCGATCCAGATATCGTTGAACATGTCCGAGGCTCCTGTGAAGCCGGCGGGGTTCATCCCCGCTCGACAGGCGCCCGACAGGACGGGGAAGGGCCGCGATCACTTTTTTCCGGCACGGAAAAAAGCCGTAGCGAAGCGCCCGGACCCCTTGCGGGTTGATCGTACAAGGCCCTGAGCCGGCCCAAGGATTGCGCCTCAAGAGCGGGGTGAAGCCCGCCTGCCGGGAACGTCGTGCTCAGCGTTGGTTTGCCGGTAACGCGCCCCCTCGCAGGCGCGGTGGACACATGCCCAGTCCGTGCCCCCTCTCTGCGCTCCAATGTCGACGGGCGCAGTGCGCTGCTCGGCGGTGCAGCCCCCGCCGGGCCAGGATGGAAGAAAGGTGCCGCTTTCCGGAAAGACGTTTCCGCGCTGTGCGTCCGTCAGTCGATCGTAACCCGAACGGGCCGAGACCGGCTGCGGGCTCGGTGGAGCGAAGCGGAATAGAGCGACGGTCCCGGCTTCGCCGGGAGACGCCAACTCGTCTCGGGACACCAACACAGGCTACCCGGCTTCATGATAAGGCTTTAGACTGAATGGCGATCCCTACCGTCCCCGATACATTGGTAGTCGACGACGATCCGCTCATTCTCAGGCATGCGTGCGACATTCCGGAGGAAGCGGGTTTTCGCTTTCACGAAGCGGGAACGGGTGAAGAGGCCAAGACCTCCTGGGCGATCATACCGACGGTGCTACGCTCTTGTTCTCAGACGTGGCGATGCCGGGCGACAGCGACGGGTTCGCGCTTACCCATTACGTTGCCGAGCATTGGCCCTGGATCGAGATCGTGATCGCAAGCGGCAACGTGACGCCATGTCCGGGGGACATGCCCGACAAAGCGACGTGCATCGCCAAGCCTTTCGACGATCGTATGCTCCAGAAACGTCTCACAGAGACGCTGCCGGACAACAAGCAGCTCGAGCAGCTCGAGCAGCTCAAGCACGCGGTTTAGTTGTGTCTTCGTGAACTTGTGACCCTGCGGTCCTGATTGCCGGTGAACGCGAGAAGAGGCCCGGAGCGTCAGCTCCGGGCCCGTACTGCCTCCCTCAGAAGGGGACGTCATCGGCCTCATCGTCCTGCGTGGCGCCTTGGCGCTCCTGGCGGTTTTTGCCGTAGGAGAGGAAGGTCACTTCGTCGGCGATAATCTCGACACCGTAGCGCTCGATGTTCTGATCGTCGGTCCAGCGGGTGTAGTGGATGCGGCCCCGGACCATGACCTTCTGGCCCTTCTCGACATACTGCGCGACGGTCTTGCCGACGCCGTTGAAGCAGGTGATCCGGTGCCATTCGGTGTCCTCGACCCGGCGACCTTCGCCATCCTTCATGGTCTTGCCGTCCTGGTCGCGCTTGGGGCGCGAGGTGGCGAGGGAGAAGTTGGTGATCTTGGTGCCGCCCTGGGTGGTGCGGACTTCAGGCGTGGCGCCGACGTTGCCGGCGAGGATGACGAGGTTCTGCATTTCGAGGTTCCTTTTTGCTCGCCGGGGGGTCCGTCCCCTCGACTGAACACCAAAAAAGACGGCCAGGACGCCCTCTCCACCGGAAGCGCGAAGACGCGCAGGGAAACCCCGATCGAAGGGGTGGTGCGGGCAGCCGTGGCACACGGCAACTCGGCCCGAACGATCGCGGGTTGGAGGGGGTGGACGGCCGGATTAGGTCGTTCAGGAAAGAGAGGGGATGGACCGCCCGGCGGGCAGCGGACATAGAACCGGGAAACAGGACGCCCTTGTCGCGTTGCTCGTCGGCAGTGCCACTATGCCTCGATCCCGCTATCCGGGGCGGCTTGATACCCTTCCTCGCTGGTGCTCGCACCCTGCTCCAGTGGCTGTCGTGAAGGATGATGGTTGCCGCGTCGACCTTTGTGCCGCCTTTCGCCGTCACGGCGCGCGCGGACGTCGTGCGTGTCGAGATGACGATGGAAGGTTCGTGCTGCGCAGCGTCCCGCCCGGACTGCAGGAACCAAGCGCGGCTGACGTGCCTGCCGGCAGTGCATCCCACCTGGCACAACGCGGCGAAGCCGGAGGAGAGATCAACGTGGTGAGGCGGCATGCCGCCCGACCGAAAGGCACACGGCGAGGGGCAGACTCCGGCCTCGCCCCACGGAACCGCTCCGCGTCGGAATCGCGATGCGGGCGCGGTAAGCCCCCGTCAGTCGATCGTTACCCGAATGGGCCAAGACCGGCTAAGGGGCTCGGTGAAGCGAAGCGGAATAGCGCGCTGGTCGCGACACTATTGGCCCCGAACCTTTGCGAGCTTGCCCTTAGGAACCAGTCATCACCGCTCGGCTGTTCGCCCTGGGAAGCCTGCACGACCGATCATGACCTCGACAGCGCGATCCGCGTCGTCGTCATGCAGGCGGGGGCCGGAGCCGGCGACGGTGACGGTGACGAAAAGCCTCTTGCCGCTCGCGCGAGGAGCGCTGCGATTGTCCGTCATGACGACGTGGCAGGTATCGCCGTCAGACGAAGCGCGAAACGCGAAACGCGAAGCGACCGCAATACGCAGCCGTCTGTTACGGGTTGGGCGAGGCCTCGGTTTGCTCCCAGATGGGGTGGAAGTGAGTGGAATCTGCGGGGAGGCGGCAAAGGGCGAGGCCGCTGGCTTTGCCAGCGGCCTCGCCGAAGCTCAGGCGACCTCTCGGTCGCGCTGAGCGTTCTGTGCTGCGGGCGGGGTCCCCAGCGGACCGCGACGATCGACCACGCGGATGCCGGCCTTCTTGGCGTCGATGACCAGACGCTCGGTCACGCCGTTACCCTGGAAGGCGATGACGTAGCGGGGCTTCAGCGAGAGCATCTGCTCGTTGCGACGGAAGCCGGCACGATCACCCAGCTTGCGATCGAGACCGAAGCGGACTTGCTGGATGCCGTTTTGCTCCGCCCACGACGCCGCGATGCGCTCGATCCCCTTCATGTCGCCGCCATGGACGAGATACATGTCGCCGACGCGCTCCCGAACCGCATTGAGGGTGCGCAGCAGATTGTCGCCAAACGCCTTCATGTCCTCGTCGGTCCGGAAGGTCAGCCGTCCCCCGGCAAACACTACGGGCGTGCCCTGAGCCGTGTTGGCGTCGCGGACCCGCTCGCGGCGAGCCTGAAGGAAGGCGCGTCCGTCAACGATTGCCGACGTTACCCCGAGCGAAATGCGGTTGCCGGTCGACGGGATCCAGGACCGGCCGGTCTCGCGGATGTAGTGTGCCGCTGCGGTGTCGCGCATGTGCTCGTAGCAGGTGGCGCCTTCCTCGATCTTCTTGGCAAGGTCGATCTTGTCCTCGAGGTTGGCGGTGTTGATCTCCGAACCGTCCTGCTCGGCCAGGAGGAGCCTGATCTCATCGGTGAGACGGTCGATGGTCGCGTGCTTCTTCGCCGCGGCCCGGTGGAAGAGGTTGACCAGGCCCCAGCCCATCTCCTCGATGTCGCGCTCGAGCGACGTGTTCTGGAGGATTGCGAACAGGTCGCTCCAGATGGCGGTGGTAGTCTGCTCCAGTGCCTCGGTCGAGGGCGGGCACATGCCCGAAACCTCTTCGGCGCGGGGTTCGAGGTGTCCAAGCTCCAGGGCGGAGAGTGCGGCAGCGAGGGAAGTGGTCATGGGGTCAAGCCCTTCATCTGATCGAGGCCGGCGGCCTATCCGCCGGGTGCGCACCTCCTGGGCGGCCGAATAATAGACGCCCGCACCGGAGCGTAGCGGAGGGAAACCGCAAAAACCGGGGTGGTGCGGGCAGCCGCAAAGCGGCAACTCGGCCCGGATTTTTGCGGTTGCGGGGGTCTCGCGGCCGCCCATGTGCCGCATCTCTCTGGCGGAAGGCTGTCGGGCGTCAGGTGGCGTCGGGCGCAGACGTGACCACGCTTGCTGTTACGGTTGACGTGGGACTCAACCCGAACGTCGCGATGTCGTCGAGAAGCGCCTGCCACGTTGCACACAAGCGGACCATCGCCGCTGGGTTGATCCGTGGGCGCTCCATCGGCGCCGATCGCGTCGATCATGATGCGCAAGCTGTCGACCAGATCCTCGCTCCGGGTCGCGGTATAGCCCGCGCACGCCGTGGCTTGCGAGAACAGGCCCGGGACGGGCAGGGCGGAGGCAGCGCAGCCATCGAGGACAAGGCGATAAGGCGCAACGTCCGCACCTTCAGCGACAAGCGCTGACATAAGTGGGATGCTCCGTATTGAGGCTCTTCCACCCGTCGGTCGTATGCGACGCATCGACAAGCGGAGCGGCAGGCGCTGACGACGTCTTCCGCCTCGACCGTAATTTCCGCACGGTAATGGGCAGGGTATTCGAAAGGGGTCGGTGAAGGTCTTCATGAGACCGGACTTCTGAAGGTTGGCAAAATTGGAGACCCAAGCGGTTCGGGTCATTCGTAGCGGGGACGCTCGGCCGGAAAGGCGAGAGGGGGCCAGCCTTCGTGGGCGTGGGCCCCGAAGCGACCAGCGGAGAGGACGCTGCTGATCTCGCGAGCGTGATCGCCGACGTTCCAATCGCGATTGAGATGCGCCTGAAACTCCAGCGCCATCGTCCACCCGTGGTCCTCGTGACCTTCGGTAAAGGTGACGCCGAAGGCGGTCAGCGCCGGGTCTGTGCAGAGTTCGCCGGAATCGTAATACCAGCCACCTTCCTCGGGACCGCCATAGAGCTGCTGGGTGAGGTAAACGGCAACGCTGTGCATGGTGATGATCCTTTCTCGAGCATGAGCCCATGGCTCATCTGTCCAAAGGACGTCTCCCCTCCGGGAGACGGTTTCAGTCGATCACGCGCCAGCCAGCAGCGATCCAGCCCTGGCGATTGGGCGCATATTTCGCGGCGGATGCGAGGATGATCTTGCGGTACGCATCGACATCGATCGTGTGGGACGCAATCGCGGCCGCGTCAGCGGCGCGCGCGGGCCAGCATTGATCCGTCGTGAGCATCGCGACGGGAAACGCGGTCGATCCTTCGACGACGAATTGCTTGATGATCGGATTAGACATGGTGACGATCTCCGGCGAGCGCGTCGGCCGCGCGATGAAAGTCGTCGAGCCAGCGCCCCATCGGGACGCGTTGCTCGGGCGGAAGTGCTGCCTGTGCCGCCTGAAAATCGAGCAGCGCCAAGGGCGCGGTCTCGATGATGCGGTCGACTTCGGCAGGTGAGAGGAGGCCGCGTTCGCGGATGAACTCGGTGATGCTGCCGGGACGCGCCGTCGCACCGCGACGGCCAAGCACCGGCTCGCGCCACAGGCCCTCGACGTTGCGGAGCCGAGGCTTTGCTCGCGCCTCCATCAACACGATGATGCGCAGCTCCTCGGTCGAAAGCTCTAGAACCTCGTCGGGCTTGATGCTGCCGCAGAAGTAGCAGCTCGACTTGGGCGGGACGGGGAGGTCGGCGCGCGCGATGCGCGCTTCGCAGTCGGCGCGCGACCATTCCCATTCCCGCAAGGGATAGCGGTAGGCGTAGCGAGGATCCTCGCACCCTACCGCGTGATGGTAACGCTGCGTGTCGCGTCCCGAGGCGTCATAGCCGATCAGCTTTACGACGCGCCCGCCTGCGTCCTAGCAGCGGCGCGCTGGTTCCCACTGGGCGGTCCAGGCATCTTGCGGGGCCGCCTTCCATTTCTGGCTGCACGACCCCCCACCAAAGACCACGGAGGGCAGGGTGGCGTTGGTCAGCATGTTCTCGGCAATGCCCGCATAGGGCGGCCAGTGTTTGAAGTTGCGGGGCTGGTAGCGGACGATCTCGGACGCGATGCCGCGGTCTGCCATCCAGGCCCGGAACACGGGGATGAACGCATAGGTCGCCGATTTCTCGGCGCCGGGATCGGCGAAGAGAACCATGTCGAGGGGCTCGCCGCGTTCGGCGAGCTCCACGATCATAGCGGTGGAATCGACACCGGCACCCCAGGCGGCGATGACGGGTGGGCGGTCAGCCACTGGGCGCGTCCCGCACGACGATCGCTGCATGAACGATGCGGTAGGCGCGCTTGCGAAACGCCGGGATGCGGCAGATCGCGCGGCTTTCCAGGTCACGGAACAGCGGAGTCTTGCCCTTGGGATTCGCGACCACCTCGAAGCGGGTGCGGTCGCTGCCGTCGCTGAAGCGCATGGGCTCATCGAAGATGATGGTCTGCCCGGGCTTCGGGGTCGGCTTGGCCCGGTCGAGCTTCTTCGCGAGCAGGCTGGCGCGACACCGCGCGCGCCAGGCCAGGGCATATTCGCTGTCCGTAGCGGTCAGCTCGTCGAGGATCGCGGCTGGGCACTCGCTCTCGTTCGGCCCGACCGTTTCATCCATGTCCTTATAGCCGAATGTGCATCCGTCGCGCGCGCCGGTGCTGGTCTTGGTGAGGCAGACGATGCCGAACACGATCCGTTCGACGTCGTCCGCGAGGCGTTCGCAAGCGGCGTAATAGGTCGATCCGACCATCGCGGACGCCAGCACGGTCAGGCGGTGCGTGTCGCGCTGGTAGGTGAACTGGTTGTCGAGATACGAGCGCGCGGAGGCGTGGCCGCCCATATCGCGCATGAAGAGCCAACCCATGATAAGTCTCCGGTGACGTGAGGATCAGGCGGCAGCGGCGAGGCACGGAGCGCCAACGTCGCCAACCGTCGCGGTGAGCCGGCGCTGGAACGTGGCTGCATCCAGCAGCTCGGCGATCGGTGCGCGTTGAACGGGGCCGGCGTGTTCGCCGCCCCGGCAGCGGTTGAAGGTGACTTCACTGTCGGGGAGGAAGTTGTACGGCCGCACCCGGATCGATACGTCCGCGTGGCGCAGCTCGGTCGTTCCATCGTCACCAATTCCGCCCATGTCGGTATCGATACGGACGTCATGGGCCTCGATGCCGATGGCCTCGGCGAGCGAAGCGAGCGCGAGGCGTGCCTGTCGATGGAAGGTCCGTTTCGCCACGGCGTCGCCGGCGACGCTGTTACCGGCGATGTCGAGCAGCGCGGATCCGGAGATGACGCTGTTGCGGTCTTCCGCACAGCGCAGGCGCAGTTCGTTGGTGCTGGGCGCACCACGTTCGGCGACGGACGCCAGGTTGCGGATCAGCAGCAGGATCGACGCATCGCGGTCGATCGGCTTGCCGGCACGCCGGCAGTCGTCGACGCCAGCGTTCAGGGCGTGGAGCGCTGCGGGCAGGGTGCCGAGCGCCTCGGGAGAAAGCCCCTCGTTGTGGCGGTAGTGGGTTTCGTAGAACATTACCGAACCTCCTGAGCGCCAGGGCGCGCTCAAAAGGCCGAAGGCTTCCTCTCCTCTGTTCGGTTAGAGGAGCGACATAGGTCGCGGAGTGCAGAGGTCGGTTTTCCGTGGGCCGATGGCTGTAGCTGCAGCTGCGGGCGCCCCCGCTTTTCTCGAAAAGGATGGTAAATCGGGAAAGCTTCTCACCCTCGACCACTATCGGCTAGGCATGGGGACATGAAAGTCCGTCCTACAGCCCGTTCCCTTCGCCAGCCCTTGCTGACCACGCTGACGCTTGTCGGCTTCGCTAGCTTGGCGGTCCCCGTGTACGCTGAAGGACCTACGCCGCCAAAGGCCGGTCGGGTCGTCGCGATCACCTTCGATGACCTCCCCTATGCCAATGACGGATCGACCGTCTCTCCCGACGCGGCTATTGCAGCACAGCGCAACATTGTCAGCGCGCTACGGCGCGCTCGCGTTCCTGCAACCGGCTTCGTCAACGAGGACAAGGTGAAGGCACTTGGGCCTGTCGGTCCTCGCCTGCTTGCGGATTGGAACAAGAGCCTCCTAGCCCTTGGCAATCATGGCTACAGCCATTTCGACAGCAACAACCTCGACGTTGCTGGGATCGAGAAGGAGGTCGTGAAGGGAGAAGCAACCATCCGGCCACTGGCGGCATCACGCGACCGCTCCATCCCGTTCTTCCGCTTCCCCTACAACCATGTTGGCGACACCGAGGCCAAGCGGCTCACAATCGAAAAGCTTCTCGCCAGTCATGGCTACAAGCTGGCTGCATCGACAATCGACACCTCCGATTACCTGTTCAACAGTGCCTACGAACGCGCTTTCGCCAAACGCAACAAGACCATGATGCAGCGGGTCGAGCGTGCCTATCTCGACCATACCCGCGTCCAGATTACCTATTATGGAGAACTGGACCGCAAGGTTCTTGGCCGCGAGGTGCCGGCGATCATGCTTCTTCACGCTAACCGCTTGAATGCAGCGACAATCGAACCGCTACTCGGCCTGTTTCGTTTAGCCGGCTACGGGTTCGTTTCGCTTGGACAGGCACAAGCCGACCCGGCCTATTCCGCTATGCCTGCGGTCGCGACGAAATTCGGTCCCATGTGGGGGTATCGGTGGGCTCGGGAGCGACAGGTGAAGATTGACGGGCGGCTAGAGCAGGAGCCGCCAGCTTGGATCAGCGAATACGCCAGCCAAACGTCGTAGGGCTTCTGCGGCTTCCCTATTGGGATGGTTGAATGGGAATGCGCAGGTTTTCTCAAAATCCGTTGAGATCGTTGAAACAGGAAGGGTGGGGGGTGTTAGAGCCAACCGGTTTCACAGCAAAAACGTTGAGCTATCAGGGCTTTCTCTGCACGTTTTGCTGCTTCCAATCCTCATGCAGGAAGCCGGCGACGCGATAGCAAGCTGGACTGCCATTATTGGCAAGCGTGATGATCGTTTCGCCTGTCATTTCGTAGGTGCGTACGTCGACGCATTGCCCGTAGAGCATGCCTCCGTGACCCCAGCGGAGATCGCGCGCGAGATAACCTTTACCGTAGTCGGTGGCAAAGAAACCAAGACCAAAATACGTCAGTTTTGGCGTAGTCGCCTGTTCAAACAACGCGTGAGGGACGCCAAGCCGCCCTTGCCGCAGCGCCGTGACGAAGCGGAGAATGTCGCGTGCGGTGAACGACTGGCCGCCCGCAGGCCAGCCTCCATCCAGAGCAGCGAAGCAATTTGGCATCCGCTCGTCTGCCACGACAACATACCCAACCGCCTGACCCGGATCATCGGGACGACAGGCGTCGTTCGCATGTGCCGCGTCCATCCCGGCGGGTCGAAAGACATGGTCTGCAACGTAAGAGCGATAGCTCTGGCCGGAAAGCACCTCCACTATTCTGCCGAGCAGTGTCATGGTGTGGTTGCTGTAGTCCTGCTTCGTGCCGGGCGGAAACGTCGGTGCGCGCTTGCCGTATAGTGCGACCAGATCGGCGACGCTCGGTTCCTTCTCGCGCCACACCAGATCATCGGGGTAGAACAGGGCATCCGTTTCCCCAGCGCCAGCGCTATGCGTCAAAAGCTGATAGATGGTCGCTTTGCGCATCGCCACGTTGGGATAGTCTGGCAGCACATCGCCTAGCGTGGTTGCCAAAGTCAGCTTGCCCGCCGCGATCTGCTGTAGAATTGCGGTAGCGGCAAACATCTTCCCGGCAGAAGCGAGGTCGAAACGTGTTTCGACTTTGAGCGGGTCTTCGCGTTTCTCATCGCGTAAACCGTACGCGCGCTCGAATACCACCTTGTCGTCTCTTGCGACGAGAACAACGCCGGAGAACTGACCGGCAGCGGTCACGCCCTCCGTATACGCGTTCAGCCGCTCAAGGGCCTGTGGCGTCGCCGGTTCTTCAACATTTGCTCTTTGAGCGAGCGCTGGACAGGACAGCAGCGCTAGGCCGACGAGTGCAAATTTCGCGGCGCAAGTACGCACGGTGATCCCCCCAAGGCTTAGCTCACGCGATGGTATGCCGGTGGGCGACGCCGACGCAACCAAAACCCGAAGCGGATGGCTCACGTTGAACCCCCAGAATGTCGTCCCCAAGATTTCCCGCAAACGATGCTATTTCGAGAATGGTCGGGTTCAAAAGGCCGGCTGCTTGACCTCACTGAATCCCACGAAACGGTCTACACGCTACGCAATCATCAAGCGCTGACCACATCGCTTTGACAGTCTCGCGCTTTCCGCCGGCACAAGCGTAGCGAGCGTCGTTCAGACAGCTTGTTTCCTCTGATGTGAGGAGTCGCCCGAGTTTGCGCTCTTGAAAGGCGATGAACTTACCTGGGGTCATCCCCAATCTTATCATAGGTTTTCCATCAACTAGAACACAATGTTCAATGTTATAGTCAATTCAGACCGGTGGACTTCGATCGTTCGCTACGCCTCAACGAAGATTCTAGGCCCCTCTCGCCGAGCCGTCGGACGGTATGGCACCCATCCGAGCCATCATCGCGATTATCTCAACCTGTTGATATGGCTTGGGGAAAAACACTGCCCTATCCGGCAATTGTGCTGATACCGGAAATGGCTTTCCCGAAACGATGATGATGTCGATCGGTGGCCAGCGGTCCCGAATGCAGGCTGCAAGCTTAATGCCGTCGATGCCGTGAGGCATATCGATATCGGTGAAAACGATCCTGATGTCGGTCCGTTTCTCCAGGATCGAAACCGCCTCTGTCGCATTGGCGGCTTCAACGACGGAGTACCCGGCATCCTCCACCATATCGCTTGCAAACATGCGGAGCAGCGGTTCGTCTTCGACTACGAGAATGATAGACCGATCAGCAGGTGGTTCGTTCGACATCAAGGCTCCGCTTACGACGTTGCCAGATGCGCGATCGAGGCACGCATTTCAGCCTGGAGGCCGGAGGGTTCATAACGGACGTCGACGCCGCCTGTTCCAACCAGGCCCAGTCTAATAAGTCGCGATCCGAAGCCTTTACGCGTTGGCGGCGTCACCACTGGGCCGCCAATTTCACGCCAGCGAACGATGAGATCGTTCTTATCATTTTCGTCCAATACCTCCCAATCCAGCAGCACACCGCCGGTCGGGACCGACAGAGCGCCATATTTGCAGGCATTGGTCATTAATTCGTGAAAGAGGAGGGCTGTTGAGAGTGCAGCACGCGCACCTAGCAGTACCTTCGGGCCACTGACTGTCACCCGATCAGCAAAACCGAACGGCTTGAACGTCGCTTCGGCGACAACGCCGACATCGGCTTCGATCCACCCTTTCTGCATCAGGATGTCGTGTGCGGCGCTGAGCGCCACCAAGCGCTTCTCGAACGTCTCGATCGGCTCCCGATCAACCACCCCGCGTAACGTCTGGCTGGCGATTGCCTGAACCATGGCCAGCATGTTCTTCAGCCGGTGATTGATTTCACCGTTGACCGTTTCCTGATGCTGATCGAGCCGATGGCGGTAAACCCCGGCCTCCAGCCGGTCGGCCACGCTACGTAGGAACGCCAGTTCCTCGTTTGCCCAGCGACGCGGCATCGATGCGTTGACGATGAATACGGCAACCGTCTCGTCATGCTCCCTCACGGGCA
The DNA here is from genome assembly GCF_022662295.1 of Sphingomonas sp. CARO-RG-8B-R24-01. Lineage (NCBI taxonomy): Bacteria > Pseudomonadati > Pseudomonadota > Alphaproteobacteria > Sphingomonadales > Sphingomonadaceae > Sphingomonas > Sphingomonas sp. CARO-RG-8B-R24-01. The sequence goes on along the minus strand of NZ_JAKNQI010000012.1, from coordinate 119,056 downwards.
TGTTGACGAGCGCGCGAATGCCGACGTTCCTCATCAGGCTGGGATCGTCAGCGGTACGTGGGTCAGTATCGACATCCGAAATAACCAAGGGCAAACCGCTGGCAATTTCGTCTCTGATGCTGCCGTAATCCTCGAAGCGATGACGGCCAGCGATGCTGGTGACGCCCTCGGCCGTCCAGTCCGGTTCCACCTCGATTGTTTGGGTACTTTCGTCCACCAAGCCGAAGCCTGCGCGATCGACACTGAGCACCCGCCCGACGACTTCCGCGGTTTCCTGCGTCATGACGCTTACCGAGGAACTGCGACGGACGATCTCGGCGACCTCTACCAGTGCCTCTTGCAGCGCAGCCAACTTCTCGCTGGCGCGGGCAACGCGCCTGAGTTCGAGCTGGTCACTGACTTGGCGAGCCAGTGCCCCCAGCAGATCCTGTTGCGGTCGGGTAAGGCCGTCAGGCCGTGGCTGCGTATCGATCACGCACAGGCGTCCAACGACGGTGCCATCACGCAGGACCAGCGGTGCTCCGGCATAAAAGCGGAAGGCGCGCGGTCCGGTTACCAAGGGATTGTCGGCCGTCCGGGAGTCCTCGGCCAAATCCGGTATCTGCAACAGGGCAGGTTCGTCGATTTCCAGCTTACATACGGACTGGGTGATCGGCGTCTCACAAACATCGAGTCCGACCCGAGCCTTGAACCATTGGCGTTCGCCATCGAGCAAGCTGACAAGGGCAATCGGCGCGTCACAGGTTTGTGCAGCGATGTAGACGATATCGTCGAAAGCCTGCTCGGCGTCGGTATCCAGTATCTCAAGATCGAAGAGCGCAGCAGCGCGCTCACTGTCATCGTAGCGCGTCATTCTGCCCCCTTCCGTACCCCGTGCGCGCTATGCATCCATTTCTATTTGGTTACAAATTTTGGCGGTGACAGGTCCGTGAATCGACGCATGGCCGAGAAGCCCGCTGCGTTCCCAAAAAGGATCGAAAAAAGAGAACGTGACGGGGTTCTCGAAACTCATATGTGGTGATTAGACGGTACACGAAAGCGGGGGGTGCTAGGGCATGAAGACGATTGGCCTGATCGGAGGCATGAGCTGGGAAAGTTCTGCCGAATACTACCGCATTATCAATGAGGGCGTGCGAGACCGGCTTGGCCCGACAGCATCCGCCCGCTGCCTTCTATGGTCGTTCAATTTCGCGGAAATCGAGGATTTGCAGCACAAGGGCGATTGGCAGGGCCTGACGACGCAGATGGTCGATGCGGCACGACGCCTCGAAGCCGGTGGTGCGGACGTGCTGCTGATCTGCACCAACACCATGCACCGGATGGCCACCGACGTTCAGGCGGCTGTAGGTATCCCCCTGCTTCATATCGCTGATCCCACGGCCGAACGCATCAAGGCGGCCGGCCTCAAGAAGGTCGGACTGCTGGGCACTGCGTTCACGATGGAACACGCCTTCTACAAGGGAAGGCTCACCGATCAGCACGGCCTTAACGTCGTCGTCCCGGACGACGACGACCGCGCTACCGTTCATCGTATCATCTATGAGGAGTTGGTCGCTGGTAAGATCTTGCCGGCGTCGCGTGATGCTTACCGCGCGGTCATTGCCCGCCTCGTTGAGAGCGGAGCGGAGGCGGTGATCTTAGGATGCACCGAAATCATGCTGCTGGTTCGGCCGGAAGATAGTCAGGTACCGATCTTCGACACAACCGCCCTCCATGCGGCAGCGGCGATCGATATGGCTCTGGCAGGCTAACCGCGCGCTTCTCAAAAGGATGGTGAAGAGGGAAAGCTCACGGGTTCTCAAAACCGACATTTCGCGTGTTCTGAGAAGGATCGCTGTACGAGCTTAGTGTCACAACCGTTCAGTTTGGAGGCTAAGGTTTGTGCATCGCGAGCGGAACGATATGCGCCTGCTTTTAAGCCACGGTCGCCTAATGACCCGCTACTTCGAGATTGTGGCGCATCTGTCGTAGACCGCGGCGTATCCAGCTCTTCATCGTGCCGATCGGCACACAATGGCGTTCGGCAAGCTCCGCATAGGTAAAACCATGGAAAAACGCGTTCCGGATCGCGTTACCCTGATGACTTTCCAGCGCGGCGAGGCAGGCGAAAACCCCCCGCGATGCCTCATCGAGCAGCATTCCCGCTTCGGCATCAACCGTTGGGTCAGGCAAGTCGGGCGCGTCGTCGAGCGGCACGGCGGCCTGTCTTGTCTGACTGCGGCGCCAGTCGATTGCACGGTTTCGAGCGATGGTCGCCAGCCAGCTGATCGGACTGCCGAGACACGGCTCATACGTTCCAGCGCGCTTCCAGACGATCATGTAGACATCGTGCAGCACGTCCTCGGCAGCGGCGCGGTCCCCGCAAATGCGCAGGCATATACCAAACAGCTTGGCCGAAGTCAGAACGTACACCGTGCGGAACGCATCCTGCTCCCCCTGACCTGTTCGGGCCAACTGCTCGATCAGGTGCAGCCGCGCCTCGCTCGCGGCCGATTGCATCAGAACCGAGCCGGCCTTCGCTGAGAGAAATATGTCGGATGGAGAAGCCGAGGTTAGTCGCATCGATGTGCCCGCTGTAGCGCGTTGTATACAAGAGCAATTTGACGAATGCTCTGACGTTTGTGCCATTGCCCCCTCACGCGAACACAGGAGTGTGAAGCCATCAGCACAAAATTCCGGCATGTGCCGAGGGCGGCGTGGGAGCGCTTTTCTCCCGCACGTTTCAGTCGATCGTCATGGCCTTTGCGGGAACATCGCCGAGCGAACGCGGCTCGTGCATCGGGCACCCGTTGAATTCGCCGCGAAATTTTGCGGACGCTTCATAGGTCGGCTTGCGCGCCCGATTGACGCCCCCGATCGGCTGATGCGCAGCAAGGCCGTGCCATGGGCTGAACGCGATCGCCTTGTCCTGACCGTCGCTGGTTCCATGCTCCCAGCTGATCTGCGCAGGAACGGTAAGTCGGGCAATCGGGACAAACGGGCTTTTCTTCTCGTCCCAGATGACCGAAGCATCCTCGATCGGCATCTCTTCCGGGTCCGTGCAAAGCTGGACCCGCAGCTCCCAGACGCTGTCCTGCTCGATCAGCACCTCTCCCAGATCCTCGCGCAGGGCATCGGGGCGACCCGAGGTTTCGACCTTGTCACCCGTCAGCGCCGTCATGTTCGGCGACACCGGTGCCAGCGAGAGCTTGGCGATATAGTCGCCGTAGCGAAACGGCACCTGCGTGTAATAGGTCTCGCCCAACGGGTGAGTGTTCGGCGCACCGCCCAGCGTCTGGACCGTAGGGCTCTGGACCCCGATCGTTTCCAGTGCGGCGTCAACCACCTGCAACGTCGCCGACAGGGCCTTCTTCAGACCCTCGCCCGTATCAGTGGTTTTGGCCAGCATCTTCAGATTGGCGAGGAACGCCTTGGGCGTGGGGGCGGCAAAGGCAGGGCCGTTGACGAGAACGAAATCCTGCGTGCTGTCCGTCTCGGAACCCGGCAGGCGGTCGCCAGAAACGTCGAACAGTTTGATCGCTACGCCGCGCGGTACGCTGATGCTGTCGTCGAGAATATCGCCCGGCAATGTCGAGAACCGCATCAACACATCGTAGGAGCCCGACGTGGCGAAAAGCCCTTGTGCCAGCGGTGCCGCCAACCCGGGCAGGACTTCGATCCGGCCCTTTACGATCGCGTGCGCCTTGGCATGGACACCGCGCACGGCCGAACCATAATCCTTGGCAGTCTGCTCCTGAATGAGATGGAACTGCTCGTTCAGGCCCCTGATGGTTTCCCCCTCATCGGCCTCCGGCTTTTCGATAGCGGGCGTGTAACGGATCGCAGAATGGGAGATCGCGTCGGCCATGAGGATTCTTTCGCTGGAGATGCGCCCGGAATGCATTGCAGGTTGGGTCGTTACGGCCTCAAACGCATGAACGCCAATGAAGCCACACGAGACCGCAAATTTCTTTGAGGTTGTTGATTACACGACGGCTCAGCGTCTCCCTTGAAAACAATTCCGTTGAAGGGCGCAGTGTGGTCGTGTCATAACCTCGGGTTGTGAAGCCACCTTCCCGAAGTCGGCTCTTTGGGGTTTCGAGGTGTAACAAACCGGCACCATAATTCCTGCCGGGGCTGGGCTTGGACAACAGCAGTCAGAGGCGGCGACCTACCTTTGCCGGAAACGAACGGCGGTCGAAACGGCCGGCGCATTCCCACTGGGATGGTGATTTCAGAAGCGCATGAACGGTCGATCCCGAAACAGAGCATTGCACATCACGCTGACCGGATTGCCGCAGAAACTGCGTGGAGGCCGTAATAGAGGAGCGTCATCCCGGTTAGCACGATGATATACAGGATCGTGACCCACCCTGCCGAGGCGAAGACGCTTGAAGCGCCGCGTCTGAACTGTCGCTGCATCGACGTCTCGCCATGCAAGAGCAGGACAAGAAAGATTGCGATCAGCGGGATGTGCCCGACGACGTCCACCATGCCGAACTCCGGCATCGCCAGCATGAACAACGCCATTAGCGCAGCGATGCTGACCCGGATCAGGATGTCGCGCCCGACCAGGACATAGAATGCCAGACTGAACTCGATGAAGCCGGCGATCGTGGTGACGGTCGGCAGCTCGAATCCCGCCGTGATGGCGGGATGATGGAGGAGAATCGCTATCGTCCATTGGGGGAACAGGAATTTCTCGATCGCGGTCCACATCAGGCTGACGCCGATGCTGACGGTCAGCACGGCAAGCCGCCGGGTGCCCGCGCCCGAATGTCGCTTCAGCCAGGGATCGCTCATCACCAGATAAGCCGCAGCGCCCAGGAAGAAGAGGTAATCAATCATGTAGAACGCGCCGTATTGCGCGATGCCGGTGGCATAGAGGACACCGAGCGCGGCGCCGGCGGGAATGGACGCGCGGGGGATGAGCACCAGCACTGCAAACGCGAGCTGGACGCCAGCCAGAACCCTCCCGCGACCAAGAAGGTCAGGCGTGAGAATCGACCCGACCGAGCTGTCCGCCCACATCACCACGGCCAGATTGGCCCAGAGACAAACCGCGTAGGCGGACATGCCGACGCGCAGGATCAGTTCCCCGATCGCGTCCCTGCCTGTGAACCTTGCCGCCGATCCCAGCGCGGTTCGGGCAAGAACAGCGTCGAACAGGGCGCCGGCCGCCACTAGCATCGCGAAGAGCGGTACTGCCAGCAGAAAAGTAGGCGACAGCACGTCGCGAGGCGCTGCTGGCGGAAGCGAGGGGTCAATGACGCCGCAGAACCACTTCACATGGGCTTGCGCTGCGCTCGCCATCGTCAGCGAACAGCACATCGCCAGTGCCGCTCTGCCGGGACGGAACTGAAATCTAGCTCTCACGGTCGCCCTTCCTGTCCGATGCTCGCTCACGTGAGCCGGCAGGTGCGCTCCGCCGCAACCTTGCGAACGTATAGGCGCCTACGGTCCCCATGTAGCCGAAGGACGGCACGTCATGCGGTTAATTACGTTTCGTCTGCGACTGCGGATGCGACGACACCTGACACGTTATGCGGGTATAGCGCTTTCCCGATTGGGAAGGCTGAACGGGAAAGCCGGGGCGTGGCGGTCGTGTCGTCACCCACGAAGGAGCCGCTTTCTCAAAATCTGTTCCCAATTGAGCTTTCCCGAAATTGCGTCCCAGACATGGAAAAACGGGAATTGTGCGGTTGGCTCGAACAGTCGGTTTGGGGATGGCCCACAAACAGACTGAACGACCGGTTGGACAATCGCTGCCGTCATAGCATCCTGTCGACTGGATAGGCAGAGCGGGAGGCGGCGTCATAGCCTTGTTGCCAGGCGGTGCGGAGCTTGCTCCCTCGGCGGTAATGGCAACGGTCGTTGCCCATGACGAAGCAGCGCCATCCCGATTTCTCGGCTTCCCAAAGCGGGTCTTCCCGCGTGGGAGCGAGCAGGTCCATAAGATCGACGCGCGTGGCGGCGTTCATGGCGGGCCTGCATGGTCGCCGAATGCGCCGGCAGGGAGCGTCCAGCGATCCGCCAGGATCGAGAGACGCCAGACCGGATCATCGGCTTGCGCCAATTCGTCGGGATGGAGCGTCGCAGCCGGGAACGCCGTGCCGCGGTCAGCGAGCTGCGTGACGGTGAGCGAGCGATGGATCGTCTTCCCGCTCGCGACTTCGCGAGCCGCAACCCGTCGGAAAGCGGCAGGGAAGACGAGCCGGAGTGTCGCCCATTGGTCGGGCGAGCCGAAGATGCAGGCCCGACACGACAGACGCCCCCATCCGAGGACGTAGGCCGGGTGGGGACGGATGCGCGCTTGCGAGATCGCGTCCCAGGTCAGGCGCTCGGACCAGTCATGGACCGGGCGCCAATGATCGACCGCACGCGCAAGGGTGGAGGTGCGATGCGGCTCAAGCGTCGCATAGCGCGCACGCAAGGGACTTTCCTCTGCGCGCTCGCCGGTGATGACCAGCGTGCGGCCATCGAGGAAGCGCGGCTGATTCCGGATCGCGGCGGCGAGGACGTCGATCTTCAAAGCGGGGCTGCACCAGCGCACCCGAAGATCGGGAGACGTCTGGGGAAAGAGCCCGCGCGTGCCGGCAGGGCCGTTGCCCCCGGCACGGCCGATGCCAGTCGGCGTCTCGAACGCGATCGGCGCGGTCGGCGCGTCGTCGCGCGCCAGCTCGCGCGCGAAGCCGCCCTCGCGCCACGAGACGTAGAGAGCGATCCCGAAATGCTCGGCGATCGCGCGGACATAGGCGGGGGTGCACGGCCAATCCATGAAGGTCGGGCCGTGGCCGTCGACATCATGGTGATGCAGCTCGATCGCGTGTGCCGGCACGCCGAGATTGAGGAGGTGGAGCAGGGCGGCAAGGCTGTCCTTGCCGCCGCTGAACGCCACGACGAAGCGCCGGTAGGCACCGAGGTCGGGGAGGGCAGCCGGATCGGTCATGCCGCTTCACGGTTCTGTTCCTCGATCTCGGCCGAGGCGTCGAGCCCGGTCGCGCGGAGCAGATAGCCGGCTGCGGCTTCGGCCTTCGCAGCGGCGGTCATGATCGCGCGGCTGTCCTTGCGCAGCACCTTCAACCACGAACCGATATAGGCGGCGTGGTCGTCCATATGCGACGTCGGTAGACCGAGATCGGCACCGAGCAGCGCTGAGGTCATCTCAGCGCAAAGCTCTTCGAACGCATAGGCGTCGTCGCCGAAGCGCTTGCCGAACGTGCGATCGAGCCGGTCGGGATGGCCGGTCCAGTGGCCAGCCTCATGGGCGAGCGTGGCGGCGTGGTAGGCGCGGGTCGAGAATAGCTCGACGGGCGGCATCGTGATGCTGTCGGCGGTGCGGTCGTAGAACGCGCGATCGCCGCGCGTGTGGACGGTTGCCGGCAGCGCATCCAGGAAGCGCTGCGCGCGCTCGTGGAGCGCATCGGCCGGGGGCACGATGCTGACAGGGCTCGGGTAGAAGTCAGGAGACAGCCCGTCGATCTGGTCGCAGTTGAACACGGCGTAGGAGCGCAGCACGCGCCGCATCTCGTCGGTCGTGTCGCCGGTGACGACGGATTCGACGGTCTTGCTGTAGGATTTGTAGAAGATCGCGATCTGCGAGCGTTCGCCCTCGCGGACCTGGCCGCCAAGTGCCTGCGCCTGTTTGTACGTCATCCAGGTGCGCGAGTTGTAGCCGGTCCCCTCCGCACACAGCCACAGCCAGAAGCAGTTGATGCCCTTGTAGGGGTCGCCGGTCGCGCGCAGCGGACGGCCGCCAAGGCCGGGGCGCCACGGCTTAACCCAGGGACGCACCCCGGATTCGAGCTTGTCGATGATGGTGTTGGTGATGATGTCGGCAGGCGAGGGCTTGTCGGTGATCTGTGCCACGATCGTTCTCCTGATTGAATTGAGGCAAACCCGCGTGAGCATCCTCCCCTCTGGGAGGGGTCGGTGCCGGGTCACAAAAAGAGGGGCGACACTCCGCAAAGAGTGCCGCCCCCAGGTGCCTCGAACTGTGCAAGCCGGTGTCAGGCCGCTTGGCTCAAATCCTCCCCTTCCTCGTGATCGATCACTGCGTCCTCACCGGTATCGAGGTCGGTATCCTCGTCCTCGTCCGGATCGGTGCCGGTTTCGTCATCGGCGAAGCTCGAGCGCAACGGCGTGCGTGCCGGCTTCTCTTGTCCCTCGAAGCGCATGGCTTCCGGCAACCAGGCCGTCGCCTTCTCGCGGATCTCGGCTTCGACGATGCCCTGGCCGTTGCACAGCGAGGCACAGGTGCCGGCAAGGTCGCTCTTCTTGGCGTCCTTGTAGCGGCCGCGCAGGATCGGGCCTCCAATCTCCTCGAGCGCGTCGAGCATGACGGTCTTCTTGACCCGGCCGAAGAAGTTCTCGGCCGTCGGGCGCCACCAATTTTCGACCTGGATGTCGAGGAGGCGACCAAGATGGTCGTGGAAGCCGTTGCTCCGATAGCCCTCGGCGACGTTGAGCGTCGGCTCGAGAGTTCGTGCTATCGAGTATGAAACCCATGCGCCCCGGGCCTCGTCATCAAGCGCCCGGAAGGCGTCGAAGCGTTCGGTCATGGTCGGCAGACCCGCCCAACTCGTGTCGAGCTTCTGGCGCTGGTCGTCGATCGTCTGCGACGCCATCGATCCCTCGTCGCGGAAGGCGAAGATCGGGAAGCCCGCGGCGCTCGACTTCAGGGTCGAGTGGTTGGGGATGTGCGCCTGCTCGAACACCACGTTCTGCGCCATCAGGAAGATGGTCAGGTCGAGTGCGAGTCCCGGGTCGCTGGCGACGCGGGCGGCGAGGATCTGGCGGCGCTGCGTCGCCAGTTCATCGATCAGCGTGGCGCTGAGCTTCGGACCCTGCTCGGCGTCGCCGGCATCGCCGTCCCCGGTTGCGCCGCCCGACTCCTTGGGCGGGGCGTTCGGATCCACGACCGGCTTTTCGCTGAAGAGGCGGGTGTGGACGCGGGGTTCGCCATCGCCCCCGATATAGACGAACGTCCCGATCTGGCTTTTAAGCGCCGGATCGATCTCGTGCCGGGCGTCCTCGATCATCTCCAGCTCGCGCTCGATCGCCTCGATACGCGCGTTCGCCGCCTCGGCTTCGGCGCTGCCGTCGGGCAGTTCCTGCTCGAGCTGGCCGATCAGCGCGTCGTTCTCGGCCGACAGAACCTCGACACGCGCGGTCTCGTCCTCGGTAAGGGCGCGGGCGGGAGCGTGATACTCGTGAAGCTGGCGCTCGAGGTCGTAGGGAACGTGCGTCGCCGCGATCGGCGTGACGAACGCGAGGCCTTGGTCTCGCGCCAGTTCGGCCGCTGCGGCTTCGAGCTTCGAGGCGGCAAGCGTCTCGATCAGGTCGACGTCGATCCAGTTCTCATCGCCCTCCGTGGCGAACAGGTCGCCCTCGATGCGACCGCCTGCGGCAACATAGGCTTCGCGACCGACGAAGCGGGCCTTGGCGTCGTTCGCCTTGACGGTGCCGTTGAGGATGGCTCGACGGATGTTGTCGGGGTTGTCGCCATAGTAGGACGTCTTCATCTGGGCGAATACGCGCGTCTGGCGATCGACGTCGGTCGTGACGGCGTAAGCCTGCGCAACGCCGAGCGTGATCTCGCCGGCTGCGAGCGCCTCGAATACTGGCGGGGCCAGCTCGGCAAGGCGTACGCGCTGCTCGACGAAGCGGGTGGTCACGCCTTGGCGCTTGGCGACGTCCTCGGCGGTCATGCCCTTCTGGATCAGGAAGTTGAACGCGGTGCATTCATCGGCCGGATTCATCGGCACGCGCTGGAAGTTCTCGGCGAGGCTCGCCTCGATCGCGTTGTCGTCGTCGCTCAGCACGAGGACCGGGACGGTGTGATCAGCGGGGAGGGTGCCCTGCTCGATCAGACGTTGGAGCGCGCGCAGGCGGCGACCGCCCGCCTTAACGGTGAACGTGCCCGCCTTCTTGAGCGGGGTGACGATCAGGTTCTGCAACAGCCCCTGGGCTGCGATGTTCGCGGCGAGGGTGTCGATCCCCTCGTCACGGTTGGATTTGCGCACATTGTCCTTCGACAGCGTCAGGTTCTTGACCTTCACGGACTGGATCATCGGTCGTCTCCGTTTGGAAATGGCGCGCCGCGTCCCGCGGTCACGCGAGCCTGGTCCTCCAAGCTCACAAAGCCGAAGGCTCCCTCCCCTCCCTTTGATGACCCGGGAAGAGAGCCTCGATCGTGTCAGGCGGTGATACGGTCGATCACGGTCGCGGCAGTCGCGACGGGAATGAACATCCGTGTCTTGTGCTGGATGATCTCGGTGAAGCACCCGGCTGCCTTCAGTTCGGGCAATCGCGTATGCGGCCAGTCGAGCAGCTCAAGGCGCTGCTGGCCTGCGACCAGGCTGCGCTTCAGCCGGTACGCACCGAGCGCGGTGATCTCGGCAGTGCCTAGGACGTGCTTGGCGGTTTCGGCCCCCGACACCGTGATGGTGGCGGCGATGCCGAAGGCGTCCGCAAGCTTGGTGACGAGCGGGGCGGGGACGATGCGGCCGAGGAAGGACTGGCCGTCATCGGTGTTGAGACGCCAGACCTGGACGTGATCGTCGGGCAGGCGATCCCAGACCGGCAGAAGCAGGCCGGTGACGAGGTAGAGCGTATTGGTGCGGGTCTTGCCCGACATCTCCTCGACCTCGGCCTGCCAGAGCGCGGAAAACTCCGCCTCGCTCGCATCTTCCCACATCGTCTCGACGAGAAGATCCTGCCGCATCCGTTCGGTGCGCGTCGGGCGGACCAGCTCGTAGCGGCGCACGATCTCGCCGTCGTCGTCGGTGAGCGAGTAGGTTCTGCACCGGATCGCGGCCTTGCCCGACTTGCGGTTGACGATCGGGCGGGCGTCGTCGCCGAGAATCCGCAAAGCGCGATCAAGCGCGAGCGGCTTGTAGCGCTCCTCGGTCTCCAATCGTAGGATCTCGGTCTCGGCGCCGCTGGTCTGGTCGCGCCGGATGACGGTGCGATCGAGGATTGTGATGCGCTCGGCGCTGATGCTCTCGACGCCAAGATCGAGCGTACCGGCTTCCTTCGCCGCCTCGATCCGCGCCTCGATCAACCCGAGATACTCGTCGAAGATCGCGTTCTGCATGGCGATGCGCAACGCCAGGATGCGATTGAGCCAGCGCTGGATCGGGGGCATCTCCTCCTTGAGCCCGCCACCTTCGCCCTCCAGCTCGAGGCCGGTCAGTTTCTGGAACTCGTCCAACGTGGTCGAGCGCAGCTTGCCATTGGCGAGCAGGCGAAACCACTGTTCGAGCGATTCCTTGGCATAGTCGCTTTCGAGATTGTCGCGGGGGTCGAACAGGCCCTGACCGCCGGTCTGGCGCTGCCCGCGGGTGAGCGCGCCCAGGCTGTCGAGCCGGCGTGCGATCGTCGAGATGAAGCGACGTTCGCCGCGGCAGTCGGTCGACACCGGCCGGAACAGCGGTGCGATCGCCTGGTGGGTGCGATGCGTGCGTCCGAGCCCCTGGATGGCGGCGTCAGCACGCCAGCCCGGCTCGAGGAGGTAGTGATTGCGGCGCGACTGGTTCTCGCACGTCAGGCTCGCATGATAGCTGCGTCCGGTGCCGCCAGCGTCGGAGAAGATCAGGATTTTCTTGGCACCGCGCATGAAGGCGTCGGTTTCGGCCAAGTTGGTACGGGGCGAGCGGCTTTCGACGCGCTGGCGACCGTGCGCGTCCATGATGACGCGACGGCTACGCCCCGTGACCTCGGCGACCGCATCGGTGCCGAAATGCCCGATAATATGGTCGAGCGCGGACCCGACGATGGGTAGTGCACAGAGCTGCTCGAGGAGGTTGTCGCGCATCTCGAGCGCCTCCTGGCTGAAGACGGGGCGGCCGTCTTCGTCCGACATTGGTTCGGAACGGGTTTTGCCGGTCTCGTCGACGAAGGTCTTCATCTGCCGCACCGGGAAGGCGGCCGTGAGGTACGACATGAGGAACTCGCGGGGAGAAAGCTCGATGTCGAGATTGGCGCGTTCTTCGACGGTCAGCGCGGCCAGTGCCCGGTTGAGCATCGCCTCGGACGTCGAGACGAGCTGGATCACCACGCTCTCGCCGCGCGCGAGATCGGCGCGGACCGCGGGAACGAGTGAGGGCAGCTTCATGCCGATCAGGAGTTGGCAGAAGAAACGCTGCTTGGTGGACTCGAAGATCGACAGCGCGGCCGCCTTGGCGCCGCTGTTATAGGTGTCGTTCGAGAAGCTGTCCGTCACGCGGGTCGCGTCCAGCGCCGCGCGCAGGTTGCTGTGGATGATCGCCCACGCATCGGCATAGGCGTCATAGACCTCGATCTGGTCTGGTGTGAGGTTGTGCTGGAGGATATCGTATTCGACACCGGCGAAGCTCAGCGCGCGCGAGACGTAGAGGCCCTGCATTTTCAGGTCGCGCGCGATCAGCTCCAGCGCGGCGATACCGCCCCGGCGCAGGGAGTCGACGAAGGTCCGGCGATCGGCGAACGCCGTGCCCGGACCCCACAGGCCAAGCCGCGTTGCATAGGCAAGATTGTTGACGTCGGATGCACCGGTCGCGGAGACGTAGAGGACGCGGGCGCGCGGGAGGAGGTTCTGGAGACGGACGCCGGCGATGCCCTGGTCGGAGCCTTGTTTGGTGCCGAAGCTGCCTTCGCCACCTGCGACACCGGCCATCTCGTGCGCCTCGTCGAAAACGATCATGCCGTCATAGTCGTCGCCAACCCATTCAAGGATCTGCTGGAGCCGGGTGCCCTTGTCGCCGCGATTGGAGCGCAGCGTCGCATAGGTGAGGAACAGCACGCCCTCGCCAGCACCGATCGGCGTTCCCAGCTTCCACTGGTTGAGATGCTGGATATCGAGTGCGAGACCGCCAACAGCGGTCCAGTCGCGCCGCGCATCTTCGAGCAGCGTCTCGGTCTTGGAGACCCAAATGTGCTTGCGGCGACCGCGCAGCCACTGGTCGAGAATGATCGCGGCGACTTGGCGGCCTTTGCCAGCGCCGGTGCCGTCACCGAGGAAGAAGCCGGTCCGATACGGACGGCCATCCTCGGATGGTGCGATCGATAGCCCCTCCTCGACAGGTTTGAACAGGCCGGGGATGTCACGCTCGAAGGCGTCGCCGGCATAGATCAGCGTCTCGAGCTGTGCGTCGGAAAGCGTCTTCGCGTCGACGACGGCTTGCGGGAGCGTGGGGACGTAAGTCGGCCGCGGTGCGGTGATCGAGCCCATGGCGATCGATTCCACCAGCGCGGTTGGATGCGCCGATGCGCAGCCGATCGCGATCCGGCTGGGCCGGTATGGCAGGTACACACCGACAGACTCGCCGGTCGGGAGTGGCTCGGCGAACACGGTGTAAACGATCGGCGTCGCGGTCTGCGACCTCGCGGCTTTTGCAGGTGGTGCGTTGAGGCGCGGTTTGCTGGCGAGGCGGCCAAGCAGCGAGCTGCGCCCTGCAGGGCGCGCGAGCAGCGAGGCGGTGCGCGGGACAGGCGCGGATACGGGGGAAGCGGCCTTTGCCGCGATCGCCGCGAGCGCCTCGGCGAGCGTCGCGCAGCGGATCAGTTCGGCCGGCGTGCCGGTGCCTTTTTCCAACACCATGATCTTCACGGCCTGGCTGGTGCCGTGCTTGGCATAGGCATTTGCCGGCAGCTCAAGGTGCGACGTGAGGGTGCAACCCTCCGTCGCTTTGGCCCAGGCGCGGCTCGATGTGTCCACGCGATCGGGCAGGATTGCGGCGCAGCGGCCTCCGGTGCCGAGACGCATCAAGGCGACGCGAAGATGCCGGAACGCTGCCAGCGGGTCGGCGTGGCGACCGATGCTGCGCGAGAAGGGAGGATTGATGAGGACGGCCGTTGGCCGGATCGTTGGTTCGAGTAGATCGTGGATCAACTCGCCGTCGTGCCGCGTGACAGCAACGCCCGGGAACGCGGCAGCGAGCATCTCAGCGCGCGCCGGATCGATCTCATTGAGGACCAGGCGGGCACCGACGCGGTGCGCGAAGGCGGCGAGTAGGCCTGTCCCGGCAGACGGTTCGAGGACCAGATCCGTGGCCGCGATCCTGCCGGCGAGCGCAGCGAGGTAGGCGATCGGGGCCGGGGTCGAGAATTGCTGAAGCTCGATCTGCTCCTCGCTGCGAACGGTATGCGTCGGCAGGTTGGCGACCAGCTCGGTCAGCGCGGCAAGGCAATCGCCGGGTGTGGACGGCAGGTCGGCCTTCGCCAGGTGCATGACCTCGGCGAGTTCGAGCATGTCGTAAGCGTCGCGTAGCGACCAACGACCGTCGGCCGAGGATCCGCCATAGGCTTGCTCCATGACCCACAGCAGCGTTTCGCGCTGGAGCGATCCGTTCCTGGCGATGGTGTCGGCGACCGCCTTGGCGGCCGTGATCGAGGGTTCGGTGAAGTCGAGTTCGAGAGCTGCGGCTGAGGTGCGCATCGAGGGCTTCCTTCTTGTCGCCCGGTGCCCATCACCGGATCAACAAGCCGAAGGCTCCCTCTCCTCTGCACGCCTTGTGCCCGACGAAGCATCGCTACCGCGAAGCCATCTTCCAAAGCCAGTCGGGACGCGTCGGCCGCAGATAGTTGCGCAGGACGTCAGGCATATGGATCGATATCAGGCGGCCAACGCGGCTCGAGTTCCTGTCAAACGATCCTTGGGCTTCATCACGACGACCGTCTCGGGCTTCCCGACCCGTCGGCCTAGTTTATCCCGCGCAGGAACTTCCGGAACAACTTCCCGCACTTCGATTGAGTAGCTCGGCATTTTATTCTCGACTGCGATCTTCTTCAGCTGACTTTTCAACGTGCGGAGCGGCGACGTTGAGCCGATCTTCGCACCCAGCATTTCCAGAGGCATTTCATATTCTTCATCACGACAATAGCAGTGCGCCAATTCATAAAGGCGTCGTTCAATCGAGCCGAGACGAAAATAGTCGTTGTGGTAGTCATAGATACGGCTGTCACGAGAGACCGCGCGGACGAGCCAGTCACAGAGCTGGACGCGGACCGGCATGAGTTGATCGACGCCGCTCGCCGTTTCGCGAGTGGTCGCCTGCGCTTCCGCGAACCAGGAGAAGAAGCCCTTCGTCCCCACGGTGCCAGTTTTGATGTTCGTCCGGATCTGCGTGCCCTGCAAACGACCGAGCGCTTCGATGAAGCGATCGTAATCACGCTTTGATGGGCGTCCAACGCCGGTCGCCCGGAAGAAGTCGTGTGCATTGAAGGTGAAGACGTTCTGTACTTCACCCCCGGTCCGACCAATATGCTGCACCATCAGCGACAGGACGTAGATCAGGACCTCTTTATCCCACATCGTCGCGATACCGCTCGAACTGGGCTTGATCTCGATTTTGACGCCGTCCATCTCGTAGGTCATCGCCTCCATCTGAGGCCGCTTCGCTAACGAGAAGAGTGGAAAGTCCATGATACTCTGCTCGCCACGGACTTTGCCGTGCAGCGGGCTGTCGAGATAGTCGAACAGCTTACCCTGGGTGAGAGCGACTTCTCGCGAATCCATCGTCGGGGCTCCCACCAGCTTCACTTAGCAAAGCCGCTTATAGCGGATCGGCCGCAAACCTGCAGTCGGATAAGCGACCGCGTTATCGATAGCACGAGGATTTGGAGCGATTTAGCCGGTAAATCGGGGTGTGTTTCACATTTCGGTAGGTGCGGGCCACCGCAAACTCGGTCGGGACTCGTGCTATCGGTAACGCCGTGAAAGCCGTTCGAAGACCAGGTGTGCAGTACGAGCTCCAGGCCTTTGAAAAGATGACGAGATCCCGTCATCGTAGTCCGGCTCCCCGGGAAACCAGCCGCGACATCAGGCTCCCGATCGGCGTTGCAGCGGTCCCATCGGACATCCCCCGCATGGCGACCGCGCGGCTCGTGTCCTTGAGGCCGTGGAGCGTCCGCCCAAGGTTCAATTCGCCCTTGTCAGCTTTGCTGCTCATTCCGCGAAGATACGCGCCGGGCCGCTGAACCTCGCCGCGCCGGTATTTCTGGATGGTGGCGATGACGGAGGCAGCAGCACCTCGCTGGCCCATGATGCGACAGGCTTCCTTGAACGCGTGATTGCTGATCCCCGACTGGCCCGCAAGCCGCTCCGCGGTGGCGACCACCTCGCCCCACGATCCATCGCGGTAGGGCAGACCGGAACAGAGCTCCGGCGCGATCGACATCATGAATTCCGGGTCGACACCGTGTTTCTCCAGATCGTCGTCGACTGCAGTTTGAGGTTGAGAGGGGAGCGCGTCCCCATTCTCACTACTTTTATTCGCCAAGCCACTACGGGTATCTGCTTTAGCAGATTGGAGTTGATTTGTAGTTGTAAAGTGGATGTCCTCAGGTCCATCCCAGCATGAACAATCATCCTGATCGCTAACCATATTGGGGACGGCAATCTTGGCCGAAACAGCCTCGGCAAGACGACGCGCACGCTCTTCGATCTGCTCCACACAGGCCGTCAGAAGGCCGGCATCGCGGACGCAGCGCATCTGGTCGGTGGCCATCAACGCCAACGCGAGATCGTCACCCGCGTTCAAATCGTGAAGGTCGGCGTCGAATGCCGTTTGGGCCAGAGCCCTGATATTCCTGCGGGCAGCGGCAAGGCGCTTGCGGAGCACTGTCAGTGCCGCGTCCTCTGCGGCTCCCTTGGCCGCGCGGGCAGCAAATTCTTGAAGCCTGGTCCCGATCGGAGCGAGCACGATGCCGTAGCCCCACGTGATGAAGCCGTCGGCCCCGCGGCGTCCACCACGATGACCGTTCGGACTATCCCGAAAGCTGATCAGACCGAAGGCCTGTGCCTGGTTCAAGAGCTTTTGAACCTGTCGAACGGTTACGCCCAGCTTTTGCGCGAGCAGGTCGTTCGACGGCCAAACGACGGGGATTTGTCCACCCTGCCAGTCCTGCGGCTTCGTCCAGGCAAACAGGAGATCGATGACGGAGACCACGCGCAGGGGGACGCCCATATAAGGAGCCGCCCTTTTGAGCGCCGCAAGCGCGTTGGAAGGTGCCATTCCGGTCTCGAGCCCGCAAAATCCATCGACAAGCTTCGTCGCCTTGGCGGCATGCTCGTCAAACCGGCGTAGTCCCCGACCGGGGCTTTGGGCAGCAGCCATTGTTCGTTCTCCCTGGGAGGGGAGCCCGTGCAGACACAGCGACACCGTGGCGCCACGGTCGACGCTTTGGGGTAGCAATATGAAAGGGAGCCAGCTAAGTGAGGGTTCTCACATCCGCCCTAGCAGGCGTCCCGAAAAGCCCGGCCTCGTGCCGGGTTTTTCATGTCCGCACAGCGTCCCCCTTGATCGTTGTGGCGCCCGCCCGGGTGGACGGCGGCGGTCAGCGTTGAGCCGATCCACAACGTCGATTGTTAAGCATCGCTGGCGGGTCGGTCGTGCGCGATGAATCGTGCTATCGGTAACGGAACGGGCAATAATCACGTGCTATCGGTAACGAAGCGTCGATCTTCGCTCGTGCTATCGATAACGCCGTGCCGCTGAGACACGTGCTATCGGTAACGCCGTCGCGTTCTCGCTCGTGCTTTCGGTAACGGCGTGAGAATCGTGCGATTCGGCTGTCTTACGTGACATGTAGCGCAGAAGGAGAGCATCCTCCTCTGCGCCGCGCCGGATAGGCGTGGCGGAAAAATTGCAGTTAAGGCGGCAAGGGCCTGCAAGTTCAGGCTCGAAATTGGCTACCGCCGTCTGTCCTAGCAGTAGATCGAATGGGACTTTTTCGATCGTTCGATATGTCACTGGTGACCGAAAGAACGGAGTCGAGCGTGACCCGTAGAAGTCGTCAGCCCGATCTCCGATCCTGTATTCGGGACTCGGCGATTTGAAGATCGAGCCACTGCTCCGAAGCAGCAAGAAGGGGAGCGAGCGTGCCGACAATCAGGCGGCGTCCGTCCTCGGGATCCGTTTGTCTGACTATGTATCCAAGCGCCTCGAGATGCTCGATGTGGCGCAAAGCGGTGGTCGTCGAGCCTCCGCTAAGCTTACAAAGCTGGGACACAGCGATGCGGCGCCGCTCGCACGTGGCCACGTAAAGCTCCAGGATCATGTCCCAGCTCGGATCATAGAAGCGGACCCCGTTGAAGTGGGTCGCCCGCCGACGCCGGCCGACCAACACCGCCCTGGCCTCGGCAAGCCTGCGCTCGGACAGGTCTCTCGCGTCTGGCGGCATAGACAGCAAAGTGTCCTCGATCGCCTTGCGCGGCAGCCGCACGACGACGTCGATCAGGTCGTCTCCTTCAGATGCTGCACCCATAATCGTCTTGATCCGTTTCGGATGTAGGGCTCGGCGTTCGCCGGCAAGCGGAACGTGCCGAGTGCAAGCGCGCCGAGCGCGAGGTAGGCGTAGATTCCAAGCCCGGTGTGGTAGGCAAAGAGCGGCACGCGGGGCAGCAGGGCGCCGAAGATGCTCATGAAGAGGTCGGCGACTGCGAAACCGGCCGCCCAGACGGGCCAGAAGCGGATTGTAGTTACACCCAGCCAATAGAACCCGCCCGCTACAGCGAGATCTATTAGCAAAGTGATCGTTTCCGCGGGCGCGAAATACGATGCATCCATCAGCCGAAGGGCGGTCGTCACGACCGACGCTATAAGATTTATAGCCGCTCCGACACGCTCAGGTCGCCCGCCCTTCAGTGCGGCATAGCCACAAGTGAGCAGCAGTGTGACGTCGAACAGCAGAGCCAAAATAATCTGCAGCGACATCACTTCTCCTGAGGGGTTCGCCCCTAAATTGGATGGCTCTCAAACTCGGGCAAAGTGGCCAATGCGGGCTTCGGTGCGCCTTCCCCCCAACTCGTCTCGGTCAGCCCCAGCTGTCGCCCGACCTTTTCGATCGAAAGATGCGCTCGTATCGCCATGTGATCTTGGCCTTCGATGAGGGAGGCCAGAGCTGCGACGGTAGCTTTAACGGTCCGCTGTGTCATCGCGGGAGCTAGGCGGTGCGCCTCCGTCGCATCAAGCGTCGTCAGTAGAAATTGCGCGGTGTCGCGCGCGGCGAGGTTGATCGACCGCTCCGCCTTTCGGAGCTCATCCGCGATTACCCGGCTCGTATTGGAAAGTCCTTGCATTACGGCTCCCTTGGACGATCAGCGCCCATCATAGTGGTTTCAGCCAAGCAGGAGGAGCAGCGTTACGACCGCCATGCCGGCCGCAGTTAGGCCCAAGGGGGTCACGATCGAGATGATCGCGGTCCAGAAGGCAACCTGCTTCCAGGTGAGCATATTCGCTGCCGCCCCAGCGGTCGGCAACGGGAGGGGAAGCGGGAAAGTTGATGGCGGTGAAGGTAGGTCGTTTGCAGGGGGTAAAGGCTCTACCCCTCCGTCGTACTCCGCCAGGAGCCGCGCGGCATCGAAACGGGTCGGCACACCGAGGATATTATTGGCCTTTAACAGCTGCTTATCGACCGCCCGGTGGCTGCTACCCGTGGCCGCCGCGATCTCCTTCGAGTTGCGGTTCTGAAGCACAAGACGGAGATAAGACCGTTGCCGATCGGTCAGGCGGGCAATGCGATCAGGTGCGCTTACACCGGGCGTCGGGGTTGGGGGCGTCTGTTCGGCAGGACGTCTATCCGGTTCGTTGGTCAGCATGCTCTCGAAAATACTCACGATGCGGAATGATTCGGCTCCAGATCAGCGATAACTCCTGACGGGCTCTGTCGATCAAATTGACATCGCGAATGGGTTCAGTCGGCGCGCGAACGCGGCGAACGGCTCCTGTTCGAGCGCCCACGACGCCTCGCCGAGTTCTCACTTTGAAGCAGGCCGAACCCATGCGCACCTTGGCGATCAGCAGCGGCCGCCAGTCAGCATGAGTGATAGCCCTAGTGAACGGACGGAAAATTGCCGAGAGTTGCGGCTGTGTCGTTCAAGCGTGAGGCCCAGAAGGAAAGGATCTGTCCCTCGGCAGGGCGATCTTCGGCTGTATGCGCGGCAAATTCGGACAGGGTGCGGGCGAGTTCGGCGCCTGTAATCACGCGTTCGCGTTCCAGTATCGTGGCAAGAAGTGCCAGCCAATCACCATGTGCCTGCACCAGCGCTTCGACCTGAAGCATTCCCGAACCACTTCCGGAGAAACCCTTTGAAGGGCTTTGATGCCGGCGGAACCTCGTAAGCAAACTTTTGATCAAGGACATGGCGCGCGTTCCATCAACCGCCCGTAGCCGGGACGGTTGAACACGCGGGAACACTGGTAACCACGCCCCACGTATTCCCCGCACCGACAAGCGGTAGCAAGGTCTTGTATTTCGCGGGCCGCCCGACGGAAATCGGGGACCCAGCATTCGACCGCACATGCGGGCCAAGGATGGTGTTCAAGCCATGCCCAAGCCCGACCGCTATGGCACAAGGCTCAGGCGAAAACACGCTGTCATTGCAAATCCAAGCAGACCCCAGCATCCTGGAAGTAGGCGTCGCGCTCGTTGCCGGATCGATCTGCCGCATGGCGGGCGGCGCGGGAGCTCGCCCGGACGATCGTCGTGTCGATCGCCTCCGTGGGGGAGGTCATCAACAACGATCGGCATTGCTCGCGCGCTGCGCGTCCACAGGTGTGCCACGTGGCACACCTCAAGCGAGGATCCTCACCCGCGAGGGCAGAGACGCTGGCACGGTGGCTTGGTCGGCGCAAATGCGCCGATGGAGCCGTGCCCGGTAGGGTCGCGCCCGATCATCGGCAAAAGAGTATGTATCTCACAAGCCGGCAGCGGCGACGGCTACCGCGAAGATCCGGATACTTGGGGGGATCGGCTGAGTTCGGGAAGGTGCGATGGTCGCCGCGTACCGATGAAAACGATCGCACCGCCCAGGATCAGCGCGCGCGGATCGCTGTAACCTCCGCCACGGAACCGCGCATCCTCATGGCAAAGTCGACCCGCTGTCCGACTTTCACGGTCTTGAGCAGTGCCGGTGGGATTGCCGTGAACGCCATCGTCATCGCAGGCCAGCTCAGTGCCGCGATCGGCCCATGCTGGATTGTAACCTTGGCGGCCTTGGGATCGATCGCGGTCACGACACCACTGCCGCGACCGACCTTCACGGCCCCTTTCATCGGCATGCCGTGCATGGAAGCGCTCGACTGCGCCGATGCTGTGGTCGTCGTGAGGCCCGCGAGGACGGCGAATGCCAACAGGGTGTTCTTCATAGCGTATTCCTTTGCAGCGGTGGGACTGGGATTGAAGGGTGAGGGGAACGCCGGGAGCGCCGCAGCAGCAGGAACGCTGCCGGCAGTACCAGCATCGAGAGCAACGGTGCGGTGAGCATGCCTCCGATCATGGGAGCCGCGATCCGGCTCATCACTTCGGAGCCGGTGCCTGTACCGATCAGGATCGGAAACAGGCCAGCCAGGATCACCGCGACCGTCATAGCCTTGGGCCGGACACGAAGCAGGGCGCCTTCGCGCACGGCCGCTTCGACCTCGGCATCGTCCGGCACCGGGCCTCGGGCATCCAGCGCATGCTTGAGGTAGATCAGCATCACCACGCCGAACTCCGCTGAGACACCGGCGAGCGCAATGAACCCAACACCGGTCGCGACCGATTGGTTGTAGCCGAGCAGATAGAGCAGCCATAGACCGCCGGTGAGCGCGAACGGGAGCGTGCCCATCACCAGCGCGGCTTCATCGAGCCGGCGAAAGGTCGCGTAGAGCAGCAGGAAGATGATGACCAAGGTCGCCGGAACGACGATCTTCAATCGCTCGACCGCGCGCTGCAGATACTCGAACTGGCCGGTATAGGTGACACTGACGCCGGGCGGCAGTTTCACCTTGGCGGCGATCGCGTTTTGCAGATCACGAACGATGGTGGTGAGTGGCGCGCCGCGTCCGTCGATGTAGATCCACGTCACCGGTCGACCGTTCTCGCTGCGCAGCATCGGCGGTCCATCGGTGATGCGAACGTCGGCGACGGTGCCGAGCGTGATCTGCTGCCCTGCCGGCGTCAGCACGGCCAGGTTTCGCAAACCCTCGATGCTATCGCGCAGCTCGCGCGGATAACGCACGCTGATCGGATAACGCGCGAGGCCTTCGACGGTCTGGCCGATCGTTTCTCCGCCGATCGCGCCCGACACGATCGACTGCACGTCGGCGACGTTGAGGCCATAGCGTGCCGCGGCGGCCCGGTTGATATCGACATCGATATACCGCCCGCCGGTGAGCCGTTCGGCCAGCGCCGATCCGACCCCGGGCACGATTTTCGCGACCTGTTCGATCTCGCGCGCGGCCGCATCGATCTCGGCGAGGTTCGCGCCTGCCACCTTGATGCCGATCGGACTCTTGATGCCGGTCGACAGCATCTCGATCCGATTACGGATGGGGGGGATCCAGAAATTGGCGAGGCCTGGCACCTTTACCGCCTTGTCGAGCTGATCGATCAATTTGTCCTGCGTCATGCCCGCGCGCCACTGATCCTTGGGCTTGAAGCGGATCGTGGTCTCGAACATTTCGAGCGGGGCAGGGTCGGTCGCGGTATCGGCGCGACCGGCCTTGCCGAACACGCTTTCCACTTCGGGTACGGTCTTGATGAGCCGGTCGGTGAGCTGGAGAAGCTGGCCGGCCTTGGCGGTCGAGATGCCGGGCAGCGCGGAAGGCATGTAGAGCAGGTCGCCCTCGTTCATCTGCGGGATAAACTCGCCGCCTAGCTGGCTTATCGGCCAAAGGCTGGTCGCAAACACGAGGCCGGCGATAACCAGCGTCTGTTTCGGCCGCGCCAGTACCCAGTCGAGCGCGGGACGGTAGATGCGGGTGAGGACGCGGTTGATCGGATTGGCATTCTCGGATGGAATGCGCCCGCGGATCAGTAACCCCATCAGCACCGGGATCAGCGTGATCGACAGGATCGCAGCCCCCGCCATCGCATAGGTCTTGGTGAAGGCGAGCGGCGCGAACAGCCGCCCCTCCTGGCCCTGGAGCGAGAAGATCGGCACGAACGAGAAGGTGATGATGAGAAGGCTGAGGAACAGCGCCGGGCCGACCTCGACCGCTGCCGCGGTGATCACGCGCCAGCGCTCGGCACCCGCCAATGTCTCATCGGGATGATCGTGCGCCCAATGCTCGAGATGTTTGTGCGCGTTTTCGATCATGACGACGGCCGCATCGACCATTGCGCCGATGGCGATGGCGATGCCGCCCAGCGAGAGGATATTAGCGTTCAGTCCCTGCACGCGCATCGCAATGAACGCGATGAGGATACCGAGCGGGAGCGTGAGGATGGCGACCAGCGCCGAACGGACGTGCCAGAGGAACAGCGCGCAGACGAGCGCCACGACGATGAACTCTTCGATCAGCTTGGCGGTCAGATTGTCGACCGCGCGATCGATCAGGCCTGACCGGTCATAGGTGGTGACGACCTCCACGCCGGGTGGCAGGCTCTTCTTCAATTCGTCCAACCGGGTACGAACCCCGTCGATCACCTCTCGCGCGTTCTTGCCCTGGCGCATCACGATGACACCGCCTGCTACCTCGCCCTCGCCATTGAGCTCTGCCAACCCGCGCCGCATTTCCGGACCGATCTGAACCGTGGCAACGTCGCCGAGTGTCACGGGCACGCCGCCAACCGTCTTGAGCGGCACGCTGCGAAAATCATCGAGCGTTTTCAGATAGCCGGTCGCGCGGACGATATATTCCGCCTCGGCCATCTCGAGGACCGATCCGCCGCTCTCCTGATTGCCGCGCTTCAGTGCCTCGGTCACCGCCTCGTGGGTGATCCCGTAAGAGGCCAGCTTCTGCGGATCGAGGACGACCTGATACTCTTTCACCATCCCGCCGATGCTCGCGACCTCGGCGACCCCCGGCACGGTCTTCAATTCGTAGCGCAGGAACCAGTCCTGGATGCTGCGGAGCTGTGCGAGGTCGTAACGCCCGGTCCGGTCGACCAGCGCATATTCATAGACCCAGCCCACCCCGGTAGCATCCGGGCCGAGCGAGGCCTTCGCACCCTCGGGGAGGCGGCTTTGCACCTGGCTCAGATATTCGAGGACCCGGCTGCGCGCCCAATAGAGATCGGTCGCGTCGTCGAACAGGACATAGACGAAGCTGTCACCGACGAACGAATAGCCGCGCACTACGCGTGCGCCCGGCACGGACAGCATCGTCGTCGCGAGCGGATACGTGACCTGGTTCTCGACGATCTGCGGGGCCTGGCCCGGATAGGTGGTGCGGATGATGACCTGGACGTCGGACAGGTCGGGCAGCGCATCGACCGCGGTCGAGCGCAAAGCCCCCACCCCGACGACGATCAGCGCGAGGGCTGCGAGCAGGACGAGGAAGCGCGCCTTGACGGACGCCTCGATGATCCGCGCGATCACTTCGTGTCCCCCGTGATTGGCCGTGCGGCGATGCCGGTCAGGCTCGCCTCGCTGTCGAGCAGGAACTGGCCCGATGCGACGACCTTCTCGCCTGCCGACAGTCCTGCGAGGATTTCGGTCTGACCGCTCGCCTCGCGCCCGATGCGGACCTCGGCCGGTCGGAAACGACCCTTGCCGTCTGCGAGCATGACGAGCGTGCGCTTGCCGGTGCGGATTACGGCTTCGCTCGGCACCAGCAGCCCGGTGTCGGACGTGCCGCCCAGATGGACGGTCGCGAACATGCCGGGGCGCAGGCGACCGCCCGGGTTACGCAGCTCGATCCGTACCGTCAGTGTTCGGCTGTCCGCCTGCGTCGTCGGCAAGACGGCGATGACGCGGCCGGTGAAGCGCTCGCCAGGGAACCCCGCCAGCTCGGCATTCGCGGTCTGCCCGACTTTGACTGCGGTTGCGCGCACTTCCGGCACTGCAGCGTTCAACCAAACCGTGCCGAGGCCGTTGACCTGCGCCAGCGTCTGACCGGGTGCGAGCGTAACGCCGGCGCGAGCATCGAGTGTCTGGATAACGCCCCTGATCGGGCTGCGGATAGTGGTCATCCCGTGCCCGCCCGCCACGCCGCCCGGAATGCCGATCAGTCGCAGACGCTGGCGTGCGGCAGCGATCAACGACGGGTCGCCGGTTTTGCGCACCGCTTCATATTCGCCCTGCGCGCCGCCCCATTCAGGGACCAGCACGTCGGCGATCGGCGCCCCGGCACGGATTATGTCTCCCGGTGCGCGGCCATAGACCCGCTGGATGAAGCCTGCGGCACGTGCCTGCACGATTGCGATGTCGCGCTGATTGAAGTCGATCGCGCCGGTCACATCGAGCGTGCCGGCCAACGTGCCGGTGGTCGCGGTCGCGAGCCGAATGCCGAGGCTCTGCATCGCCGAAGGGTCGATGGTGACGCCTGGCTTTGCCGTCGGGCCACTACTCGCGTCGGCATATTTGGGGACTGTCTTCATCCCCATAGACGACAGGGAATCCGGATTGTCGTAATGCTCCTGCGGCACCATCGGGTCGTAATAATAGAGCGGCCTGCGAGGAGTATCCGGTGTCCCTGCGGAAGGTGCCCCATTTCGCGAGCCGGCCAGATAATAGCCTCCAGCACCCGCGACGAGGGCGACAGCGGCAAGCGTCGCAGCGAGCTGCGACCGTTGAAGTGACGTGGTCATTGGTCGGCGCTCGCAAACAGGAGAATGAGCCGCGCGCCATCCGCGGCGACAGTCGCCTCGCGATCGAGCGTGGTGAGGACCGCGTCGGCAAGCGCGGCGTGCGCGTCGGCGATGTCGGTGAGGGTGGCGCGCCCGGCGCTATAACTGCCGGTCTCGAGCCTCACCCGCTGCTCGGCGAGCGGCTGCAGCACGTCGCGCGCGCGCGACCATTGCGCGTGGTGCATCGCGTGATCGGCAAGACCTGCTTCGAGATCGGCGGTCAGTTCGCGCAAACTGGCATCTGCGCCGGCGCGTGCACTGTTGGCATCGGCAGCGCGGGCCGCGATCAACGGTTCCTGGCGCCGCTTTTTGAATAACGGCAGGCCGATCGTGACGCCTGCAGACACATAATCGCCGAACCGGGGATCGCGGCGTTGGTAGGACAGATCGACGCCGAAATCGGGACGCCGTTCTGCTTCAGCCATGCGGAGGTCGGCATCCGCGCGACCGATCGTGGCACCCGCCAACACCAGCGTCGGATGTTCGCGAAGCGACGCGCGCAGGCGCGCAGGCTCTACCGTAAAGTCCGGGATCGGACCTGCGATGTCGGGGTCGGCTTCGCCCGTCCAGCGCGTGAGGTCGGCGCGCGCGCGGCCGACCATCGACACCAGCTCGTCGCGGCGGTCCTGTAATTTCGCAACCGCTTCGCGCCCGGCGAGCACCTGTGCTGGCCGGGATGCTCCCGACGCGACCGCACCTGGCGACGCTTTGACGAAGCGGTCGAGCCGTTGGAGCACCGTGTCGAGCGCTGCAAGTCGCCGCTCGGCATAAGCGAGACTGATCCAGGCAAGCGCGGCTTGGACCTTGACGATGCGCGCCTCCACGCCGGTTTCTGCGTCGGCGACGCCAATGTCCGCCTCGGCGCGACCACGTTGCGCGCGACGCTTGGCGAGATTGGGAATGTCCTGCGAAACACCGACGCGCGCCCAGGTGAAGTTATCGCGCTGCGGCGCGAACGCGAGCGGTCCCGAGATCGGAAAGCTGTCGATCCCGAGCGCGAGCTTGGGATCGGGCAACTGTCCTGCGGCGCTTCGCGCCGATCGTGTCGCATCGGCGCCGAGCGACTTCGCCTTGATCGACGGCGCATCGGCAGCGGCTTTTTGCAGCGCCGCTTCGAAGGTCAGCGGTCCGGCAATCGCCGGCATACTGACCGACGCGAGCGCGAGCCATACCAGCGCGCGCGGCGCGCGGCGGCGTAAGAGGGTCCGCATTTCGTCATGTCCTGATCCTTGAGTTCACATCGCGTCGTACCCGGCGCATGCGCGCCGGGTCGCGTGGCGGGCACGCGCGCGGACTTGAAATCAGATCAGGATTGAAGGCGGTTCTGGTTCCGGAGCGGTCGAACGGCCCCGTAAGGCTGCGAAGATACCGATCTGCTCGTCACGATCGGAGCGAGCCACAGCCTGCAGAACCATCGATGCGTCGGACAACATCATCGGTCCGCCCGACGCCATCATGGCGATGCAGCCGGCCAGGCCGCACTTGCACGGCTTGTGGGCTGCGTTCTTCTCCGCCGCTGACATGCAGTCCGGCATGGATGCCATGTCGCTGGATGCCATCGCTGCCATGTCCATCGCCCCTGCCGGGGCGGCAAGCGCCTGAGCCGGCTGCTGCACAGCCAGTCCGACCATCACGCCGATCAGCATCAGGAAAAGGAATAGGCGCTTCACATGCACTTCCTGCGGGGCGCCTTTGAACCTGTCAATCGGCCAAGTCTTCTTCGCGAGATCATCGATTTGGTTACATGATGAAATCGAAAGACCCGCCCTGTTGCCCGTGCTTGGGGAAACAGGGCGGGGCAACACCCGTTATTGCGGGCGCTTACCGTGCTTGCGGATCCACGCCTGTAGCTCTGCAATATCCTTTTCCTGTTTGGTGATCGTCATCTGCGCCATCTGCCGCGTCTCGGCATCCTTGGCGTCGCGCACCGCGACACGCGACATGGTGATCGCGCCGCGGTGATGCTCGATCATCTTGCGGGTCCACATTTCCGATGGGTCGCCCTGCTTTGCGGCCATCATCTTCTGGTGCATGTCCATCTCGGCCTGACCGTACGGATTGCCAGCCATCATCGTGGCCATGTCGTTGTGGTTCATGCCTTTCATCTGGCTATGATCCATGCCCTGCATCCCGCCCTGCTGCGCGAGCGCGGGGGTGGCGAGGATCGCGAAGGCTGCAAACATCGGTATCAAACGCATTCTCGATCTCCTCGGTGATTACTCAACCTTCTACGCGGCAAAGCATCGCATCCCTCACGCCGTCAGCGGATCGGCTGCAGGGTGTTCACCCCGGCGCTCTCGTCGGTTTCGGGCGGGGGAGGGGGAACCTGCTTGTCGCGGTAGGACGGTAGGTCCGGCGCGCCGTTCGGCGTGGGGTGCGCTTCCAGCCGCGCAATCATCCGCTTCATGTCTGTAATTTCGCGAACCTGGGCATCGATGATCCCGTCGGCCAGTCGGCGAACTTCGGGATCTTTGATGTGCGCCCGCTCGCTCGTCATGATCGCGATCGAGTGGTGTGGGATCATCGCCTTCATGTAGCTCACGTCGTCCACCGTCTCCTGGCTGCGGACCAGCCATAAGGCGAGCACGAAGACCACGGCGCTGCCGGCTAGAATCGCCAAATTGACGCTCCGGTTCTTATACATCGACCACATGAAGCCGAGCATGATGATGGCCATCGTCGCCCCCATGACGATGGCCATCCACGTTCGGGTCTGGCTATATTCGACGTGACTCCACGTGTAGGTGTTCAGATACATCAGACCGAACATCACGATGGTCGAAGTCGCGATCATCGCGGCAAAACGACCGTAACCCGTTCCGCTACTTTTCTCGTGGTTATCCATCTTCCTGTTTCCCTATTTGCGCCCCCGCGTCTTTCATCGTCAGAACCACACCCGCACACCGGCCACGAAGCTGGTGGTGGTCGGATCTTTGCCCTCGGCGCGTGTGAAATCGGCGGTACGTCCGGTCTGTGCGACATAGGAGACGCCGATATAGGGCGCGAACTGCCGCCTGATGTCGTAGCGGAGCCGGAGCCCCAGCTCGGCGTCGGTCAGCCCCGCACCAAGCCGGTTTTCGGGCACGTCCTGCGCCGATAGATTGAACTCGACCCGCGGCTGAAGGATCAGTCGCTGCGTGATGCGCTGGTCGTAATACCCCTCGAGGCGACCGAGCAGATCCCCCTTGGTCGACAGGAACAAAGCACCCTCGACTTCGAACATATAGGGTGAAAGACCCTCGAACCCGACGGTTGCATAGGTGCGGTTGGGTGACGGCTGGAAGTCGTGGCGGACGCCTGCCTGAAGGTTGAAGTACGGCCCGACGGCTCGACTGTAGAGCGCCTGGACTTCGGCACTTTCGACACCCTCGCGTAACGCGCCCTCGCCCTCGCTCTTCAGCCACAAGCGATTGATGTCACCGCCGAACCACGCCTCGCCATCCCAACGATATCCGTCGCGGCCTTGGCGTGCCTGATATTCGGCGAGATTGAACA
The DNA here is from genome assembly GCF_022662295.1 of Sphingomonas sp. CARO-RG-8B-R24-01. Classification (NCBI taxonomy): domain Bacteria; kingdom Pseudomonadati; phylum Pseudomonadota; class Alphaproteobacteria; order Sphingomonadales; family Sphingomonadaceae; genus Sphingomonas; species Sphingomonas sp. CARO-RG-8B-R24-01. Next base: position 90,043 of record NZ_JAKNQI010000012.1, on the reverse strand, counting down.
TGACCTGGTAGAAGGGCTGGCCGCCTTGCTCGAACATCATGTCGTGCCGCGCCTTGGCCATATCGGCCGGCGCGAACTGACGATCGGCGTAATGATCCATCGGCGGCGCGGGGGCCGGTGCGTTCCCGGCGGAAAGCGCCGTGCCGGTCTGCTCCATTCCGGGCATCGCCATCCCGACCATGCCCGGCATGGGCTGCATATCATGGCCGCTGTGCTGCTCGCCGGATATATTCATCCCCGGCATTGCCTGCTGAGCGCCCTGTGGAGCCGTTTGGCCGCTCGCGGGCATCTCCATTCCCTGCATGGATTGGGACGCGCCCTGCGCTGGCTGTGAGGCATCGCCGGGCATGGCCATGCCCGGCATCGCCGAATGGTCCATGCCCGCCATGTCGGCCATCGGGTCAGCCGTGGTTTTCGCGGGCGCCTTGCGCTTCGCGGCAACGGGCTTCGCCTTGGCGCGCTTGGCTGGCGCGGACGATTTGGCCGCAGGTTTCTTCTGAGCCGGCATCGTCATGCCGGGCATGTTCATACCCTGCATCGACTGCGCAGCGACCGGAGCCGCGAGGGTGAGCATGGCGACCGACGCCAGCAGGGGAGCGAGGCGCGTCATGCGGCGTCTCCCCGCGGACGGACACTCACGGTTCGCATCATGCCGGCGTGCATGTGGTAGAGGAGATGGCAGTGGAACGCCCAATCGCCGACTGCATCGGCGGTAAAATCCCACGTCACCTTGCCGCCTGGCTGGACGATGACGGTGTGTTTGCGCGGCGCATGATCGCCGTGTCCCGTCACCAGCTCGAAAAAGTGGCCGTGGATATGGATCGGGTGCCCCATCATGCTGTCGTTGATGAGGTTGATCCGCACGCGCTCACCTTCGAGGAAGGGGATCGGCTCCATTATGTCGGACATCTTCACGCCGTCGAACGACCACATGAAGCGTTCCATGTTGCCGGTCAGGTGAATGTCGAGGCTGCGGCTGGGAGCCCTCACGTCCGGGTTGCGTTCCAGCGCCATCAAGTCCTGGTAGACCAGCACCTTGTGGCCGACATTCTCAAGCCCCTGTCCGGGGTCGCCGGTGCGATCCATCGGCATCGGCGAGATGGTCTGGACACCCGGTCCTTTCTTGACCTGCGGGGCTTTGGAGAAGTCGCGCATCTTCATGGACCCCATGTCCATGCCGGCCATGCCCTGCTGGCCGCCCATCGAACTGTGGTCCATCCCGGCCATGCCGCCCGCGCTGCCGCCCGTCGCCATCGCACCGTGGTTCATCGCCGAATGATCCATCCCTGACATTGTGCCGCCTTGCGGCATTCCGCCCATTGCCATCGCGCCTGCTGCCATGCCGGCGCCGGGGGTGGTGAGACCGGCGGACGGGTTCTTTTCATTGGTCGGGTCGGGGCCGCGCATCCCGCCGCTCGACATATCCATGCCGCCCATCGACGACATATCCATGCCCATGTCCTTCATCGTCGCGAGCGGGCGCGGACGAAGCGCCGGCACCTCGGCCGCCATGCCGGGGCGCGGGGCGAGCGTGGCGCGCGCCAGGCCGGATCGGTCGATCGCCTCGCCGACAAGCGTGTAAGCTCGGTCGTCGATCGGGGTAACGATTGCGTCGTAGGTTTCGGCAACACCGATCTGGAACTCGTCCACCTCGACCGGCATGACGTTTTGCCCGTCGGCCTGGACGATGCTGAGCTTGAGACCGGGGATGCGGACATTGAAGGTTGTCATCGACGATGCATTGATGACGCGCAGTCGCACGCGCTGCCCGGGCGTGAACAGCGCGGTCCAGTTGTCGCGCGGGCCGTGGCCGTTGACGAGATAGGTATAGGCGGGGCCGGTCGCGTCCGAAATATCTGTGGGGTCCATCCGCATCTTGCCCCAATCCACGCGATCCTTGAGCGGCTGATCCTTGCCGGAAAGCAGGCCGGCGAGGGTCTGACGCTGATAGTTGAAGTGACCGGGGTCGACTTTCATGTCGCGGAAGATGGTAGCGGGGCTGAGCTGGCTGTGGTCGGACAGCACGATGACGTGTTCGCGGTCGGACTGCACCGGATCGGCGCCGGCAGGATCGATCACGATCGGCCCGTAATGCCCGAGCTGTTCCTGAAGCCCGGAATGGCTGTGATACCAATACGTGCCGTTCTGCCGGATCGGAAACTCGTAGAGAAAGCTCGAACGGGGCTTGATGCCGGGGAACGAGATGCCGGGCACTCCATCGAACTGCGGGGGAACGAGCAGGCCGTGCCAGTGGATCGAACTGTCCTCGTCGAGATCGTTGATGACATTGAGACGAACGGTCTGCCCCTCGCGCAACCGGATCAGCGGGGCCGGCACGGTGCCGTTAATGCCGATCGCCTTGGACGCGCGGCCATCGATCATCATCGTCTGGCGCGCGATGCGGAGCGTAATGTCGTTGCCGGTGACGGTCGGCAGCGGCGTGATGATGCCTGCCGAATTGGTCTGCGCCCATGCCGGCATGTAGGCAGACAGCGCGAGTCCGCCGCCTGCAAGGGCGGCACCGCGTAGCATCTGGCGGCGGTCGATAATGCGGCTCATACGATCCTCAAGGCTTTCGATCGGGGATGTCCCTCTAGCCTTGATACGCGGTGCGTCGTGCTACCCCTCAACGATCGCCTAATTGCTCGAGCAGCTTGGCGCGCGCGCGATAAAGCCGTGTTTCCACCGCCTTCTCGCTGATCGACAATACCGCAGCGGTTTCCGCCTGGCTCAAGCCTTCGATCGTCCGCAACACCAGCGGCTCCTTCAAGGCAACGGGGAGCGCAGCGATGGCGCGTGTCACCCGGTCCAGCTCCTGCCGATCGCTGGCGGCGTCGTCGATCGGCACCTGATCGTCCGTAACCGCCTCGGCCTCGATGCCGACCGGGATCGCGAATGAGAGGAAGCGGCGCACGGTCCGCTTGCGTCCCCAATCACGGCATTTGTTGAGCGCGATCGTGGAAAGCCACGCCCGCATCGACCGGTTGCCATCGTAGCGTGGCATGGCCTGGTGGGCGGCGACGAAGGTCTCCTGCAACAGATCCAGCGCCTCGTCGGGTTCACCGACGCAGGCGCGGACCATCCGGAAAATCGGTTGCCGATGGCGACGCATGATCTCGGCAAAGGCCGCTTCCCGCCCCGCGATGCTGAGCGTCGCAAGCTCGGCCTCGGTGAGCGAGGTCCAGTCTAGACTCAACGCTGATCGTCGGTGAGCGCCTTCACCACCGCCTGGTCGAACTGCCCGGTCTGGTTCGGCCGGAGAAGCTGTCGCATGGCGAATATATGCGCGAGCGTCGCCTTCTGGAGCTCGCCCATGACGGCGTGGCTCCGATCGACTGCCGCGACAACGCGCGGTCCGTTGCCGTGTTCGACTTCGATAGCCTCCGCGAGACGGGCATTGTCGGCCCGCAACTCCAGCTCGAAGGCGCGGCGTTGGACCGCGAAGCGCTGTTCCAGCACTTGCAGGCGTGCCTGCTGGTCTGCGTCCAGCGCCAGCTTGTGATGCAGCACTTCGTGCAGCTCCGCGCCAGGCTGCACCGGCGAGGGAAGAAGTACCCGCCCGATGAACACACCGCCGATCGCCGCTACAAAGCAGGCGATCACGCACACTATCAGCCCGACGCGACCGCTCATGGCGCGCCGGCGAGCAAGACCGACGGGGCGAGCGGCGACATTGGCCCGAGTGGCGAAAGCGCAGAAACCGCCCCGGCCTCTCTGGCCGGAAAGCCCGCGCTCAAGACGCCCATGACGAGCGCTACGGCGATCGTCACTGCGCCGATGCCCGTGCCGGCTCGTGCCGCTGGCCGCGCCGCGATGCGCGCAAGCACTCTGGCTTCCATTCCGTCGAGGCTGGCGGGCACGGGAGCGTGCGCCATCCTCATCAACACTGCGTCGAGGTCATCCATGTCGTTCACTCCACCCCTCTAGCATAGGTTACGCATGCCGTAGCCCAATCCCTCAACACGACCTTTCGAGGGGTAGTCGATTGGGGCGCGTAACGAAGGATAGTCCCTATTACGAAGGAGCCATCCATGCGCCGCTTCCCTGTCCTGATCGCCACTGCCGCTAGCCTTGCACTCGCCGGCACCGCCTACGCGCACCCCAAACTGCTGTTCGCGAGCCCGTCCGCAAATGCGACCGTTGCCAAGCCGACGCATATCGAGCTGCATTTCAGCGAAAAGCTGATGCCAGCCTTTTCCAAGGCAGAACTGACTATGGCGGCCATGCCCGGGATGGCAGCCATGAAGATGGCCAGCGTAGCAAAGCTGGGGCCTGATGGCCGTACGCTGATCGTCACTCCCAACGGCTCGCTCCCGCACGGCCGCTACAGCGTGGCATGGCAGGTGGTGTCTACAGACACGCACAAGGTCGCCGGAAGCTATGCCTTCGCGGTGAAGTGAGACGATGACCGATTGGTCGCTGATCGGCATCCGCTTCGCGCTCTACCTGACGCTGGCGGTGCTGCTCGGCCTCGCTGCATTCGGCATCTATGGGCTGCGAGCTGACGAGCGCGGTGATGCGCTCGCGCTGCGCGCATGGCTGGTCGGCAGCGCCGCCCTCGGCCTCTTATTCTCGGCCGCCTGGATCGTGCTGATGGCCTCCTCGATGGCGGGAACGCCAGCGTGGCCGATCGATCACGAAGCGATCGGCGCGCTGCTCACCGGGTCTGCGATCGGGGCGGCCTGGAAGCTCCGCATGGTCGTGCTCGTTGTCGCAAGTGTGGCGGCAATGATGATTGCCCGCCACGGAATCTGGCTGTGCATCGTCGCACTTTGCGGCGTCGTTGCGATCGGCACGCTGGCATGGACCGGGCACGGTGCGATGGATGACGCCGCGATCGGCTGGGTTCACCTCGGTGCCGATATTCTGCACCTCGTCGCTTCGGCGACTTGGGTCGGCGCCTTGTTCGGGCTGATCCTTCTTGTCTCGCGGCCCGCTGCGCGAGCCGATGCAGCACACCTCGAACTGACGCACCGCGCGCTGTGCGGGTTCGGGATTGTCGGAACGGTCGTGGTCGCTACGATCATCATCACCGGCTTGATCAACGGCTGGATGTTGGTCGGTGTCGACCACCTCACGGACCTCGGCAAGTCGCTGTACGGTCGGCTCCTGCTCGCCAAGCTGGTGTTGTTTGCAGTTATGCTCGGTCTTGCCGCCCTCAACCGCTTTAGGTTGACGCCGACTTTCGAGCGATCGATCGCCAGTGCCGATCATCGCAGGGCTCTCGGTACGTTGCGCGCGAGCCTCGTAACCGAGACCGGGTGCATCGTCGTCATCCTCGGACTCGTCGCCTGGCTGGGGACGCTTGCTCCCCCTGCATCGGTGATGTGAGGATCGGCCGGGCGGTCCTCGTACCTCCCGGCCTTCTGCTCCGATGGATCAATCGGCGGACCACTGCCGTTTGTTTCCAAGGGCAACCGACCCCGGCCGCGTAGAGTCTAGGTAGGCGGGCTTGACCTTGACACGATGTCAGACCCTACATGCCCTCGGGTAGAAGGAGTCTCACGCCATGAACGACCCTCATTCCCATACGCCTCAAGCCAGCGGGTGCGGCTGTTCCGGGCAGAGTACCACGGAGCCTGCGGCCGCGACTGTCTCTTCCGCGCCAGCGGCCTGCTGCTCGGGTGGAGCGGCTGAGGGGCCTCCCGAGACGGCGAAAAACGACGAGCATCACCCTCAGGCTGGAGGTTGCTGCGCTGGCGGCAAGGTCTCTGAAGGCGCAGCGACGGTTACGGACCCGGTGTGCGGGATGACGGTCGATCCGGCGAAAACGGCGCATCATGCCGAGCACGCCGGCCAAACCTATCATTTTTGCAGCGCCGGTTGCCGGACCAAGTTCGTCGCAAACCCCAACGCCTATCTCGGCGACAAGCCGAAGCCTGAGCCAACGGCGACGCCGGGGGCTATCTGGACGTGTCCCATGCACCCGCAAATCCGCCAGGAGGGACCGGGGACGTGTCCGATTTGCGGCATGGCGCTCGAACCGGAAGAACCGTCGCTCGATGATGGGCCTAATCCCGAGCTGGTCGATTTCACGCGTCGGCTGTGGGTGGCGGGCGTGCTCGCCGTGCCGCTGCTGGCGATCTCGATGGTCGCCGAAATGCTCGGCATCGATGTCGTCAGTCCTGCCGCTTCCCCTTGGGTACAGCTCGCGCTCAGCGCCCCGATCGTACTGTGGGCGGGCTGGCCGTTTTTTCAGCGGGGATGGACGTCGCTTCGCACCCGCCATCTCAATATGTTCACGCTGATCTCGATCGGGGTCGGTGCCGCCTTCCTCTACAGCCTGGTCGCGACGGTCACGCCCGGCATCTTCCCCCCGACCTTCCGCATGCACGGAGGTGTGGTCCCGGTCTATTACGAGGCGGCCGGAGTGGTGGTGGCCTTGGTGCTGCTCGGACAGGTCCTCGAACTGCGTGCCAGAGCGGCAACAGGACGCGCGATCCGCGCCCTGATGGATCTTGCCCCCAAGACGGCGCGCCGGGTGCGATCGGACGGGTCCGAGGAGGAAGTCAGCCTCGCCAACGTGGCGGCCGGTGATCGGCTTCGCGTTCGTCCCGGGGATGCGATCCCGGTTGACGGCGTAGTGGTCGAGGGACGCTCCTCGGTCGATGAATCCATGCTCACCGGCGAGCCGGCTCCTGTCCTCAAGGAGGCCGAGGCGGCCGTCACGGGTGGTACGGTCAACGGCACGGGAAGCCTCGTCATGGAAGCGCGCGCGGTCGGGTCGGATACGATGCTGGCGCGGATCGTCCGCATGGTTGCGGACGCGCAGCGCAGCCGTGCCCCGATCCAAGCCGTCGCCGATCAGGTGTCTGGCTGGTTCGTGCCGTTGGTCGTGCTGGTTTCTATCGCGACGTTCGTGGTGTGGTCGCTGGTCGGTCCTGAGCCGCGCATGGTTCATGCGCTGCTTAATGCCATTGCCGTGCTCGTTATCGCCTGCCCCTGCGCGCTGGGTCTCGCTACGCCCATGTCGATCATGGTCGGGACGGGCCGCGGGGCTCAGGCCGGCGTTCTGGTGAAGAACGCGGAAGCGCTACAGGGGCTCGAAAAAGTCGATACACTGGTCATCGACAAGACGGGCACGCTCACGGAAGGCAAGCCTAAGCTCATCGCGGTCCAGACGATCGGCTCGGTCGTGGAGAACGACATGCTAGCGCTTGCTGCGGCCGTCGAAGGGCAATCGGAACACCCGCTCGCACACGCAATCGTCGTTGCCGCCAAGGATCGAGATTTGCAGCTCGGCACGGTCACGGACTTCGCCTCGCAAACCGGTCTAGGGGTCAGCGCCAAGGTCGATGGCCGTTCGGTCGTGATCGGGAACGCCGAGCAAATGAGCCGGATTGGCGCTGATCCCAAGGCGCTCGATGCCGATGCCGATCGTCATCGCGGCGACGGTGCAGGCGTAATCCTCGTGGCGATCGATGGCGCTCTTGCCGGCCTGCTCGCGGTCGCCGACCCGGTCCGCGCCAACGCCGGAGAGGCAATTGCCGCACTCCGCCAGCAGGGCCTCCGCGTCATTATGCTGACAGGCGACAATCAGACGACTGCCGATGCGGTCGGCCGCGCTGTTGGCGGACTCGACGACGTGCGCGCCGGCCTGCGCCCGGAGGACAAGGCGCGCATCATCGGCGAGCTGAAAGCGTCCGGTGCCAAGGTTGCGATGGCCGGCGACGGAATCAACGATGCGCCCGCTCTGGCGGCTGCGGACGTAGGCCTCGCCATGGGCACGGGAACAGACGTAGCGATCGAAAGCGCCGGCATAACGCTTACGCGCGGCGATCTGTCGGCGATCGTGCGAGCGCGGAAGCTCGCCCAGGCGACGATGCGGAATATCCGTCAGAACCTGTTCTTCTCGTTCCTGTTCAACGGGATCGGCGTGCCGGTCGCGGCCGGGGTGCTCTACCCCGTGGCGGGCATCCTCCTCTCGCCGATGCTAGCCGGCGCGGCGATGGCGCTCTCGTCCCTTACCGTGGTCCTCAACGCGCTACGGTTGAACACGGTGAAGCTATGAACATCGGAGCGGCATCGGATGCCAGCGGTGTCTCGCAGCGCATGATCCGCCATTACGAGAAGATCGGTCTCGTGCCCGCGCCGCCCCGGCGTGGGAGTTACCGCGACTATGCCGACCCCGACGTTCACCGCCTTCGTTTCATTGCCAACGCGCGTGACCTGGGCTTTCCGATCGATGAGATCAGGACGCTGCTCGGCCTCTGGTCGGATCGCAGCCGTTCGAGCAGCGAAGTCAAAATGCTTGCGCAAGCGCGCGCTGACGAACTCGGACGTAAGGCGGCTGCGCTCGAAGATATGCGATCGACGCTGCTGGAATTGGTGAACCGCTGTCACGGAGACGATCGACCGGACTGCCCGATCCTTCGCCGCATGGAAGCGTGAGGCCTCGCTTAGTCGTTAGGGCGACGAGCAACGCCGTCCCGCCACGGTCGTTGCGAAGAGCGAAGCGTGATCCGCAGCGACGCTGCCCTGCCGCGGATCGCGTCCATCGTTCGTCCCATCTCGCGCGCGATCTGTCCGATGGTCTGCTTGGCCGCCACGCGCCGGCGTAGCTCGGCGTCGGTCTCGGCGGTCCAGCGTGTGCCATGCTGACCGGTCAGCTCAATATCTCCTCGATCAGGAGAAGCCCCAAAAAGCCGATGAAGAACATGGCGCTGATGAGCGGGGTGTCGGGCTTTTCGTGCGCCTCGACCAACAGCTCCTCGGTGACGAGGTAGAGCAAAGCCATCAGCCCGAAACTCAAAAACCCGGCGATCACGACGGGCGAGAGGAGCGCAACGGGTGTTGCCAGCGCCGCGCCGATCGGGAGCAGCAGCGCGATCCCCACCGTGATGGCCACGATGCGAGCCTTCGATCGGATCGTCTCGCCGAGTTCGGTCGTCACGGTCAACCCGAGGAACAATACCTCGAGCGTCAAGGCGATGGTGAGCAATATGCCCGCCTTGCCGCCGGTGACGAACGCCAGCCCCAGCACCAGCCCGTCGATCAAAATGTCGACGCCGACCGCGCCGAGCATCGCGACAGGCCCCTTGGCCCGACCCTCGATGGCTTTCAGCGAAAGCATCACGGTGATGCCAATTGCCCCCCCTATGAAGGTCGCGATGGGCGACCCTTCGTGCATAACTTGCGGAAGGATCTCGACTGCCGCAGCGGCGAACACCACGCCTGCCGCCAGATGTTGCATCGCGCTTACGACGGCTTCGCTCGGTCGTCTGGTAACGGCAACCAGCGAACCGAGCAGTACGGCCGCGACCGGGATTAGGGTGAAGACTAATGCCTGCATGTCGCGAGCCTCAAACGGTCTTGTCGGATTCGAGCGCGCACGGCGTTCCCGGGTCGGTCTCGATCTGGATCGTCGCGTGGTCGATCCCGAATTTCTCCTTCAGGGCTGCCGCGACGCCGGCCGTGTAGGCGTCGCCGGGATAGCCGCCCGGGACGAGCAGATGCACGGTCAGTGCCGTCTCGGTCGTGCTCATTGGCCAGACGTGGAGGTCGTGGATCTCCTGCACGCCCTCGCGTCCGCGCAGGAAGGTACCGATCTCCTCGGGGTCTAGGCCGGGAGGTGCGGCCTGAAGGCTCATGTTCACGGAATCGCGGAGCAGCCCCCACGTCCCGATCGCGATTACCGCAACGATGACGAGGCTCGTCACCGGGTCGATCCAGGTGAGGCCGGTCTTCACGATGATGAAGCCTGCCACCACGACGCCGGCCGACACCGCGGCGTCGGCTGCCATGTGGAGGAACGCGCCCTTGATATTGAGGTCGCCCTTACGCCCCGACATGAACAACAGCGCGGTCGCCGTGTTGACGACGATACCGATCGCCGCGACGATCATCACCGTCCCGCCCGCAACCGGAGCCGGCTCGGAAAAGCGCCGGATCGCCTCCACCGCGATCACGACGATGGCGACGAGCAACAGCAGAGCATTCAAGAACGCTGCCAGGATCGACGAGCTGCGGAAGCCATAGGTGTATTTGCCGCTCGGGCGGCGCTTACCAAGCGTGGCTGCCCCCCAAGCGATAAGCAGGCCCAGCACATCGCTCAGATTGTGGCCGGCATCGGCCAGCAGCGCCATCGATCCCGACGCGATGCCGTAACCGGCCTCGATGATGACGAAGCCTAAATTGAGGGCAGTACCGATCGCAAAGGCACGGCCAAAGCTCTTGGGGGCGTGGCTGTGCCCATGCCCCCCGTGAGCGTGGCCGTGGTCGTGGCCACCCGGTTCGCTATGGTCATGGGCGTCTCCGCCCGCTGCATGATCGTGCATGATCTGTCTTTCAGTGTGCCGCAGCGGGCAGGGGAGGGAGTTCGAGATGGCTGTCCGACGACGCTGGCAGCTTGCGCGCGCCCAAGCGGGCGTAGAGCGTCGGCAGCACGAACAGGGTCAGAAGGGTCGCGGAGATGAGACCTCCGATAACCACGGTCGCGAGAGGTTTCTGCACCTCGGCACCGGCACCGTGCCCCAGCGCCATCGGTACGAACCCGAGCGACGCGACGAGTGCGGTCATGGCAACCGGCCTGAGCCTGGCGAGCGCCCCTTGGTGCGCCGCCACAGCGCGATCCACGCCGTCGCGCATCAGGTCGTGGATGGAGGACACCATCACCAACCCGTTGAGCACCGCGATGCCCGACAGCGCGATGAAGCCTACGGCCGCGGAAATGGAGAATGGCATCCCCCGCAGCACCAGCGCCAGCACTCCGCCTACCAAGGCCAGGGGCACACCCGTGAACACGATCAGCGCGTCCCGTACCGAGCCTAGCGCTCCGTAGAGCAGCAGCATGATGACGGCGAAGCAGATCGGCACGACGATCGCGAGCCGGTCGCGTGCAGACGCCAGATTTTCGAACTGACCGCCCCATTCGAGATAAGTGCCCGGAGGTAGCTTCACCTGGCTGTCGATCGCGGCGCGCGCATCGGCGACGACACCTGCCACATCGCGGTCGCGGACGTTCGCTTGCACAACAACACGCCGCTTTCCGTTCTCCCGGCTGATCTGGTTGGGACCGTCGACGACGGCGATATCCGCGACCGTCGACAGCGGCACGAAACCGCCGCCTGCGGTCGGCACGGGCACCTGAGCGACCGCGGTCAGATCGGATCGTGCGCTTTCCGCCATGCGGATCACGACGGGGAAGCGGCGATCGCCTTCGAAGATGACGCCGGCTTGGCGTCCCCCGATCGCGGCGGCAACCGTGTCCTGCACGTCGCCAGCCGTCACCCCGACCCGCGACATGGCGGTGCGGTTAGGACGGATGTCGAGCATCGGCAGACCTTCGGTCTGCTCGACCCGGACGTCTGCGGCGCCGCGCGTCGCACGCAGGATGCCGGCGATGCGATTTGCGGTCGCGTTCATCTCGCCGAAGTCGTCGCCGAACACCTTGATCGCGATATCACCGCGCACACCGGCGATCAGCTCGTTGAAGCGCATCTGGATGGGCTGGGTGATTTCGTAGGCGTTGCCCGGCAGGGTGGAGAGTCGCCTTTCCAACTGCTCGACCAGCGCCTCCTTGGACAGACCGGGGTCAGGCCATTCGTTCTTGGGCTTCAGGATGACGAACGTGTCGGTCGCGTTAGGCGGCATCGGGTCCGATGCGATTTCGGACGTGCCGGTGCGCGAGAAAGCGAACCTGACTTGCGGCGCCTTGGCGAGCGCCTTTTCGACCTGGAATTGCATGGCCTGGCTTTGGTCGACCGACGTGCCCGGGATGCGGACCGCCTGCACGAGGACATTGCCTTCATCGAGCTGGGGCAGAAACTCTTGGCCCAAGGTAGTGAAGGCGACACCGGCAAGCGCGAGCGCGCCGACCGCGACGCCGATGGTGAGGCTCGGTCGGCGCATGGCCGCATCGAGCCCCGGTTCGTAGCGTCGCCGCAGGAACGCGACGATGCGGCTTTCCTTCTCCTCGACCCGCTTGCTGAGCCAGATGGCGATGGCTGCGGGCACGAAGGTCAACGACAGGATGAAGGCGAAGACGAGCGCGATGATGACGGTGAGTGCCATCGGCTCGAACATCTTGCCCTCGACGCCGGAGAAGGTGAGGAGCGGCGCATAGACGAGGATGATGATCGCCTGCCCGTAGACAGACGGGCGGATCATCTCGCGGGCGGAGGCAGCGACCAACCCGAGCCGCTGTTCCATCGTCAGCTCGCCTTCGCGGCCGTGCTGCGCCTCGGCGAGGCGGCGCAACGCATTCTCCACGATGATAACGGCGCCGTCGACGATCAGGCCGAAGTCGAGCGCGCCGAGGCTCATCAGATTGGCGGAGACCCCGGCTTTCAGCATCCCGATGCTGGTGAGGAGCATCGTGATCGGGATGACGAATGCAGCGATCAGCGCCGCCCGGAAATTGCCGAGCAGCGCGAACAGGACGACGATGACCAGCACCGCACCTTCGGCGAGGTTGCGGGCGACCGTGGCGATGGTAGAGTTCACCAGCTCGGTCCGGTTCATGACCGGCTTCACCACCACGTCGACCGGCAAGGAACGGCCGATCTGCGTCAGCCGCTCGGCCACACCCGTCGATACGGTGCGGCTGTTTTCCCCGATCCGCATCACCGCCGTCCCGACCACGACTTCATGACCGTTCTCGGACGCGGACCCCATGCGGAGCGCCTGGCCGGTGCGGACGGTCGCGATCTGGTTGAGCAGGATCGGCACGCCCTCGCGCGTAGCAATGACGGTGCGGGCGAGTTCGTCGGCGTTGCGCACACGCCCGTCCGAGCGAACGGCAAGCCCTTCACCGTTGCGGTTGACGACACCCGCGCCGGCGCTGGTGTTGTTGCGCTCCAGCGCCGTTGACAGATCCTGCAGCGTGAGGCGCATCGCCGCCATCCGCTGGACATCGGGAACGACGAGATACTCCTTGGTGTAGCCGCCAAGGGAGTCGACGCCGGCCAAGCCCGCCGTGCTTTTGAGCTGCGGCGTGACGATCCAGTCTTGCACGGTCCGCAGGTAGGTCGCCTTGTCGGCGTCGCTGACGAGGTGATCGCCCTCCGGCGTGATGTAGCTGCTATCGCGTTGCAGGCCGGGTTCGCCGTTGCGGTGACGGGTCTGATCCAGCTCGCGGTATTCGACCGTCCACATGAAGATGTCGCCGAGCCCGGTCGCGATCGGCCCCATCTCGGGGTTCACCCCCTGCGGAAGGTCTTCCTCGGCAGTGCGAAGCCGCTCCGCGACCTGTGCCCGTGCGAAGTAGATATCGGTCTTTTCGGAGAAAACAGCCGTGACCTGAGCGAAGCCGTTGCGGCTGAGCGATCGGGTATATTCGAGGCCGGGGATGCCGGCGAGCGCAGTCTCGACAGTAAAGGCGACCTGTTTTTCGATCTGATCCGGTGAGAGGGCGGGGGCGACGACGTTGATCTGCACCTGGTTGTTGGTGATATCGGGCACGGCGTCGATCGGAAGCTGGCGCAGCGCGCCGATCCCGATCAATGCTGCGGCGACGGTGAAAAGCAGGATCAGCCAGCGCTTTTCGACGGAAAGGGTGACGATGTGACCGATCATGGCTCAGTCCTCGTCCGCGCCCGAGCCCTTGCCGAGTTCGGCCTTGAGCGTGAAGCTGTTGGTGGACGCGATCCGCTCGGAACCGGTGAGGCCCGATGTCACCACGACCTGACCGCCATTGGTCCGGCCCAATGTCACGGGCAGCGCGCGGAACCCTATCGGGGTCCGGACGAAAACGAATGATTTGTCTTCGATCATCTGCACCGCGGCCGAAGGCACTGCGACGGTGCGGTTGCCGCTTGCGGGTACGAGGATCGACACGTTGACCGTCTCGCCGACCCGCCAGGTGCTGCCGGCATTGTCGAGCGTCGCGATCACCGGCACCAGCCGGGTCGTCTCGTCCAGCACTGGCGAGACGAACGTCACCCGACCCTCCTGACGCCGACCGGGGGCCGTGACCTCGACGCGCGCACCGGGCTTCACCCGGCCGGCGTCGTTCGGCACCAGCGACGTAGTGACGGTGACTTTCGAGAGATTGGCGACGCGGAACAGTTCGGCGTCCGCCGCGACCGTCTGCCCGAGCGTGGCAGACCGTGCGATGACCTGACCGCCGATCGGGGAGCGCACCGCAATGCGGTTGAGCGCGCCGCCCCCGCTGCCGGTCGCCGATAGCTGCTGCTGCGCCAAACGCAGCGCGATACCGGCTTCCGTCGCCGCGGTCCGCGCCGCGACGAGATCCTGTTCCGGCGAGACCCGCTCGGCGAACAGGCGCTGTTCGCGGCGCAGGTTGGACCCGGCGAGGGCGGCACGCGCACGTGCCGCCTCGACTTCGGCCTTGAGCGATGCTGCCTCCCGGCTCTCGATAATCGCGAGCGGATCGCCGCGGCTAACGGATTGGCCGAGATTGTGGGTGAGCGAGACAAGGCGCCCTCCAACCGACGCCGACACGACCTGTACGCCCTGCGGATCGCCTTCGATCGTTGCAGACAGCTCGATCGCGCCGGCTTCGCCGCCCACGGTCGGGCGCGTCACCTCAATGCCGGCGTCCGCGATCTGCTGCGCGGATAAGGTGACGACATCCTTGGCCGCTTCCTTGGTCTCGCCAGCTTCGGTCTTCTCGGTCTTTTCAGCTCCGGCTTTTTCGCCGGCTTCGCCGCTGCTGCCGCCACTACCGCAGCCCGCAAGGATGAGAGCCAGGGTCACGGGTGCAAGCGCCCGGATGATGATCTTCGTCATTGATTGGTTTCCTCGAACGAGGGCGCGGCAGCAACGAGCCGTTGGAGGCGTGCCTTCGCATCGTGATAGGTGGCGAGCGCGTCGATCGCGGCGGTCCGCGTTTCGGACAGGGTCCGCTCGGCATCGAGAAGGTCGAGCTGACCGAACTTGCCTTCGCGGTAGCCGATCCGGGCGATCCGCGCGGCTTCGGTTGCCGACGCGAGCGCAGGTCCGCTTGCGTTGCGAGCGGACGTAGCTGCATTCGCCACCTCGACTTGGGCGCGTGCGATATCTTGTGCCGTATCCAGCTCGGCTACACGTCGAAGCGCCTGCGCCTGATCGCTCTGGGCGCGAGCCTGGGCAACGGCCGCCTTTCCATTGTTGAAGACGGGGAAGGGGATCGACACCCCGAACACTGCCGCGACGTCGTTGGTCGCCTCGAGACGACGCGCACTGGCGCTGAGCGTCACGTCAGGGACGCGCTGCGAACGTGCGAGCCTCACCTGTGCTTCGGCTGTGGTCGCGTCCGCACGCGCAGCGGCCAGCGCAAGCGTGCCGGCGGTCGCAATCGGCTTCGCCGGACCATAGCCCTCAACGCGATCGTACCACGCCATGTCCAGGGCGCCGATGACGGGTTGGCCGATGCGGCGCGTCAGATTGTCGCGCGCAACGTCTGCGAGACGCTGCGCGCGCTCGACGGCGGTTTCGGCATTGATACGCAGCACGTCGGCCCGCTGCTGTTCGAGGGGCGATGCCCGCCCCGCCTGCACGCGGACGCCAGCTGCGCGCAGCGCTTCCCGGGCGATCCCCGCCTGCTCGCGTGCCGTGACGAGGCGACGGTCGGCCGCGGTAGCCTCGATGTAGAGTTGTGTGACGGCAAGTCGCAGATCGGCTTCGGCCAAGGCAGAGCCGATCCGGGCGCGACTACCGATCGCGTCGGCCACTGCGATCCGCGCGGACCGCTTGCCCCCAAGCTCGATCGGGAACGCCAGGCCGGCCGTTGTCTCGGCGCTGCGCACCCCGCGATATTGTCCGCTGCCCGCGACGTTCTCGGTTTCCGCGACGATCGAGGGGTTGGGGCGATAGCCCGCGACGGTGCGACCCGCCTCTGCCGCCCGGACCCCGGCCGTCGCCGCGTCCAGCGCGGGCGCCGTCGCGCCGGCGAGCGCCAGCGCCTGTTCGAGCGTAAGGGTCAGACTGGTCGATATCGGCTCGGAAGATTGCGCCTGCGCGATCGACGCGCATGACGCCACGGCCAATAGGGCCGCGATTAAACGCTGCATGGGTAAGGATCTCCTGACGAACGCTGGAATCCGCGCCGGTGGCCGGGCGGAGCTTAGACGTCGGTCAGGCTTGGGGAGGTCGTAGCGCCGGGTCCGACGGCGCCATCGCCATCGGACCATTGTTCCAGGTTGAGGGCGTCACGCGCAGCCCCGTAGCGGATGCGACCGGATCAGGCGCCATCGGAACGCCGATATCATGGCCGTGGCATCCACCATGGTGATGGGGATAGCCCTTCTGGCTGTCGGCAGGCACTTGGTCGCCATCGCCGTCGGCATGGCCGATCGACGTAGATGCGGATACCTCGACCCCCGGCCCCTCGGCCGCGTGCGCGACCGATCCGAACCCGAGCGACAGCGCGAGCATCAGACAGAGGAAGAGGGCGGACAGGCGCTGCATCGGCCCGGCTCGTAGCAGCTTAGCGACTGCCATGTAATGATCCTCGGAGATCGACGGACGCGGGACGCGGAGAAGACCGCAATTCCGCTTGGGCCTGCCGCATGATCTGGAAGCCGCCAGCCAATCCCAGCGCTGCCATCAGCGCTGCAACAAGAATGTCGGGCCAGGCACTGTTCAGGCCGAACACGCCGCCTGCGGCCAGGACAACGGCGATGTTCCCGATCGCGTCGTTGCGCGAGCAGATCCAGACCGATCGCATGTTCGCGTCACCGCTGCGGAAGCGATAGAGCATTATTGCCACCACCAGGTTCGCGATCAAAGCGACAACGCCGACAATCCCCATCATCTCGGCATGTGGCACGGTTCCGTGAAGCGCCGCCCATCCTGCCGCGATCAGGACGTAAAGACCGAGTACCGCAAGCGTCGCACCTTTCAGCATCGCCGCGCGGGCGCGCCAGGCGAGAGCCATACCTGCGACGCCCAGACTGATCGCGTAGTTCGCCGTGTCACCGAAGAAGTCGAGGGCGTCGGCCTGGAGCGCCTTCGAACCGCCCGTGATGCCGGCGACGATCTCGATCGCGAACATGGCCCCGTTGATCGCGAGCGCGATCCATAGCGCGCGCCGCCATCTCGGGTCGTTGGTGCCCGTCTTGTCGGACGCGCAGCTCGTGCAGGCCATGTTCGCCACCTCGATAGAATCGATCTGGCAGCCTATATGCACCCTCTAGTCGCTAGAGGGTCAAGCGCCATGTCCGAAAAACTCACGATCGGAAAACTGGCTGGAGCAACCGGCACCAAGGTCGAGACGATCCGCTACTATGAGCAGATCGGTTTGCTGCCGGCACCAGCGCGATCGGCTGCGAACTACAGGACGTATGAGGCCGCGCATCTTCGCCGCCTGTCGTTTATACGGCGCGCGCGGGATCTCGGATTCTCAATCGACCAGGTAAGGGAGTTGATGGGGCTCGCTGACCGCCGCGATCAATCCTGCATCGCGGTGGATGTCATCGCCAACCAGCACCGAGACGCGATCACGCAAAAGATCGCCGACCTGACGGCGCTCGCTGGCGAGCTGGATGTGTTAATAGATTCCTGTAGCCGTAACACCGTCGCCGACTGCAGGATTATCGAGGCATTGGCTCCGAGCGTCTGAGACGATCAGCGTGCCGTCAGCATCCGGATTAGGCGCAAATGTTATGCTTACCCTATGCTACAACCAATTTGTCGAGCATTCTTACGGCTAGGCTGGCTTTCCGTAACTGCACCGCCTCATGGATTATCCGGCGAGCCACCTTTCGAGCGGGCTATTGCCGCCTTTATGTATTTCGACGCTGCGCCTCGTCTCGATGAGACTGCCCTCTCGAAGGAAACACACCCGATCGGCGCTTGCGGCTACGTCCTCGATATCATGGGTGACGAATACGATCGGCACCGGCGTCACCGCACGTAGCTCCGCGATCAGGCGATGCAGCGCACGCCGTGTCGGTCGATCGACTGCTGAGAAAGGCTCGTCGAATAGCAGCACGTCGGGATCACGCGCCAAGGCGCGCGCGAGTGCGACACGCTGCTGCTGCCCGCCTGACAGCAACTCCGGGCGACGATCTCCTAACCCGTCGAGGTGGACCCGTGCCAGCATCTCGACCGCCGCCCGTTGCCGCTCCGCCCTGGGGTGGTCGACCATCGCCTCCATGACGTTCCCGATCGCGGTAAGGTGAGGGAACAAGGCGTAGGATTGGAACACGACGCCGACGCGGCGTTGCCGTGCGGGTACGTCGATCCTCGCGCTGTCATCGAACCAGACATGCCCATTCGCGACGATGCGGCCCTGCCGTGCCGGATAGAGTCCCGCGATCGTTCGCAGGATCGTCGTTTTGCCCGCACCCGATGGCCCGATCAGCGCCAGCGTCTCATTCGGCGCGACCGTTAAATCTACCGCAAGCGGGATCGGTCCTGCCTGATGAATCGAGACATGCAGCCCGTCAGCCATGCCGGCGTCTCCGACCGGTCAGTACGAAGCTGAGTGTCACCGCGACCAGCGATATCGCCATCAAAACCGCCGCCATGCGAGCGGCTGCCGGATTATCGAACGCCTGCACCCGATCGTATATCGAAAGCGCGAGCGTACGGGTTTCACCGGGGAGCGAACCGCCCACCATCAGCACGACGCCGAACTCTCCCATCGTATGGGCGAAGGCAAGCACCGCTCCGGTTATGATTCCCGGCCACGCCAGCGGCAGTTCGATCCGCCAGAACGTCCGCCAGCGCGAATGCCCGCAGGTGGCCGAGGCGTCGCGAAGCGGCTGGCCTACGGCCTCGAACGCACGCTGCGCCGGCTGGATCGCAAAGGGCAGGTTTACGAGAACGGACGCGACCAGGACGCCTTGGAAGCTGAATACCAGCGCCCCGCCGAACAGCGCTGTCCATGCGCGGCCGATCGGCGAACCCGGCCCCATGCCGACAAGGAGATAGAAGCCGATAACAGTCGGGGGCAGCACCAGCGGCAGCGTCAGCGCTGCCTCGATCAGCGCGCGACCGCGCAGCCGCGTTGTCGCCAGCCAACGCCCCGCGACGATCGCGACCGGCAGTAGGATCGCGATCGTCAGGCACCCGAGCAGCACGGATAGGCGAAGCGCCTGCCAGTCCATCGGCCGGGATCAGCGCTCGCCGGGAAGGGCGAAGCCGTAGCGCACGAGGATGCGCCGTGCGGCCGGCTGTTGGACATAGGCATAGAAGCGCTGCGCCGTTGCGTTCGCGCCCTTCATCAACACCATTCGCTGCCGGAGCGGCTGATGCCAAGTGGCCGGCAACAGCTTGTAGCTGGCGCGTGCCGCAAAGGCTGGGTCGAGCACAAGCGCATAGGAAACGATCCCGCCCTGCGCACCTCCAGCGGTGGCAAATTGCAGCGCCTGTGACACGTTTTCGCCCATGACGATCTTGCCCGCGAGCGGTTGCCACAGCTTGACGTGCTGCAACGCCTCGCGGGCGCGCTCGCCGTAGGGAGCATGGTCTGGGTTCGCGATGGCGAACCGGGTGATCTGCCCGCGTGCCAGCGCACTGCGCAGCCCAACCAGATTGCTATCGAGCGTCAGCGGCGATCCCTTCGGCGCGACCACGGCGAGCCTGCCGATCGCATAGAGCTTGCCGGCATTCACCGCCTTGCCTGCCTTGGCGAGGTCGATCGCATATTGCTCGTCGGCCGAGAGGAAGAGCTGGAATGGCGCGCCCTGCTGGATCTGCTGGAAGAACGTACCCGACGATCCGAACGTCAGCTTCACCTCCTGGCCCGTGTCGCGCTTGAACGCCGCTGCCACGTCGGTCAGTGCCACCCGCAGATCGGCCGCAGCGGCGATGTTCGGCACGTCCTGCGCCATTGCCGGCGTCGCCGCGCCAAGCGCGATGCCGATCAACAGAAAGCGCCGGGAAATCGGGGAAATCGGCTTCATCATTGCCTCGGTCGTTGTATGCTCGGGCGCACATCGCAACCCGGAGACCGGACTGTCAATGCAACATGCTTCCGAACGTCCGGTCGCTCCTTTAGGTTACGACGATGGCGCGCGAGACAGATACCGGCCTGTTGAAGGTGAAGGCGCAAGTTCTCGTCGGACGCTCGATCGCGATCGGACCCGGCAA
The DNA here is from genome assembly GCF_022662295.1 of Sphingomonas sp. CARO-RG-8B-R24-01. Classification (NCBI taxonomy): domain Bacteria; kingdom Pseudomonadati; phylum Pseudomonadota; class Alphaproteobacteria; order Sphingomonadales; family Sphingomonadaceae; genus Sphingomonas; species Sphingomonas sp. CARO-RG-8B-R24-01. The sequence goes on along the minus strand of NZ_JAKNQI010000012.1, from coordinate 70,063 downwards.
GGCCGATCTGCTGGCGGCGGTCGCGCGCACCGGATCGATCGCGGCAGCGGGACGCGAACTCGGCTTCAGCTATCGTCGCACGCGCGACATGATCGACACGCTCAACGCCTGTTGGAAGGTGCCGCTGGTCGTAGCGGCGCGGGGAGGCAGTCACGGGGGTGGTGCGACCCTGACCGACGCGGGGGTAACGCTGCTCGAACGCTACCGTGCGCTCGACGCGGCGATCCAGCGCGCGGCGAAATCACATTCCGCTCCGCTGATGGCGCTGCTGGGGCCGGTCGATGACCCCGCCGGAGACTGAGACGGCACCTGCGCGCCCGACGCTAGGCGCCATCGCGGACGTGTTCGTGCGCTATGCCAATTTCACGCTGGGGGGCGGAAGCCTGACGGTCGCCGTTCTGCACCGCGAACTCCTCGACAAGCGGCGCTGGATCAGCGTCGATAATTTCACCTTGTGCTTCGGTCTCGCCCGCCTGACGCCGGGAACGAACGTGTTGGCTTTCTGCACGGGGGTCGGATGGCTGCTGCGCAGCTGGTGGGGTGCGCTGGTCGCGCTGCTGGCGTCCTCGATCCCCTGCACGATCATGGTCGTTGTCGCGACAGCACTATTCAGCGAGGCGGAGGGCAACCGCTGGGTCCAGGCCGGCATCCACGGCGCGATCGCCGCGGCCGTGGCGATCACCGTCAAGACGTGCTGGACGATTGCGCATCCCCATTGGAAAGGGCGAGCGCGGCTCCGTGTTGCGGTAATCGGTGCAGCGGCCTTCCTGCTCTACGTCGTGGCCGGCTTGTCCGCGATCGAAGTGCTGTTGCTGGCGGCGGTTGTCGGCGCGGTTCTGCCCCCGGTGCGCGCATGAACATCTTCCTGCTCTACCTGCTGCTGCTCAAGGGGACCGTCACCGCGTTTGCCGGGTTGGCATCGCTGCCGGTCATTCAGGACTCCCTCGTCGCGCATCACCACGTCCTGACCGACAAGCAACTCAACGAGGCGGTGGTCATCACCCGAAGCTCGCCGGGGCCGGTCGGCCTCTACATCGTCAGCGTCGGCTATTTCGTTGCCGGCATACCTGGCGCGATTGCCGGGTGGCTGGCGATGATAACCCCTGCGGGCATCATGATCCCACTCGTCCATTTCGTCGGGCGGCGCATGGAGAACCCGCGCGTCCGGTCGGTCCTGCAATGCGTCGTGATCGCCAGCGCCGGCCTGCTGCTCGCTGCCGCGATCCCGCTGGCGAGGGACGGACTGACTGATCCCGTGACGATCGGGATTGCGTTGGTCAGCTTCGGACTTCTGCTGACGACCAAGATCGACACGCTGTGGATCATCCTCGGCGCAGCGATCGTGTCGTTATCCGCTGCCGCCTTGGGGACCATGGTGCAGCTTGGGTAAGCCATCGTACTCATTGCAGCAAAGCATCCGTTGGGCGTCTTTCTAGAAATCTGTCTGTTGCTCCATTCCTCGTTTCTTGTATCTTGGAAACGTCGAATCGGACAACGGAGGAATTATGAAGTCGCATCTGCTGCTAGCCGCATCACTGGTCGCCGCCCCCGTTTTCGCTGCTGATCCTGCACCGACGCCCACGGTTATGACCATCACCGGCGAGCCGGGTGCCAGTATGCAGTGTCACGTCTTTCCCAGGAACGGCGATGAATATGTCCGTTTTCTCGACAATGGCCGAACCAGTCTTTCCGCGCCCGCGCTCCGGAAGCTTGAATGCGAGTACAAGGGTAGCTCGCACGGCCCCGCGACGATCACGATCAACTCGCCCACGCTCGCCTGCCCATTCAAGGGCGCGACCGCAGACGCCTGCGCCATCACGCTCCGTAAGGGAGCGGTCGGCTCGTTCGAGGCCAAGGAAAAGCGGAACTGATCCGCGCGCGATCGTGCGGCGTTGCTCGTCCGGTCGTTTCCGCTAAAGTCGAAACATGGAAATAAAGAACGCAGTCGCCGGGCTTTCCGCTTTGGCTCACGAAGGACGCCTTACGGTTTTCCGGATGCTCGTGCAGGCGGGACCGACCGGAATAGCTGCCGGCGAAATCGCCCGGCAGATGGAAGTGCCGCCCAACACGCTGTCTGCGAACCTCACCATCCTGTCGCATGCCGGCCTGATCGACAGCCGTCGTGAAGGCCGGTCGGTGATCTACACCGCGAAGTACGAGAACATGTCCGATCTGCTCGAATATCTGATGAAGGACTGCTGCGGCGGTTCGCCCGAGATATGCGCGTCGCTGGCCGATGTTGTCCTGCGTAGTCGCTGCGACATGCCGGCGTCCGCATGAGCGCTTCCGTAACCAACGTTCTGGTGCTGTGCACCGGCAACAGTGCTCGATCGATCCTGGGCGAGGCGATCATCAACAAGCTCGGGAACGGCCGCTTTCGCGGCTTCTCGGCCGGATCGTTTCCCAAGGGGCAGGTGCATCCGGGGGCGTTGCGGCTGTTGGAGCGTCATGGCTATCCTACCAAGGGCCTCCGCTCGAAGAGCTGGGACGAGTTCGCCGGAACGCACGCGCCGAATATCGATGTCGTCGTCACCGTATGCGACAATGCGGCAGGGGAGGTTTGCCCGATCTGGCCGGGTCATCCCGTCAAGGCGCATTGGGGCTTGCCCGATCCTGCTGCCGTCGAAGGTGACGATGTAGCTGTCGATGCGGCGTTCGAGGCTGCTCACGACGCTTTGGCCAAGCGCTTCGCGAAGCTGGTCGAGCTGCCGATCATCGACCGGGAAGTGCCCGCTCTCGCTGTCCGTCAGCGCCTACAAGCCATTCACGACGACCTCGTCGAAGACGAAAATACCAATTCGGGAAACCAAGCGTGACCGACATCATCATCTATCACAATCCCGAGTGCGGCACGTCGCGCAACACCCTCGGCCTGATCCGCAATGCCGGCATCGAGCCGCATGTCGTGGAATATCTGAAAACCCCGCCTTCGCGCGCGCTATTGATCGAGCTGATCGACCGCGCCGGCATGACACCCCGCGATCTGCTGCGCGAGAAGGGTACGCCCTATGCGGAGTTGGGCTTGGGCGACACGGCGCTGTCCGACGATGCGCTGGTGGACGCGATGATGGCGCATCCGATCCTCATCAATCGGCCGCTGGTCGTCACGCCGCTTGGCGTGAAACTCTGCCGACCGTCCGAAGCCGTACTCGATCTGCTGCCGGGCGATCAGCTAGGCGCGTTCGCGAAGGAAGATGGACAACAGGTGGTCGACGCTTCGGGCCAGCGCGTCGCCTAATGCTTCTTGCCGTCCTGATCTTCGTCGCCACGATCGCACTCGTCATCTGGCAACCCAAGGGCCTCGGCATCGGGTGGAGCGCCATGGGCGGCGCCGTCGTGGCGCTGCTCGCGGGCGTCGTCACGCTGTCCGACGTGCCGGTCGTGTGGGGCATCGTGTGGAACGCGACGGCCGCGTTTGTCGCGATCATCGTCATCAGTCTCCTGCTCGATGAAGCCGGATTCTTCGAATGGGCGGCGCTTCACGTTGCCCGCTGGGGCAGGGGGCATGGTCGCCGGCTGTTCGTCCTGATCGTGCTGCTCGGCGCGGCAGTGTCCGCACTGTTTGCCAACGACGGCGCGGCGCTGATCCTGACGCCGATCGTCATCGCCATGCTGCGGGCGCTGGGCTTCAAGGACAAGGCGACCTTGGCGTTCGTCATGGCGGCCGGGTTCATCGCCGACACAGCCAGCCTGCCGCTGGTCGTGTCAAATCTCGTCAACATCGTGTCGGCCGACTTCTTCAAGATCGGGTTCGGCACATATGCGTCCGTGATGGTGCCAGTTGATCTCGTGTCGATCGCCGCGACGCTGGGCGCGCTGCTGCTGTTCTTCCGGCACGACCTTCCAGAAGACTATGACGTGGGGGCGCTGCGTGCGCCCCGCGAAGCGATCCGCGATGCCGCGACCTTCCGTGCCGGCTGGATCGTCCTCGCGCTCCTGCTCGCTGGCTTCTTCCTGCTCGAACCGATCGGCGTGCCGGTCAGCGCGGTTGCCGCTGCCGGCGCGATCCTGCTGCTGGTAATCGCGGGGCGGGGCCATGTGATCCAGACCGGCAAGGTGCTGCGCGGCGCGCCGTGGCAGGTCGTGATCTTCTCGCTCGGCATGTACCTGGTCGTCTACGGCCTGCGGAACGCGGGCCTGACCAACCATCTGGCCGCGCTGCTCGATCGCACCGCTCAAGGCGGCGTGTGGGGCGCCGCGTTCGGGACCGGCATAATCGCGGCCGTCCTCTCGTCGGTCATGAACAACATGCCGACTGTGCTGGTGGGGGCGCTGTCGATCGACGCGGCTCATGCCACGGGCGCGATCAAGGAAGCGATGATCTATGCCAACGTGATCGGCTGCGACCTCGGCCCCAAGCTGACGCCGATCGGTTCGCTCGCGACGCTGCTATGGCTTCACGTCCTCGGCCAGAAGGGCGTGCGGATTGGATGGGGCTATTACTTCCGCGTCGGTGTCACGCTCACCGTGCCGGTGCTGCTCATCACGCTCGCGGCGCTCGCGATCAGGATCAGCATCGCGTGACGAGAATGACAGCCGCGTTGCTCGATCCGGGCGAGCTGGCCGGGTTGGCATGGTTCCTTGATGCCGCGAGTTTGCCCAGCGCCGACCTTGCTGAGCCTGATCGCATGTTCTTTCGGTTCGAGGCCGAAAGCCTCGTCGGTTATGGCGGCCTAGAGGGGGAAGGGCCTGATCGCCTGCTCCGCTCGATCGTCATCCTCGCCGATCGCCGCGGACATGGCCTGGGGCAGGCATTGGTCGCCACCCTCGAACAAGTGGCCCGCAACCTCGGGGTGGAGCGCCTGCATCTCCTGACGACAACGGCTGCACCGTTCTTCCAAGCGCTAGGTTATGCCGACGCCGATCGCGGTGCCGCTCCCCAAGCCGTCGCCGCATCGCGCGAATTTACCGCGCTGTGCCCCGCGTCGGCCGCCTATCTCGTGAAAGCTCTCTGATGCCGCTCCGCACGCTCCACGATCCCGACACCTTGCCGGCGCTTGATCCTGCCTATGCCATCGAGCGGCCGGCCCTAGGGCTCGGATCGCTTGATCCCGCGCCGCGTATCCTGTTGCTCTATGGCTCGCTGCGCGAACGGTCTTTTTCCCGGCTGTGCGTCGAAGAAGCGGCGCGCCTACTCCGCTTCTTCGGGTGTGAGACGCGCATCTTCGATCCGTCCACCCTGCCGCTTCCTGACCAACACGCCGGCGACGATCATCCGGCTGTCCACGAGCTGCGAGAGTTGTCGTTATGGTCCGAAGGGCAGGTGTGGTGCAGCCCCGAACGGCACGGCCAGATTACGGGTATTATGAAGCTGCAGATCGATCATCTCCCGCTGTCGATGGGCGGGATGCGGCCGACGCAGGGGCGCACCCTGGCGGTCATGCAGGTGTCGGCGGGGTCGCAGTCGTTCAACAGCGTCAACACGCTGCGCGTGTTGGGCCGCTGGATGCGGATGGTCACGATCCCGAACCAGTCGAGCGTTGCCAAGGCGTTCAACGAGTTTGACGATGCCGGGCGCATGAAGCCGTCCAGCTACTATGACCGGATCGTCGACGTGATGGAGGAACTGGTGCGGTTCACTGTGCTGCTGCGCCCTCATGCGGTCCAGCTCGTCGATCGCTACTCGGAACGGAAGGAGGCCGGCGCGCCGATCGACACCGCAACGGATCTGTCGAGCATCGCGACCGCACGTCAAGTATAGCATGACAACGCCGCTCGCCCGCTTTGCGGGGGAGCGGCGCGCGATTTCGGGGCTGGTCGACGCGGAAGCTGCCGCGCCTGCCCCGGAACTCGCCCACGACGGCACCTTGGTCCCAATGGCGCGAAAGGATGCCGCGCCAGTTAATGCTGGGGATAGCCGTGCCCGGCAAGGTCGCGCCCGCGGGCTCGTAGATCAGGCCCAGATCGCTTCTGCGTCCCACCCCGTCAAAAAACAGCCTTGGATGGGACTTGCGAACGGCATCACCGGGAACGCCTGCCAATGCCCCTTCATGCGGGACGGCCTAGGATGTCACAGGATTGATCCGCCTGACGAAATAGCTAGCTATGGCCGCGGCACCATAGACACGCGTGCGCCGCTCCAGATCGCTACCAATATGCACGAGATGCGGTGCCTCGAACGGCTCGGGCACCAACGGCTGACGCCTGCGTTCCACAGAAGGGCAGGATGCTCGCTGATGTTGCGCACGAACGCGAGCGTCTTGATCCAGCTCACCAGCGTGTCGGGAAGACGGCCGTAGCACTTGGCGATGGTGGCACGATCTGATCGGTAAAACTGAGATGGTGTTTGGGGTAGGGCTGAAGCATCCGGCCCAGATATGACGAAGGCCGCCCCTTGATGCCAGCGGCAACAGAGGGGCGGCCATGTTGCATCCGATATATGCGGGTGCGCATGAGGCTTCAATTAAAAGTTGAAAGCCGCTCGACGGCTGTGCGCGTCTGGAAGCCTTTGGCACGGCGCGCGCGATCCGTGAGCGCCGGTCAATAGGCAGGCCTCGCCTTATTCCTCGAATGTGCCGACAGCGCACCCTTTCGCACTGTCGTCCACCCGGGAACGTGCGCTATCCTCCTCGCCAGGGCGTCTCAAAGGTTCTGCGTAGCGTTCTTGCGGGATCTGCCGCCTTCATCACCTGCGACGCGATCGGTTTGGTAAGATCGACGCCCCTGTCCAATGTAAGGCGGCCTTTGAGCGCACCTACACCGCGCACAGTCTGAAAATTACCCGTCTTTGGGTCGCGAACCGCGGTGCTCGTCGTGGTAGGCTGGGTCTTTGCCATAGCTCGAATATACTTCGTCGCTCGCGGTGACGAAAGGTGTGCCACGTGGCACACCTGCTCTATCGAAGCCCGATTAACAGGCACCAGCGAGGCAGTTGCTCTTTTCCCTACGGTCTCTAGACACGCCATACCCGCGGCCGCTTATCAAGCGTGTCCGTTTCCCGAAAGGGTACTAGCAGACCGGGGCTGTCGTATGGGCGGCCCCGGTCTCGCCCACGCTCGGTGTGCGACTTCCCGCAGCGTGCAGGTCATCGGTCGGCGAAAGCACGAACCGGAATGCCCACACGCGAGACGCACCTCAGTAGATGTCAGGCAAAACGATGCGAGTTCGTGCTTTCGACGACCGATCGTGATCGACCCGCATTGCGCACGAAGCGGCATGTAACCGCAACATGAGCGATCTGCCGAAGATCGCAGGCGGGTTGGAAGGAGGATGGAGTTGCAAAGCCGAAATTCGGTCGCCGCCTGAAGAACCCTCGGAACTTCTAACCCAGGCTAAATATATCCGTGCGGGATGAAACGAACGAACTCAGCTTCGGCTGCCCTGCTGGTAAAGCTGTAATATAAGGGTTGGCATCAATCTCGGTGGAACGCCCTCGTCAAGCATCATTGCAAATAGATCATCGTCATCTGCCGTCGGTTCAAGCCCCTCGATGACGAGGTTCGCGCGCGCTTCCGCCAAATCGTCACGCCAAAGTGCGATTTCATCTGGCGTACCGCGTTCAAACGTCATCGAGCGGATCTGCCTTCGCATCTCTGCTAGATCAACATTGCTCATCGTGGATCCGCCTACGTACGTTTGAGGGTGTCCTTGAACCTATACGACCGATGCAGATCGAAAAAGGAACGGGTCAGCGTTTGCGGCGCACCGTGTCGCAAAACTCATTCCCCGGGTCCCACCGAACATTACATGCCAAGCTCCGTAATTAGCGATAACGCTGATTCCCGCTAATTACATGCTGGCGCAGATTCTAGTGATCGGTTAGTCGGTTTCGCAGATTTCGGGCGGTCTGATGCACCGGCCGGTTGGATGAACGTGCGGAGCAGGAGGTCGGCTTGGCCGTTGATGACATCGATGAAGCGGCCCGCGTCGATCGCGCGGACTTGGACGCGATCGTGGCTGACGCGCTGGTCGTCGTTGACCGGGTCCAGTCGCTCGAACCCTATCTCCCGAGTCTCGCCCCCCAAGATCGCGAGCGCGTCGATGACTACGTTCGCCGGGCCTCGGCCGATGCGACACTCCGCGCCTACAAATCGGATTGGCGGCTATTTTGCGCATGGTGCCAGGAGAGCGGCTATCGCCCGCTTCCCGCGACGCCGGCGACGGTCGCCGCGTTCTTGACGCTGCTCGCCGACAGCGGGTTCAGTCCCCAGGAACTTCGCCGCACCAAGCGCGGCAAGGTGCTTTCCCGGAAGGAGCCCGTGCCCCTCGGCCGTGCGACTATCGGCCGGCGGCTTGCCGCAATCGTCTTCGCGCACCGCGCCGCCGACGTCGAACCGCCCACGTCGCAACCGGATGCGGCACGGCTGGAGCGCGCTATGCGAGGGATCCGCAAGGACAAGCGCGGCGAACTCCCCTGCAAGAAGCGACCCGCCGATGGCGACGTGTTGCGCGACATGGTGCGTGCGATCGTCGGCGAGGATCTGCGCAGCTACCGGGACCGTGCGTTGCTCGCGATCGGGATGGCAGGTGCGTTCCGCCGCTCCGAGCTTGTGGCGATCACAGTTGGGCACGTTAGCGAGGACAGCCGCGGGCTGTTGATACGGATCGCTACCTCGAAAACCGACCAGGAGGGCAAGGGTCACACCGTCGCGATCCCCGACGGGCGCAGGCTCGAGCCGGTCAGGCATTACAACGCTTGGCTGAAGCAGGCAGACATCACCAGCGGGCCGGTGTTCCGCAAACTGACGCCACAAGGAAGGCTGACGAACAAGCCGATGAGCGCCCAAGGCGTTGCTCTGGTCGTCAAGGCCGCCGCGATCGCAGCCGGCTACTCGCCCGAGCTGTTCTCAGGTCACTCGCTTCGCGCCGGGTTCCTGACGGAGGCGGGACGACAGAATGCCAACCTATTTAAGATGAAAGAGCACAGTCGGCATTCTTCGTTGGAGATGGTCGCGGAATATGTGCGTGATCATGAGCGATTTCGGGAGCATGCCGGTGATAATTTCTTGTAGCTTAGCTGTATCAGGCTTGGTCGTTCGGCTCGCGGCATGCTAATATATCGCTTCTCGTCTTTAGGTTTCCTTGTTCGCGGGCCATCATGATCCAGCACGACCCACTTCATCAAATCAGCTTTATTCAGCAAGCGCTCTCGCAAAATCGAAAGCCGATCGGTTTTTTCATCGGCGCCGGCTGCCCCTTGTCGGTTCGGGTTGAGCGTGAGGTCGGCGGTGTGACGAAAACTGAGCCGCTCATTTGGGATGTAGCAGGCTTAACCGCGATCATTCACCAAGCCTGCAAGGGCACCCCGGAGACGCCGTCCGCTTGGGACAGAGTTGTTACCGTGGTCGACGAGGATGGAGGAGATTCGAATAATATCGAACTTCTACTGAGCACCATCCGGCTTCTTATCAGTGTTGCAGGGGTCGGCACGGCGCGTGGCCTTCAACGAGACGAACTGCGCATCCTCGATGGAAAGATTTGTAAGGTGATCTCGGATGTCGTCGATGTCCCGCTGCCATCTCACGACACGCCCTATCACAATCTCGCGATCTGGGCGCGGTCTATCCACCGCGAGCAACCGGTCCACGTCTTCACGACCAACTACGACCTGCTTCTCGAACAGGCTTTCGAGGAAAGCGACGCGCCCTATTTCGATGGCTTTATCGGCGCGCGCCGAGCGTTCTTCGATCTTGGAGCAGTGGAGGACGAAACGCTGCTTCCATCCCGCTGGTCTCGCCTATGGAAAATTCATGGCTCGCTAAACTGGCGCCTCGATAAGACGGGGGCGGTCGTTCGCAGCGACGTCAAGAATGACGGGTCATCCTACCTGATTTACCCGTCTCACCTGAAATACAACGAGAGCCGCAAGATGCCTTACCTGGCGATGCTCGATCGGCTGAAGGCGTTCCTCCTGAAGCCGTCGTCTGCGCTCTTCATTTGCGGCTATTCGTTCGCCGACGAGCATATCAACGATGTCATCTGCCGCAGCCTTTCGACCAACTCGACCACGCAGGTCTTTGCCTTCATGCATGGCGCCCTCGGCGACGCGAAATACAAATCGGCCCGTGAGTGTGCATTGCGTACGCCCAATCTAAGCCTGATGGGGTTCGACGAGGCCATCATCGGACGGAATTCGGGTAGCTGGAAACCAAATGACGGCGATCCACCCGCCCTCCCGCCAAAAATCTATGCCTCGGACGGGACGACGGCATCGGTTCAGCTCGGCGATTTTGCAGCTTTCGGCAATCTCCTGCGAGGCCTGTCAGGCGTCAAGGAAGATACATCGACACCACCGGTGTCATGAGCATGCGGTCTGAAAACCTCAATGCGGCGACAGCGATCGGGTCGGTCCAAGATGTCAGCGGAACGTCCGTAAGCGTGACCTTACGCGCGGACCGCTTCTCGGGCCTCAGCTTCGTCGATGGACAGGGCTATCGGATCGGCCAGATCGGGAGCTTCGTGAAGATCCCGATCGGCTATATGGACCTGTTTGGGATCGTGTCGCAGGTCGGGGCCAGCGCCGTTCCTGAGAGTCTGGCCAAGGACTTGCCAAATGGATTGCGCTGGATGACGGTCCAGTTGATCGGCGAGGGCTATCGAACGGGCCGCTTCCAGCGCGGGATCTCGCAATATCCGACCATCGACGACGAGGTTCATCTCGTTTCTGAAGCCGACTTAAGGGTGATTTATGGCAAATCCGATCGGCAAAACCATCTGGTGCGTGTCGGGCATATCGCGGGCAGCGAGTCGATTGACGCTTTGGTCGACATCAACAAGCTCGTCACGCGGCATTCCGCAGTGGTCGGCACCACGGGCTCGGGCAAGTCAACCACCGTTGCTGGTTTACTCAACGTGCTGTCGAACGAAGAACGCTTTCCCTCTGCGCGCATTGTCGTCCTCGATCTTCACGGCGAATATGCCAAGGCGCTCGGTGATCGGGCGACCGTGTTCCGGATCAATCCAGACCCTCGCAACCCGAACGAGCAACGGCTTTGCATCCCCTTTTGGGCGCTGAGCTTTGACGAAATGCTGCGCGTGACATTTGGCGCGCTGTCGACCGATGGCAAGGCGCGTAATGTCATTCTAGAACGCGTGCTCGCCGCAAAGGCCGCAAGCCTCGCGACCTCGCCTATCCGCGGACTTACCGCAGAGAATCTTAGTGCGGACAGCCCGGTCCCTTTCTCGCTGCACAAGCTCTGGCATGAACTCTACGGCTTGGATTTCGCGACCTACTACAACAGCAAGGGCAGTCCCGCAGATCCGGCGACCTGGGCCTATGAGTTAGATGCGAGCAACAATGAGATCGTCGGCAACGCCGAGGCGGGCCATCCGCCGCGCTTTCGCAAGGTTAAGAACGTCAAGGACGATCCGGAGAAGATCAACTATGTTCCTGATGGCCTGAATATCCGAGCCCAACTCGAGGCGCTCGGATCGAAATTACGGGTGTCGCGCTACGATTTCCTGCTCCGTGCAGGAGACTGGCACCCAGATGCCGAAGGCATTGTCACCAAGGGTCTCGCCGACCTGATGAAGGCATGGCTCGGCAGCCCCAAGCCGATCACTATTCTCGACCTGTCCGGCATTCCATCGTCAATGACCAACGACATCATCGGCAATGTTCTGCGGGTGCTCTATGATGGGCTGTTCTGGGCAAGGAACCTCTCAGAAGGCGGCAGGGAGCGGCCGTTGCTGATCGTGATGGAAGAAGCCCACGCCTATTTGAACGACAATTTCGACAGCGCTGCCTCGCTGATTACACAGCGTATCGTCAAAGAAGGCCGCAAATACGGTATCGGCGCGATGATCGTCAGCCAACGCCCTTCGGAGATTAATGCAACCATTCTGTCGCAGTGCGGCACGTTCTTCGCCATGCGGCTGAGCAACGGCTCTGATCGCTCGCAAGTGACCGGTGCTCTTTCGGACAATCTTGAGGGATTGACCAATATGTTGCCGATTCTGCGAACAGGGGAGGCGATCATCCTTGGTGAGGCGGTTGGCCTACCGATGCGAACGATGATCCAGGCCCCGCCCAAAGGCAGGCGACCAGACAGCCAGGATCCGGTGATCTGTGACGAATTCTCGCCCGACGAGTCGATGACACCTGGTGGGTGGAACGTCAAGCCGCTCGAAGCGCCCAGTTACGATCCCTTTGTCGAAACCTGGCTTCAGCAAAACCCTATCCCGTCGAACAACCCATAAGGACAAGACGCAAATGGCATGGCAGCAATTTCCTGCGTTCACTTCGTCGAACATCAGCGCGATCAGATATGAAGACCAACAGCTGATCCTGGAGGTGACCTTTCACAATGGCGGCACCTATCAATATTACGACGTGCCCAATCATGTCGCGGCGGCCCTCAACGCGGCCGGCTCGAAGGGGGAGTACCTCGCCAGCGATATCAAAGGGAACTATCGGTACAGCAAGGTATGAACGAACGGCGGATTAAACGCCGGCCGTTGACAGCAGGATCGATTGAAAAGGCATGGGGCTGCAGCCTGGCGCCTTTTCCCGATCCTCTCAGATTGGACTGAGTGAAATCCGATTGCCTGGCACATGGCGAAAAGCTCGATCTCGGCAAGTCAGCAAGATAACCTGCATCCGCTCGGCAGCCTCGCTCAGTATCTCGACCATCAAATCGAGCCGGGCATCGTCAGCATAGACCAGCGGATCATCGAGGATCAACGACACCGGCTGACCCTGCTCGAGTAGCATGTCTGCAAACGCGATCCTCGTCAGAACCGCCAGTTGTTCCTGTGTGCCGCGCGACAGATCGCCGCACCCTTCGCTGATCCCACCTCGGACAACCGCATCCAACATAAGATCCTCAGAGAAGCTTAGATCACAGCCGGGCAACAGCCGCTCGATGTACCTTTTCGCGCGCTTCGCCACTGGGCCGACGAACTTAGCTGACGTCTCGTCGCGTGCCTCATCGAGCGTTTCGCGCAGCAGCTTCAGCGTTTCGGCCTCTTCGGTTACGCGTTGCAGCGCCGAACGAGCGGCCTCGGCTTCCTCGCGGGCGCCCGCCTCCCGGTCGGCAAGACCCTTGCCCCCCTCGCTCTCGATCGTCCCTTCAAACCGGGCAATCTCCATCTCAAGCTTTGTCCGCGCTTCCCCCGCCGCCCTGCTCCGCGCATCGACCGTCTCGATCTTCCGCGCGATCGCCGCGGCGTCGTGCGCTGTTGCGTCGCGGGTCGCATCTTCGAGCTTCACGGCCGCCTCAGCAGTCTGCTCGCGGGCACGGGTGAGTTCCTCCGCCAAGCTCGGAAATTCCGGCCGGCTCTCGATCGCTGTGATTTGACCCGTAGCGTTGGCGAGATCGCTCGCGGCACGCGCCTCGGCGGCGGCAAGCGGTGCATCCTCCTCCTCGGCACGCCGGAGAGCGGCGAGCGCGCTATCCTGGGCGCCTTCGGACCGCGCGAGCGCGGTGTCGGCCGCCTCCAGAGCATTCGTGAGGGCTGCGGTGTCGGGAAGTTCGCCCTCACCCGCCGCGGTTTCATCGGCAAGCTCGACGATGAAGAGCTTGAGCGCACTAGCGCCGGCAGCGAGCCCGATATTTTCGTCGGCCGGCGTCGTTGCTTCGATCCGCGCCGCTATCGTGCGCAGTTCGCTCGCAGCGTCCCGCGCGGCGTCGTTACGTGCGCGCGCTGCCGCAAGGTCAGCAAGATCGAGATCTGCCAGCGCAGATTGCTGCTTCTTCAAAGCTGAGGAAAGAGTCTCTTCGGCGCTGGCTGCCCCGGCGGCCGGTATCACGATCAGCTCAGCGCCACCGATACAGAAATGGGTTCTGCCGGTGAGGGTCCGCTCGCCGGGGCCCGCGGGTTCGCCGTCAATCAGGATGCCGGCTGTGTCGCCGGTCAGCGCGATGCGCGTCGCGCCGGCGCTCTGCGCTGCACGCGCCTCGGCAATCGCTCGCTCATTCGTCTCGAGCAATTCGATCGTCTTGGCGGGGATCGATGTCGCCGCGAGGATATTGGCCTCGCTCTGGAGCCGTTCAAGCTCGACCAACTCCACATGCCGCCTGCGCGCCGCTGCGACGCCGGTCTTACGACGTGCAGCGCGCACGCGATCCTCACCAACGCTGAGAGCGGAGCGCGCGTCCTGACGCGCCGTTCGGGCATTTTCGAGCGCTGAACGCGCATCGACAAGCCGCTGCTTGGCCGTAGCCAGTCCCTCACCAACGTCCGTCCGCTTGGCACGCGCCTGCTCCAGCGCGAGGCTGGCCTTGTCCCGAGCTTCCGTGGCCGAGCGGTGGCGCTCGGAGAGGTCTTCGAGCCCCTTCGCCTTCGCGCTGACGGCCTCATGCTCGGCACGACGGGTCGCGAGGATCTGTGCGGCCGCACGCGCGACCTCCAGGGACGCGACCAGATCCTTCCGGGTCTGGACATCCGTGTCGTCGGCGATCTCGCGCTGAACCACCTTCAGCCTGGCGCGCGCGGCTTCGAGTTCGGCGAACGTCTTCTCCAATCCCGCGAGTCTGTCAGCGGCGTCTCGCGCGGCGGTCTCGGCGTTTTCGACACGCTCGCGCACCTCATTTTGTCGCTCACGCTTCTGACCCGTTGGCGACCAGTATCGGGCAAACTGCTCGTCGATCCGGGTGCGGACACGTTTGTAAGCCGGACCGCCCATGATCGAGCCGACCTCGGCTTCCAGGGTCGACCTGACTGTATCGCGGACGATTTGCCCGGGTGCGGTGACCGCGAGAGCGTCCGTTTGCGCTACCCAGAGCAGACCCAGGGCACCATAGGTTCCGGCATCGCCCTTCTGACTTGTATCGCGGACCGAGCCGAGAAGCGCATGGAGCCGGGCTTCGGCTTCCTCACTCTGGGCCTTCCCCTGTGGCCCCGTGACTTCGATCGTGGCGCCCCGCAGGAACCGCTTTGTGACCGTCCACGGCGCCCCGTCGGCCTCGAACGACACCTGGATCTCCGGCCCGACCGCCTCGCCATAGGGCGCGAAGGATTGGGCGAGCTGGTTTTTGGTCCCGTGGCGCACGAAAAAGGCTGCCCGAAGCGCCTCGAGCAAGGTCGATTTCCCGGTTTCGTTGGGTTCGATGATGATGTTGAGGCCATCGGTCAGGCCTTCGATCGCCATCGGTTCGCGAAACTTGCGGAAGCCGTCCACGGCGATCCGGCGGAGCCGCAGGCTCATGCCTTTTCCTCCCGGCTATATTCGACGAACAGGCGCTCAAGCGCGCGTTTGGCGACCGATACTTCTGGGCCACCGGCTTCAATACGGGCGGAGAGTTTCGCGGCGGCAACGCCGAGCATGCCTTCAACCGCGAGCTGAGCGAGATCATCTTCGCTCGGCCGCCCGACGAGGTCGCTGGCGCGAACATCGAGATAGCGGACGCGGTGGCTGACGTCATTCTCAAGCCTGCCGAGCATTGCGACGCGATCGGTGAGGCTGGTGATGCCGGCAAGCGACAGTTCGAGAAGCGTCGCCGGTGGGTCGATCGATGCCAATAGCTGATCGCATTCCGCCTCGAACGCGGCCTGGTCGTTCACAGTCCAGCTGCGCCTGATCCATTGGAAACGACCGGTGCGGATTGGCGTGACGATTGGCCCGCGGCGCTCGTCGATCTCGACCAGCAGGATGTGCCCCGGCTCGTCCCGCTGAAAGCGATCGGTCTCAGGCGTGCCTGAATACCAGGTGCGCGCGTCGACCTTCAGCGTTCCATGCCAGTCGCCGAGCGCGAGATAATCGAGGTTGGATCTGCGGGCACGGTCGGGGGCGATCTGGTTCTTGGTCTCGCCCTGCGTCCCAAAATCACGGATCGACCCGTGAGCCACGCCGAGCCGCAGCCGTGCGCCGGGCGTTGCCATGCCGTCGAACAGGTCGGTCGGATCATCGAGATTGTGCCGGTGTGTGAGCGGCGCAGGCAACAGCCACACGCCTGGCTCGATCTCCTGCGGCTCCGGCTCGGTGAGGACGGTGATGGTGCCGCCCGCGCGCTGACGCACGCGATCCCACAGACCGCCATTCCGCGCGAAATCATGATTGCCGGGCAGCAACCACCAACGACAAGTGTGCCGCTCCATCCGCGATATCGCCTGTACGATCGTACGATCCTCGGGGCCTTCGGTGTCGAAGACGTCGCCGGCGACAAACACATGATTGGCACCGTGATGGGGGGCCGCCTTACCGATCGCATCGATGGCATCGAAGCGTGCCTCGGTCAGCGCTCCGCGAACCTCCGGTTCGAATCGCCCATAAGGCTTGCCAAGTTGCCAGTCGGCCGTGTGGATGAATTTCATTGTACTCTATCGATGGCAGTTTCGTCGGACGGCCTCAGAGGCTCAAGCCGACCGGCCAATCAAAGCCGACCTGCCAAAGCTCCGGCTGCCGCATCCGTGATTGTATAGACTGCCTCTCGCTGCGCACCACGTTTATGGTGATCGACGCGAGAGCTCTGATAGTGACGGCGAGCGAGACCGGCCCGCACCAAATCTGACACCGCGCGGCTGACGTTTGCTCGACCCGACCGCCGCGCTACCGGCGTCCTTTTTCCACGCCGATCCACAGACCTCGGTTGCGGAAGGTCCATAAGATCGGCAAAACTCTCGCTTGAACTGGTATGACCCAATCCACAAAGCAAAACCCGTCACGGCGACACCACTTTATTCCCCAGTTCCTGCTGAGGGAATGGGGTGACGGTGCAGGCGACCTGGTCTGTTATTGGCCTCGGGGCGATGGCAAGGTTCGCAGCAAGCCGCTCAGTCCCAAGAGCGTGGCTTACGAGGACTGGCTCTACGAGACGACTGGCTTCCCAGCCGAACACGCGCAACAAATGGAAGACATCTATTTCAAGCTGATCGACGATCGTGCGTCGAACGCCCACCGTCTTCTGGTAGACGGCCGAACCGGCGAGATGAGTCACGAGATGATGTGCGACTGGGCGCGGTTTATCATGTCGATCTGGTTTCGCACACCGGGCGACGTGAAAGGGCTAAAGACCGTTATCAACGCGCTTTCCGACCCTGCCGTTAGCGAGGCTGCTATCGGCCTGACCGTTCCTGATGACTTTCCCGAAGCAGCCTTGAATCAATTGCAGATGGAGGCGATACGCCGCGCCATCGACGATCCCGAGCGGGGACAGGCTTTCCTTTCTATGGAGTGGGCCACGATCACGTCGACGGAAACCCGTAGCTTCCTGATCTCGGATTGGCCGCTCGATACGGCCAAAGATCTGCCGTTCCTGGGACATCCGAAATCGTACATTACGATCCCAATCAGCCCCCGGCAGCTCTTCATCGCGGCGCCATCGCGGGCGTTTCTCCTCGCTCTTGGCGATCTCCAAGAAGGTGAGCTCGAGCGCAGGCAGAATTATGCCACGGTCGCTCAAGCGCGGAGCTTTGTCGGCGCCTCTAACGATGAGGAGGACGCCTTTATCAAGCAAAACTTCGGATGCGAAAAAAGGCCCTCGATCGCACGATCGATAGCGGAGGCTTGGAATGTCCAAATCTGACCTCCGCGTGCTCTATGCCTTTCGGCGCCGATCCGCTTGGGCAGCCGATTGAAAAAACGCATATTCTGCGGTTTCCTCGAAGCGAACATGAGGCACTATCAGCGAGGTGGACGCGTTGACGATATATGGCCGCATTTCCTTGTGGAACGGCCGTTGATCGATCTTCGCTAGAACCTGAAACCCTCCCAGGCCCATGCTGAACACATTCAGGTTTCCAGACCGGATGCGGAATGGATTGAAGATAAATTTGCGCGCGTCATGATCGGCAGAGGCATACCGTAGCAAAGCGATTTCGATTTCAGGGAAATCTGGAAGGTTGCTCAGCCCGAACAATATGTTGCCGATGATGGACTCGTATTTCCCCAGGGTGATTTCGATCCATTCCTCTCGCACGCTGATCGATGCCCGCCAGAGGATTGCCAACATCGCGCGCGCAAAGGTCGCGCCGTTGAATTCCGATTGCCGGTAAAAACTGCCTGTCGGAGCGGCGCTGCTCGCCGGCAACGACCCGCAGAAATTGATCGCATATTCGTCAAACACACCAAGCTTGCCGTCGCATTCGGAGCACAGAATGTTGAAATCGAATGGCCCTAGAGGTTGGTTCGCGGGTTTTGCGCCGCCCGCGCGAACCGCTTTGTTATGACCGTCCGCTTCGCTCAAGGGCCGCGCAAACCCCTGCGGGATGATGTGCGCTTTGCAGAGCTTGGTAGCGTCGCAATCGGGCGCTCTGCACTGAGCGAGAGGCATCCCTTCATCTCCTCGCCGGACGACCTTCATAGCGGCTCATAATACTGATCGCAGCCCGTCAGCTCTGAAAATTCGGCGGACGGAAAGGTGACGATCCTGCGGATGCACTCCCTGGGCAAGGCAACTCGGACGCGGTCATGCGGCAGACCATCGTAGGAGTGGCCAGCACGCCAAGCAGAGAACTGCCGCGCAATGTGCAACTCGAACCCGAGGCTATCTGGAAACAAAGCGTTGGGGATCGCCGCCTCCATAACGGATGGGATACCAACCGATCGCAGCACCGGTCCGAGCGTCGGGTCGCGGTCGATCGCCGCGTACAGGGATTCCCCACCCCAGAAGCGGAGAAAATCCTCAATCCCCGTGTCGTTATGCGGCCGCGTGAACAGAAACCAGATGCGGCCAGCTCGGGTTGGCGAGTCTGCCTGGTGCCGTCCCTTGAACCCATCGGCGATAGCCGAGGAGAAAGCGCCTTCCGCTTGTGCTGCATCGATCCGCTGGAGCACCGCGTCAACGCTGGGAAGAAACATGCCATTGACGAGGATGGCTTCTGCTTCGCGCGCCGTCAGGCGAGTGTTATGCCAAGCGAGAATATCATGAGGCTCGAGCAGGGCGTAGAGCCTGCGAATGATATCGTCATAGTCATAGGGCGTCGCAAAGCGCTGAACGCCGTGCCAGTCGTCGAGAATCGCGACCGTCTCGTCGAGGAAATTGATGACCTCCGCCGGCCATGTGGCGGGCGCATCGTAATCAAGAATCATGGCGCCTTCTCGATCATCGAGGCGAGGCGGAAAGGCAAACCCGTTTTCACGCTGGGAAGGCTTCGGAAACCCGGTTCGAGGTCGCCCAGAGCGCGGACATGCCGGAGAGTTGGTCGAGGATGAGCGGCTCGCGCAATCGCACGTCGACGCTTCGCAGATGAAGGCGGGCCGCGCTGTTCGAAACGCGATAGGGCAGGGTCAGCACGGTCTCGCCCAACCCGGCGTGGTGCGGATAGAGCAAGACCAACTCACGGCAGTCGTATAATTGGCCGTAGGCCATCATCTGGTAGACATCGGACTGGCTGACACCGTGCTTACGATCCTCGACCGAAGGTGACAGCCGTTTCCACTTGGTGTCGATTATCGCGACAACTTTCCCGCCGTCCTTCGGATGGCGACGGAGAACCAAGTCGGGCTTCGTCTGGAAGCGCCCGCGCCCCCCCTCCTCGATCAAACAGAACAACCGACCGCCCTGCGCCTCCACGCTCAGATCGAGCGGGCGGATCGCCTTTCTCATCAAAGCCGCAACATAGGCTTCGAACAGATCATTCATCGGAAAGAGGAGCGCGATCCCTTGGCCGGCGTCAGAGGCGCGGTGCGTCGCCTGCCAGTCGCGCTTTAGAAACAGCCGCGCGAGCCCGTAGAGCGTTTCCCAGCGGCGATTGGTCCGGTCGATGCGAACCGATCCCCAAGGAAGGGCGGACACGCCGACATCGCTGATATCCGCCAGAACGAAGCGCAACTCGTCGAGTTTCCGGGTTGTCGCCCCTGCCCTAGCATGGCGACGGAGCGCGATCACACATGCCTTCATGACCTGCAAAAGCGGAATATCGTTGGAGAGAGCGTCAAACCGGCAAGCAAGCCTATCCGGCCGCACTGCGTGCGCGGTAAATTGCCTCACCACGTTCAGGCGGCCACGCAGGGCCGGCAGGTCTTGCTCCTGTGCCAGATACATCCGCGGCAACCCGCGCCGCGCCTCTTTCAACAGCTTGTCAGCAAAAATCCGGATCAGGATATCAAGCAGGCTCTCTTGCTGCCGTGCCATACTCGCCGCCACGCCATCGCCGATGTTCAATCCCAAGGCCACATCAAGCATTCGAACCAGACGCTGGCGCACGGAGCTCCGGGTTTCGATGTCCTCCCCTTCCGTTGGGTCGATCTTCGGAAGGATTTCGAGGCTGCATCCCGGCGCGGCGATCACCCCGACCGTCTGTCGTGCGGTCAGGTGGCGGTAGTGATCGCCAAGGATCCCCGTGCCCTCATCACCGCCGAGGGGGTGAGCGCGAGCAGCAGCGATCAGCGCATTGGCCTGCGCGCGCGTGAAGCCGGCCTCGTCTGATCGATCGAGTACTGGGACACGTCCCCATTCGCTGACCGACAAATGGCTCATTCGGGCTCGGATTCTGCCGGCGCCTTGCCGATCAGGCCTGCGAAGGCATCATCCCCGAACCTGTCGCGCACGAACCAGCTATCGCGCTCCTCGCCTTCGATGCCCGGGGGAGGTGCGAGCTTTCGCGCGCCGATGAAGCCATCGCCAAGCACGCCCTGTATCCGGCTCCAATCCTCAAAGAAATATTCCTGAAGAAGCGGAATCACCTTGTCTCGCATCACGCTGGCGACAGCCGCTCGGCTGTCGCATCCCATGAAAAACGCGTGACCGATCCGATGTTCTCGATCGATCAGGTACTCGATACGGTCGTTGATCGTCACAAGCACAGCCTTCAGATCGATGCCATCGACGGTCCCGAGCAACTCCGGTCTTGGCGTGATCTCCTGGAAGACGAAGCGGCGGCGTAACGCTGTATCGAGCAGCGCGATCGAGCGGTCGGCCGTGTTCATCGTACCGATGATGTGAAGGTTGGCGGGGACGCCGAAGTCTCGCTTCTTCGAGTAAGGCAAGGTCAGGGTCAGGGCATTGTCCATACCGAGCCGCTTGTCAGGCTCGATCAAGGTGATCAGCTCGCCGAAAACCTTGGAGATATTGGCTCGGTTGATTTCATCGATGATGAGAACGAACTGGTCAGGCTCGACCTCTCCTTCACCAACCGCTTCCGCGCTCTCATCGCCAATCAGGCGCCCGAGTGCCGGCAGGTTCACCCGCTTCGTCGCGATCGGATAAAGCGTGCGCATCGTGAAGTTGCCGTCGACGATGGTGTCGAGGGCTAAAGGCTCATCGAGCGTGAGCAGCCAACGCACATCCCGCCGATGCGCGTAATGCCCCTCGGCTGAAGGTTCATATCGATAGTCGCCTGTTACCTCGGCGACGGCCCGGAAGGCCGTATTACCGTAGGGGACAATGACGATGTCGCCCACCTTCATTTCACTGCGGAAGGGCCACATCTGGGTCCAATTGCTGGGTGTGGGATCCTCGGGATTCCGTTCAAGCCACTCCGCCTTGATTGCTTCGAAGGTGGAAAATCGCTCGTCACTCCAGTCTATCGAACCTCCCCAACCGAGCGTGATGTAGTTGTTTGAAATCGCAGCATCGTAGACATCGTCCTCGCTGCCGATCGCGCCTTGGCCCATCTTCCAGAACCGGCGATCGTTGAAATCGAAGCCTGTTGCACTGACCGACGGCACGGTGCGCGTGCGCGCCTGATCGGCAAGCGCACAAATTTCACGGAAGACGCCAGGACGTGCCTCAAGCCGAAAACCGACCGTGGCTCCGTCGTTGTCTCCGGTCTCAGGGCGCAGCCCCTCCACAAAGCTCTCATAGTCGTAATTCTGGTGGAAGGTGACGAAGGCGATCCGTTTCTCTGCCTCCAGGTCGCGATATCGGCCCATGAGGGTCTTCCTGCCGTCCCCGGTGTCAGGATAATCCGCACTGCCGTCACAGAGCGCCACGGCCTCACGGGCCGTCTGATAGGTCTTGCCGGTGCCCGGCGGTCCAAAGAGGATAAGGTTGGTTGGCAGTTGCTTTGGCCCTGTCACGTCGCCAGCCTCCGATTTCAGTGAAAAGGTCAGTTTGCGGGTCGTGCTTTGCCGCGGCCCCTCCGCTGTTGGGCGCGGCACATTTGCAAGCTCCAAAAAGAGTCGGCCCTCAAGCGCCTGACAGATGTTCGGCCACGCCATCTGCAGGCCCATCTCGTTGTTCAGCGGTCCAACGGTGATCGTTACCGTCGGCTGCCCCTCGGCGCGCGCAGGGGTGATGTAATTGTCCAAGACGTACCGACGGATCTTGTCCGCCTGGCTCTCGTCTTCCTCGTCCTCGTCCGTCGTCTCGGACGTCGAATAGTTCGGATCACGACCTTCGCGAAAATAGCCATATTGCTTGAGGGCCGCGATCATGTTTCCTAGCTGGACTTGCGGCTCCTCCGCTTTTGGCACCACGGCCCGCATGCCTTCCAGATCTGCTTCCGGGTCGCTCTTAAGCGCGGTCAGCTTGTCGAGAAGCTGCTGCCATTTCCCGGCATCGAACAGTTCGTCGAGCGTGTCTTCGGCGAAGCCGAGACCGTGTATACCGCGTTCCGCCCGGAAGCTTCGACGGACTCGGTTGTCCGTTGCCTTTTTGGTCAGGGACTGTCCCTTCCAAAGGCGTTTGCCCAACCAAGTCCTGAACTCTTGTTCCTGCATCTCTTCCCCCACGCCGGGCCGGCGGCACCGAATTTGATATCTTTCTATGCAGCCCTAATGACCTTCGGGACGACCGTCAGACCAGGGAAGCGGGTTCGCCTTTGCGGCGAGATAACTCGCATCCAGGCGTGGCGTCAGGAGCAGGATGGCCGATATGCGTCGCGCCGCGTCAGGCAAGAACATCATCTCTTGGATGGATAGAGGGCGGCCCAGCACCCCTTGTTCTCGATAGGAGAGCCACTTTTTCAGAACTTGGTATCCTGAGAGCGAATAACTCCACACCAATTCTGGGATGTTTTTGAGAAATACGCGGTCAGATAAATAAATATCGTATGTTGCCAGTCCGAGAAGGGCAAAAAGCTCCTCGCTATCAATCTCCTGCGCCGCGGCCTCCTCCTCGAAAGCCACGCGCTCTTCGACGGAGTAACCACGACGGACAACCTTCCCTCTTCCGGGCATGACAATCTGGTTTCCGTTGGCGGTGATCTGGATGTTGCCCCAGCCGGCCCGTACCGACAGATCGTCGTCAGCAATCATTTCACCATCGGTGCGGGCCGGTTGGGCGACGACCCTTAGACCCGGATGTGCAGCGCCGCCGATCATTGGCGCGACGTTTGATTCGGTGTCGAGCAGTTTCGCCAGTATCTCGCCAGCTCCTGCAGAGACGGCGAGGACGGGAGGGTCTGCCGGTACAGGAACGCGCGGCCACCCCATCCGCAACGCGCTCCTGTTGTCCGTCCTGTTCGCCGGCGAATGCAACATGGCGAGCGCGTGATGAAATATTGTTGTTGGCGCGAGCTCTAGGTCTCGTAGATACTCAGCAACCGAACGCGAGAGGTTGATCCTCGGCTCACCTTTAGGCTCGTCCGGTGCGAGCAGCATCGGGAAGAAGGTAGAGAACCCACTCCCATAATTATCCGCAAGCGTGCTCGTCAGAGCGCCGCGATCGAAGCTCTCCTGAGTTTGCTTCTCACGCGCCTCGATCCAGAGATTTCCGCTGAACGCATTCGGAAAGAAGTCGGGGCTTTTTTCACCCAGCAGCTTTGTCTCCGGTTCCCAATATATCCAGCGCGTGTCGAATGGGCGGTAGCTGTACTTCACGATGTTATCAGCAAGGATGCCCGTTTTCAGAAGTTCAGCTCGCGTCTTGGCCGGTTCATATCGCTTAGTTGCTTGAGAAGCCTCGGGGTAGCGAGACGCGAAATTCTCGAAGCTCAATGCCGTATCGTAATATTCAGCAATACGTTTGCCGAGCGCATTACGGTCAATATCTACAAGAAATTGATCACGTTTCGTCTGAACACCAGACATATATGCCGGCAGCAATTCCGTGATCTGTGGCCAATCTAAATATCCGTTCTGGAGGTTGGTCTTGATGAACGGTAGGCCAAGCGGCAGCGAAGGCGTGACCTTTTCGTAGATGTCCTCAGCCGCCGCGCTCCCGGTCGCTGCGAGTTCGTCTACCTTACCCGTGCCCCAGAGCAACCGTGACTCGATGGTCGATGCGGCGACATGGTCCAGCCGGCGAACCATCGTCGTGATGGTTGTTCCGACCTGAATTCCCTCTCGATTTTGAACCGTCGAGAAGATCGAAGGGTCTGCAAGGCCATCCGGTGTCTTCTTCCCTGTCTTATATTTGTCGCCGTTCAAAACATCGACGCGGATAGCGTCAAACACGTCGAGAAAACGCTCGCGCATTCCGGTGAACGATAAGCCGTCGAGCCATGAGTAATTCGATATGAAGCAGACGACACCCGCGCCTGTCTTGTCGACGATGCGCCGCTCGGCCATCCGAAAGAAGCGAACGTACAGGTCGTTGAGGCCCTGTCCTTCGGGCGGTTGGACAGCCTTAGTCGTCTTATAAGCTGACGATAGCTCGCGCTCTTCCTCAACGGCGACACCCGCAAAGCCGTTATAGGGAGGATTGCCTAGGATCACTAAAATAGGCGCGTCCTGCTTCACTTCGTCAGCGCGTCGCCGTTCTTCTTCGAGTTCGGGGAAGGGCAACGGCTTCGATACCACCGGCTCCCAACCGGTCAGCGCGTTGGTGAGATAGACTCTCGCCCGCTCGTCTTCCGATTGCAGAACCGCGCCCAACGAGCGCAGAACAAGCCCCGCCTGAAGATGCGCGACGATGAAAGGCGCGGGCATGATCTCAAATCCGAAAACGCGTTCCAGCGCAGCTTTCTTGACCAATTGGCCCGTCATGCTGCCATAGCCCGCTGCAGCCAATGACTCGCTGATCCTGCGTAGGACCGACGCGATAAACGTCCCGGTCCCGCAGCACGGGTCAAGAATGTATACGTTCTCGGATGCCAGACCCTCAGGCAGCCCGAGGTCTGTTTTCAACGCAAGGTCCACCCGCGCGACCATATAATCGACGACAGGTGTCGGCGTGTACCATACGCCTAGTTCCTTGCGCAGGACCGGGTCAAAGGCCTCAAGAAACGGCTCGTAGAAATAGGGCACCGCCTCGGTGTCGTCGAACTTGTCGAAGAATGAGTCGACCTGAACTCGATTCAGCGTCCCCGCCGTCCAATCCAGCACCTCCGTCAGGTGCAACGGCTGGAGGTGGAGGGGGCTTGCGATTTGCTGGAAGAGAGTACGTACGAACGGAACATTAAGGTGCCAAACTGCACCATGCCAGTCGAACCGCTCCGTCGGCCTCGGTAGCTGGCGAGCCCAAAGCACCCAGGCGGAAAACACTCCATAGAAGAGTGTTTGCACGAGCGTGGATCGGAAGAAATGGTCGCCCTTCTCAGCTTCGAAAGCGACTCCCAAAGCCCCTTCAAGCGACTCGCGGACGGTGTGAAGCGCGGGTAGATCTCCGGCATCCGTAACCCTTTGAAGCGCGTCTCTTGCGTAGGATGCGAGGAACCAAGCGACGTCTTTTGGTTCATGGAGTGCTACAGATTGTGTGAGAGCGCGGCGGAGGAACTCAAAGAAAGTGCGCCCGTATTGCCGTGCCGATTTCGTTGGTTCCGAGACCAGGTCCCAGAATGCTTTCTCGGACGTAGCAAACCGGAAGGTTTCCAGCCGCACTGGCAATCCGCTCGGCCCTTCGCCGATGACGATGAAATCGCGTAAATTTGTGACGAGGACGCTTCGGTAAGCGCCAAAATATTTGGTGACCTGTTCCGTTTTGGCGGTCACCCAAGCGTCGTCACCGACGCTCTTCATTTCAATCACGCCGCGCTCGGGGGACTGGCCGCGCCGAGGTTCTCCCTTCTGCAGCTGTGACGCTGCGAAAAGACCGAAATCGGGGTGGCCCGCGCCAGTGTTGCCAAGGTCCGACAGGCATATGACCCGCGGGCTCAACTCGGCGCCGATGCCGTTGAGGACTTCAGCAAAAGCGGGATAATAAGACCGCTCTTTGGTTCCCGCTCCTAGGCTTCGAACATCCCTGAGCGATCGAAAATAGCGCTCAATCTTGGCCTCGACCTTATCCACGTGTACCCAATGCCCCCATCCTCTCACGGGGGCGTGATCGCCCCAAGCCTGCGTCTGCGCCCATACGGAGAGTCAATCTGAATATCGCGGCGATGCTGCCGCGTGGCAATGTCAAACCTGACCCGCTCGCCGCGGCCCTAAACGTCGACTTCAATCGCCAGCTCAAGCTGCAAATGCTGACAATATTCCGTCGAGCCGAGATATTTTATTGGATTCACGCGGCGGCCGCAAACATGTGTTGGATCAGAAAAGGATCGCCCGTGCCGCTGCGGTGATGCGATATATAGAAGACGCGCTTAATCTGGGGCACGAAGCTCGATCTGAGCAGCGCGGCGTCGCCGGCAATCGTCAGGTCACGGCCGCGGTACATAATCGCCGTCTGGACAGACTGGATCGCGAGAAAGATCTGGCTGTCATGCGCCTACGGCGCCGTTTCGAATTCAGCTGATCCGATAATACATGCAGGACTAAGGTTCTCGACATTTGTTAATTCGCAGTTGTCAATCTGATCCAATTAACAAGCCGCTAGTCAGCGGTGTGGATCAGGCGCATCATAAGAATTCTTCTAATGGCTGCAAATTAAGACGTCGAGCGCTGCATCATGCCAGCACGGCACGTGCCGCGGCGCGCTCACCGTGTTCGAACGCCTCGGCAAAGCTGTCGAGGTCGACGCTGGTCATGCCGAGCGCGCGTCCCTCGTCTTGCCAAGCCGCGACGGCATGTTCGACCTGAGCTAGCATATCCCTCGCGCGATACGGGCTGATGCGAAAGTACGGCAGCACCGACATCAGGGCATCGATGGTTGCCTCGGGTCCAACCTCTTCCGAGACCCAAGTCTTCAATTCGCGCAGTCGCTCGGGGAACGGGTTGATGTCGAAGGCTGGCGCCAGCCGCCACAGGCCACGATCGACGTGCAGGAAGCCATGGTTCATCAGATGATCGTCGACATTCGTAATCAGGATCGAGAAAGCGATCCTGCGCCATAGCTCCTCGATGTCGGCAGTGGGGGCGCTCCCATTCACACGGAGCGCATCGACGATCTCGGTATAGGCATGCTCCTGCGCATCGCCGGGCTCCGCACCGATCATCGTCGCCGCCGAGACGTACATGAGCCGCCCGCCTCCCGCGGGCCGATCGAACCGCCGGATCAGCGCGATCGCGTCACCATCGCTGTCGATCAGTCGGGCGTCGGCCGCGTCGATGCCGGCGCGGCGGGCAAGACGCATCGCCAGCACCTCCCCCCGCGTCACCGAGCGCTCGTCGGCGACGCTTGGAAACTTGCCGATCGACAGGCGCCCCTCGTCATCGACGACGGTGCATTTGGGGCGAAGTCCGCCTAGCGAGGTGCCGCGACCGCGCAAATAGGCGAGATCGGCTGCGGTTTCGGTGTTGGTCTCGACTGCCCGACTGGCGGCCAGGAGATGACCCAGCTCGATGAGGGGTGGAGTGGTGCGGCGACCATCCTCGGTCGCCCGCTGAGCGGTCCCTTGTTCGTCAACGAGACGCAGCGCGCCAACCCGGCTGACGTCGTCGACCGCCAACAGATAATCGAGGCCATTCAGTGCCCGAGCATCGACCTCATCACCGCGGCGGCGGGCATCTTGCCGCCGCTTGGCATGGTCGCGCTGGATGACGCGCTTGCCCCAGCCGTCCGGTTCGGTGTCGGCGATGGCGGCATGGAAGACAGAACCGGTGCCGATCTTGCGGTGAAACTGCGGGCCGGCGACTAGCGGCAACGCAGGCTCTAGGGCGAAGCGATCGGGGTCTGCCAGCCAGGCGGCATCGTATTCGAAGCCCGCGCTCTCGCGGCTCCCCTGCTGATTGTAGTGCAGCAATCCGACACCGCGGGCTTCGTCGCCGATCTGAATGCCAATCGTCCGCCTCACAGCGAAACCGGCGGTTTGGGCCTGCGGACGCGCTGCGGCATGCGCTCCACGTCGAGCAACAGACCCTGCTCGTCGTTCCTGGCGTCGAGGATGTCTCCGAGGCTTTCGCCGAACCCCAGAACGAAGAACGTCATGGCGTACGTGCCCAGCGCGACCGTCGGATCGCCTTTCTCCAGCTTGAGGTATGTGCTCTTGGCCACACCGATGCGTTCGGCCATCATGACCACTGTGAGGCTGCGCTTCTTGCGCGCCAGCGCGATATCAGCGCCCAGCTTCGTCAAGCTGCGCCTCACGCGCGGCGGAAGAGTATCAGCGACAGTCGATCGCATCTCGAGTCTCATATAAGCGCCCATCAGGCTAATACGGTACGTTATACACGACCTTACGTTGCCAGTCGAGATAGCCGGTTCGAGACGCGTTGCCCGGGTTCGACAGGCGCGGATGCAACTGACTGCTCGGGCGGCATCGACAGAACCGGCAATCTCACACAGAGCGTCGGCCGTGGCGGGTTGTTCTTCAGGTCGCCGGCATCGCGGGGCGTGGCACGTGCAAGTCGCATGGCGCGGCGCTATGTCTTTGGTCTACCGATCGGACCGAGCAACCTTCATGAGGCAGAATGAAAGCCCTAGACGCCCTGAAGGCTGCACCCCCTGAGGTGCGCGCCGCCGCGCTTGCTGTTCTCGATCAGGTGTCGGCGCCATTGACCGAGAGACAACTCGCGAGCGCCTTTCGCGCCCATGGCATCGGGCTACTCGATGCCAAACGCCTGGCACGAGCCTTGCGCAAGCTCGATATCATCGCGGTCGCCCCTCGCGGCCCTTGAAGCTCGCGCATTGTGGGCTTCGGACTGGCACGGACGCGCCCTGTCGGGCTATATTCGAAATCGCGCCCAGAACCACACGCGAGAAGGTAGACGATCATGACCGAAGCGACCTGGGGTGAAAGCGCGAAGACACCCGAGATCAACTGGCGGATGAGCGCCTCGCTCGAAAACGTCCCGCGCGGCGATAGCGACGTGGCCGAAGTCACCAACCTCGAACGGGCAGTTCGCGATTGGCAGAAACTGGACCCCGAGCATCAAGCCGCGGCCGTCTTGACGGTAGAGCATCCCGTCCAGATCGAGGGCGCCTCCAGCACGACCTTTACCGGTGAGGGTATCGCAGCACTGGCGGAGCACCTGCCGGCTTCCAGCACACCAGAGGAGTAAGGCGGCATGGCCAATCCCAGCGTCCGTTTCGAGATGGGGGACTATTACTGGGTTGCCGAACGCGAGAGCGTCGGGTTCACGGGTGCCACCAACTTAGGAGTCGTCGAGTTCCTCATCACCAGCGAGGCTTTGACGCAGCTCCTCGATCCCGATCGCGATACGCTCGATTCCGAAACTGCCCTCGAGGTCTTCATCGAGTTCGAGAGCGACATTCATCGCATAGCACAGCGCGAGTTCGTCAAGCGGCTCGGCGGGGAGCCCCCGATCCTGCTGACTGCGGCCGACGTAGAAAGCTGAAGCCGTGGCGGAAGGAAGCGCCATCCGGATCGATCCATGCCATCCGACGGGCACCATCCCCGAGGTGCCTCAGCTGAGGATGCGGGCGGCACGCTTTCTCACTGATCCAGCACTTCCTCATATCGGCCTGCGCGGCGCAGCTGACGGACAATGCCGTTGAACGCGGCGGTCACACCCTGCGCCCTGCCGATCTCATTCTCCTGGCGCGCCGCATCCCAATAAAGCTCGAGCGGCCAACGCTCCGGGCAATGCGGTAGAAGACACCGAAGCGCCAGGCGAACCTCTACGCCGTCCACGCGCGCGTCTGAGCAGCGGGCGACGCCGCTCCGCAGGATATGGACCGATAGCGCGATGACGACGCGCTGGTGGCGAGCGAGCTTTGCCATCGCTCAACGAAAGTCATGCGATTTGAAGCGAACCGCGTCCTCGGGGTCCATGCCCTCGGCGTGCGGCGGCCAGTAGCAGTTCCGCGGCTCCGGCTTCCAACCCGCGTCACCCCGGTCAGGCGATCCGGCATGCTTGGCCCCGTCGCCGCGGCCGGTACGATGGGGGAACGACCTCTCGCCCACGTGGTGCAGCAGATCACCATGGTCGATGATCCGGTCGCAGATGACGTGGATCACCTCGCCCTCTTTCTGCACCCTGCCCTTCATGCCGATCATCGACGCGGACATGATCGTTCGGCGTTGCCGCTCGAACCGATCCGGCCACAGGATGCCGTTGGCGATCCCGGTCTCGTCCTCGATCGTAATGAACAGCACGCCCTTGGCCGACCCCGGCTTCTGGCGGACCAGAATGATCCCGGCGACCTCGACGTACCGGCCATCCCGGATGTTCGCGAGTTCCGCGCATTTGGTCACTCCACGTCGCGCGAGCTCACCCCGAACGAACGTCAGCGGATGCGCCCGCAGCGACAGCTGAAGCGAGCGATAATCCTCGATTACCTCGCGCCCGTCCGTCAACGGACGGAGCGCGACGGACGGTTCGATCCCTTCGGCGCTGATCGTCTCCGCAGCGCGATCCGCGGCGGCGAACAGCGGCAGTGGCGCCTCGCCGAGGCCCCTCACCTTCCACAGGCCCTGCCGCCGATCCGCGCCGAAGGTGTGAAACGCATCGGCATCCGCCAGCTTTTCGATCGCGGCACGCTGGACGCCGGATCGACGCCACACGTCATCAATGGAATCGAACAACGTCGTGCTGCGTGCGCCTACAATCGCGGCCCCGTCGGCGTTCGACAGGCCGCGCACCTGGCGAAGCCCGAGCCGCACCGCGAGGTAGCGGCCGCCTGTCGGCTCCAACGTGCAGTCCCAGCGGCTCGCGTTGATGCACGGGGGCCGCACCTGGATATCGTGCGCCTGAGCATCGCGCACGATCTGCGCGGGCGCATAAAATCCCATCGGCTGCGCGTTCATCAGCGACGCGCAGAAGACGTCGGGATGATGATGCTTCATCCACGACGAGGCGTAAGAGATCTTGGCGAACGAGGCCGCGTGGCTTTCCGGAAAGCCATAGGAGCCGAAGCCTTCCAGTTGGCGGAAGGTGCGTTCTGCGAAGTCGCGCGGATAACCGCGCGCGACCATGCCCTCGACCAGCTTTTCCGAGAAGTGCGATACGCCGCCGGTGACCTTGAAGGTCGCCATGGCGCGGCGCAGCTGGTCCGCTTCGGCCGGCGTGAAGCCTGCGCCGACGATCGCGACCTTCATCGCCTGTTCCTGGAATAGCGGCACGCCAAGCGTCTTTTCCAGCACCGCGCGGAGCTCCGGCCGGGGATATTCGGGCTTCTCCAGCCCCTCGCGCCGCCGTAGATAGGGATGAACCATGTCGCCCTGGATCGGCCCGGGTCGGACGATCGCGACCTGGATCACGAGATCGTAGAACCGGCGCGGCTTCATCCGCGGCAGCATCGACATCTGCGCGCGGCTCTCGATCTGGAAGGTTCCGAGCGTATCGGCCTTCTGGATCATCGCGTACACCGCGGGATCGTCGTCCTGGAGGTCGGCCAGACCGATGCGGATGCCCTTATCCTGCTCGAGCATGTTGAAGGCACGGTTCATGCAGCCGAGCATGCCGAGGCCGAGCACATCGACCTTCATGAACTTCAGCGCATCGATGTCGTCCTTGTCCCATTCGATGATCTGGCGATCCTCCATCGCGGCAGGCTCGATCGGCACGAGATCGTCGAGCCGATCATGCGTCAGGACAAACCCGCCTGGGTGCTGGCTCATGTGGCGGGGCACGCCGATCAACTTGCGGGCCAGTTCCAGGGTCAAGCGCAGCCGTCGATCGCCGATATCGAGGTTGAGTTCCTCGACCTGCTTCTCACCCACGCCTTCGGCGGACCAGCCCCACACCAGCCCCGCCAGCGAGGACGTCAGGTCTTCGGGCAACCCCAACGCCTTGCCGACATCGCGCACCGCACCGCGCGCGCGGTAGCGCTGGACCACCGCGGTCAACGCGGATCGATCACGCCCGTAGGTTTCATAGATCCACTGGATGATCTCTTCGCGGCGCTCATGCTCGAAGTCGACGTCAATGTCGGGTGGCTCGCGCCGTTCGCCCGACACGAAGCGCTCGAACAGAAGCTCGTGCTTGATCGGATCGATCGAGGTGACGCCGAGCACGAAGCACACGCACGAATTGGCCGCCGAGCCTCGGCCCTGGCACAGGATCCCGCGGCGGCGTGCTTCGCGTACGATCGCGTAGACCGTCAGGAAGTAGGGCGCGTAACCCAGTTCGCCGATCAACCGCATCTCGTGGCCGATCTGGTCGGTATAAGCGGCCGGGACGTTGCCATCGAACATCCGCTCGACCGCTTCGGTGGCCAGCTTCTGCAGCGCGTCCTGCGCGCTCAGGCCGTCGATCAGCCGCTCGTGAGGATATTGATAGGCCAGCTCACCAAGATCGAAGGTGCAAGCCCGGGCGATATCGACGCTGGCGCGCAGCGCATCGGGATAATCACGAAAGCGCCGGACCATTTCCTCCGGCGATTTGAGCGCGCGATCGGCGTTGATCTCACGGCGGTAGCCGAGCTCATCAACGGTGCACTTCTCGCGCACGGCCGTAACCACGTCCTGCAGCAGGCGGGCTTCGGGCGCATGGTAGAGGACGTCACCGGTTGCGACCGCGCGGACGCCGGCGCCGCCAGCCTGCCTAGCCAGCGCATCGATACGGACGGCGTCGTCCGGTCGCCGGCGCTGGAACAGCGCCATGTACCCGCGCCGCCCATAGACCGTCTTCAGGTCGGCAAGTGCCGCAAGGTTCGCCTGATCCGCCTCGTCCGGCAGCAGGATCGCGATGACCCCCTCCGACCATGGCTCGAGGTCGTGCCAGTGGAGCAGGCAGCCCCCCTTCCCCGCCCGCTTTTTGCCGACCGTCAGCAGCCGCGTGATCCGTGACCAGGCGGGGCGATCGGTGGGATAGAGGATCAGGCGGCGCCCGCAGGAGAGATCGACACGCGTACCCGCGATCGAGCGGACGCCGGTCGCCTTTTGCGCCTCCCAGGCGCGCACGACGCCCGCCACCGTACCGATGTCGCTGGTCCCAATCGCGGAATACCCGAGCAGTGCCGCCGCCGCGAACAGCTCGTCGGGGCTCGACGCGCCGCGCAGCAGCGAGAAATGGGTGAGCACCTGAAGCTCGACATAGGGCGCGCTCATGCGAACACCCCGTGGATCCACCAGCTGAGATCGCCGGTATCATCATGGGTGCCGTCGCCGCGCCGGAATACCCAGAAACGGCCGCCTGCCTCATCCTCGACGCGGTAATAGTCCCGTACCGCCCAAGTCTCGGCGTCGCGGCGCCACCATTCGCCGTGGATCCGCTCGGGTCCATCGCCGGCCACGACCTTGTGCGCCTGGCCTCGCCACTCGAAGCGCCGCGGCGGTTGATCGGGGAGCAGCGCGATGACGCCCCATAGCGGCTCCGGTCTGGCGAACAGCCGCACCGGCCGCCGCCATGTCGGCCACCCTGCCGGCATTTCGACCGGGTCGGCGCGCGCGACCGCTCGCTCGGGTACATGGCTCGGGATCGGCGCGATCCGATAGACAGCATTCGGGCCGATGCGGCCGGCGACGACATCGACGAGGCGCGCGGGGTCGCGCACCAGAACCTCGCCAGCTAGCACTGCGCCCAGGTCCATTGCATCGAGCGGCTCGGTATGCGGCGCTACCAGCAGGAACTGCTCAAGCCCCAGTCCGGGATCGATGCGCTCGATCCTGAGCTTCATGAGGCGCAGAAGATGGGAGACGTCGCGTGTCGGCCGCGATGTACCGACCGCCACGACCTGTTCGGTCCCATCGACGCAAACTCCCGACAGGCGGAGCGATCGCGCACCGAGCCCGCTCGTCTGCAGCACCTCGGCCAAATCGCCGAGCAAATCCTCCATCACCTGTGCGATCGCCTCGGCCGTGCCGATCGGCTCGAGCAGGCGGCGCTCGACGGCTGGAACGGTGACATCTTCGCGCGGCGTGATCGGCTCCGCCACGCCGCCGAGCGCCTGATCGAGCCGGGTGATGGCGGGCAGGCCCAGCCGCCGCGCAAGCGGGCCGCGCGCTACCGGCAAAAGGTCTGCGATAGTCTCGAAACCGAACCGCTTAGCCGCACTGAGCGCCGTGCCGGTCAGTCGCAAGGCGGCGATCGGAAGCGGCGAAATCGCTTGGACCGTACCACCGGCCGGCACGATCGTCAGATCTTCTCGGCCGTACCGGGCGAGCGCGTGTGCGGCACCAGGCGTGTCGGCGACCGCGATGCGCGCCGTGAATCCGGCGCGCTGGCAGAAGGCGCGCAGGCGTCGGCAAAAGCGCTCTTCTCCCCCGTAAAGGTGATCGCATCCGGCGAGGTCGAGCCATACGCCGTCGGTCGTCGCGGCGGCAATGGGCGACCAACGCCGAACGGCAAGCAGCGCCAAGCGATCGAGCAGGACCGCGTCCGCCTCTGGCTGGGCGGGCCGGAAGTCGAGATCGGACACCAGAGCGCGGGCATGGGTAGCGGCCATTCCGACATGGATACCGAGCGAGGCCGCCGCAGCGCATGCCGCCACGATTTCCTCACGCCGCCCGACCTTGCCGACAAGCGCCAGCGGAGCATGAGCGGTTGCGGGCCGTGTCACGATCATGGCCGGTCGGGTGACCGACTGGCTCTTGTACGGATGGCTCGCGGCTTCCGATCGCCGCCCGAGTTCGCGCATGGGCGGCTTCGCATGCGCCGGAAGCGCGGCGACCTGCCCGGCAACCTCGATCTTGGTCGGCGATTGCGCTCGCGCCCAGCGCGCGCCCGGCCGCCATCCGCCACCCCTGGGGACAGAGCATTCACCCGGATCGTCGTCGATCGGGAGCTGGAGCGCTAACCGCTCAGGCCGCGGCGTGGCGTGCCGGTCCAGCCGTCTCAGCCGCTCGATGGCCAAGTGCGGCAGGAACAGCGAGACAACCCGTCTCATCGCACCCCTCCACGATCAATGAGAAGGACCCGCCGGTGCGTTGGCGCGCCAGCTCGACCGACCAACGGGCGCCTCCCACCCCGGCAACCGTGAGCCGCTGCGACGGAGCGCTGGCGACCCGCCAGCGCGTCCAGGCAGCGGAGGGCTCGCCGAGCGGGTCTTGCGATCGGCCCCGCCAGCGGCGCAGGAGCAGCACGGGAATGTCGGCTTCAGCAGCGACGAGCTGCAGGCGGCGCGTGGCGACCATCGAAACCTTTGCCGCCTCGGCCACCACCGCTGCCGGCGTACCATCCCGGATCGCGTCCTCGACAACCGCCAGAAGTGCTGCGTCGTCCTTGGGCTGGGCGTAGATCACGTTCGCCGAGCACAACCCGGCTTGCGCCAAGCCAGGCGCGTAAAGATCGTTCCGGCAGCTTGCCCAAAGCACCGGGGCACGCATATTTTGCGCTTCTCGCGCGGCGATACCGGCAAGGAACAACGTGGCAGCCGCATCGTCGACCAGCGAACAGGTCCGTGCGGCGACCTCGTGCAGCGCTCCAGCCCGGAGCCCTCCCCCATTCAGCCGGTTGTCGAGGTCACTCACGCCGAATGGCAGGACCCGGTAATCGGCGAGCGGCATCGCGATGCTTCGCAGATGGGCGATGCTCTGGGGAAGCGAATCGAGGACGGCTGACATGGTGGTTAGACTCTACGTGTTCGCTTTATGTTCCGTTACCGCCGGCGCTTGGTCAACGGATTTATGTCTGCCGGATCGAGTCTTTGGACTTGACCGCAGCCGAGGGCCGGACGGTACGGAGTCGTAACGAATACGAGGTCTACAGCGCGATCTCGAGTAAGTTGCCAGTATCGCCGCGCACGATCACGGGCATCGGCACGAAAACTGACGGTTCGCACCGCGTGGAACGATTACACAACAGACCAAAAACAAACCAAGAAGATTTCGCTTTCGTTCTGCCATCGGCTGACTCATAGAATCGAGATGCCGATCCGCCCTGAAAACCGCTGGCTTTACCCGATCGACTGGCGCCAGTTGTCGGACGTGATCCGGTTCGATCGGGCCGGCGCGCGCTGCGAGCACTGCTCGAGGCCGCATATGCGTCGGGTCGCACATCTTGGCGATGGTCGCTGGTGGGATGCCGATGCCGTGTGTTGGCGCTCCGGCCGTGGCAAGCGGATCGCGCTCAAGGGCGGCTTCATTCTGGCGTCGGTACGAACGACTTATGTCGTGCTGGCTTGTGCGCATCTCGATCACGATCCAGGCAACAGCATGCCCGGCAATCTCGC
Source organism: Sphingomonas sp. CARO-RG-8B-R24-01 (assembly GCF_022662295.1). Classification (NCBI taxonomy): domain Bacteria; kingdom Pseudomonadati; phylum Pseudomonadota; class Alphaproteobacteria; order Sphingomonadales; family Sphingomonadaceae; genus Sphingomonas; species Sphingomonas sp. CARO-RG-8B-R24-01. The sequence continues at coordinate 34,022 of NZ_JAKNQI010000012.1, read as the reverse complement.
GGCGCTCTGCCAGCGTTGCCATATGATCCACGATGCGGCCGAGCATCGATGGCAGCGCTGGTGGAACGTCTTTCGCCTGCGCGCAATCCGCGACCTGTATGAAGATCCGCGCGTCACGCGAGAGCGCAGCGCGCATTAGAAACCCGGCCGAAGGCTTTGCGTTGGCTCGGGCGCCAGCCCGGCGATCGCCCCCTGCCCGCACCCGGGCTGATACACCTCGACCATGTCATGATTAGCCAGTTTGCGGACCATCGAGCGGGCGCCCGCGACTTCGCATCGTCGAGCAGCATCATTGTATCGGCGCTCGGCACGGCTAAGGTCCGGCCAGATCCACAAGGGAGAGTAAGTAGCATGAACATCGGTGAACTGGCGAAGGGCGTCGCTGGGACGACAGGCACGAGCGAGGCAGAGGCCAAGGCCGCAATCGCCGCCGTGTTCGACCAGATCGCAAGCGCGGCCGCAAAAGGCGAAGAAGTCTCGATCGCTGGCTTCGGCAAGTTCTCGGTCAAGGATCGTCCCGAGCGCCAGGGCCGTAATCCGTCGACCGGCGAGGCCATGACCATCGCTGCATCGAAGAAGGTCTCGTTCACACCCGCCAAGGGTCTGAAGGACAAGCTCTAAGGCCAGAGTGCCGGCGGGCGGAGCTTGCCGGCACCGAAAGGGTGCTCGGATGTGCAATCGATACAGGTTGACCGCGAAGCATGCGGAGATCGCCGCGACATTCGGCATCCGCCCGCCTTACGAGCCCGACGAGACGTATCCGGTCCCCGACATCTTTCCGACGGGCAAGAAGACGCCGTTCTACGGCCAAGTGGTCATCCAGGACGGCGCCGACCGGAAGATCGAGCGGATGGAGTGGGGTGTACCGACCCAGGTACCGAGCAAGCGCGATCCAGCGGTCAAGCTCACCAAGTACGTGACCAACGTGCGCAATCTTAGCTCGAGCTTCTGGCGGTCGATGCTGACAACGCCGGCGCGCCGTTGCCTGGTGCCGGTGACGGCGTTCTCCGAGTTCGGGATCGCGCCCGGCGAGGACGGAAAGAAGCCGCTGCACTGGTTCGACGTGCCTAGCCGCCCGATTTTTGCCTTTGCGGGAATCTGGCGACCGACCGAGCGCGGAAATGCCTATGGGTTCTTGACCACCGAGCCGAATGCGATCGTCGCGCCGATCCATCCAAAGGCGATGCCGGTGGTCCTTCACGACGACGACTATGATCGCTGGCTATCGGCACCATGGGACGATCTGAAGGGGCTCGTCGCACCCTATCCTTCCCAGTTGATGCGGCTCTGCTGATACGCCCATGATCCGCGTAATTCAGCTGCCGCAGTTGCGGTTTCATGCGCTCCGCTGGTGCGCGCGCCAGGCGTCGTTCCAGTCATCATGATCCTCGGGCACGCGGCTGATGAGCTCGCGCCCGTTCGCTGTCAGGTGATCGCGTGCCTTTTCAAAGACGCGCTCGGCGGCTCGGCCGCGATCGCCATAGACGATTACACGGCGGACCTTCTCCGGGATGGCGACGAAGGCGAGGCGTTCGACGCCGCCCAGCGCCCATGTCGGCGTCCCGAACCATTGCGTCGCCGATCGGGCGTCCTCGATCCCTTCGGCAAGGCCCAGCTCGTCGGTCGCAGGCGCAAGCCGGATCGCTGCTGTGCCGAGCAGTCCTAGCGCAACCTTCGGCTTTGGGATGGGCTTGCGCAGCACGTCGACAGGATCGAGGAAGGTCCGCTGGACGGCAACCAGTCCGAGGTCGTTTTCGACCGCGGCGATCATCGCGGGCATTACGCGTCTGTCGGCACCGGAGCCGAATATGGTCGCCGGGTTGAAGCGCAAAGCTTTGGGATAGGGCGCGGAGAGGCCGCGGGCGACGAGATAGGCTTCGGCGAGCGTGCCCGCGACCGGCACGCTGGCATTCCAGAGACGCAGGGCGAGCGCGCCCATGTCGCGCTTTGGTTTTCCCTCCGGCATTGCCACCGCAGAACGGTCGTGAAGCTTTCGGCGCTGAAGCGCCTTCAGCACCTCGAGCGCTGTACAGCCGGCAAAACAGTGGAAGAGGATCGCCGAATCGCCGAGGCGGACGGACAGGCTGGGGGAGCCATCGTCATGGGCCGGGCAGCGGCATTCGCCGCGAGTGCCGCGCCACACCCCGCCGAGCTGTTCGACGATGTTCTTGGCTCGGATTTCGGCATCGAGCGGTAGTCTCGTCATCGGCCACGTCCTGTGAAGTTGGTCGGTTTCGGTCACTTTAGCCTCCGGAAAATATCACCGAAGGCACAGGCGGCATCCTCCACTCTGGATGGTCGGCATGAGAAGGTGGGCGGCGCGCGGCGCGACGATCTCTTTCGTCCGGGGTGGCAACGAAGCGAGGATCGTCACCCGACCGGGTGGGAACGGCCGCGCTGGCTCGACCGCAACGCGGCGGAGGTGGAGCCGTGCCGCCAACCCGCTTCCGACCCCCAATCAGCTATGCTCGGCTTCGGCCTTGGTCAGGATCGAGAAGGTGTCGGCGATCAGCTCGGTGCGGTAGGAAACCTCGTTGCCTTCGCCGTGGTTGCTTTCGCGGACCCGGCCGGTGACATGCACCAGATCGCCCTTCCCGGCTGCTTCGACTTGGGGTCCTACATTGGAGAAGCACACGACGCTGTTCCACAGCGTGTCGGTCTTCCAGTCGTCGCCATCGCGCCGGTTATAATTGGCGGCGACGCTCACATAGGTGACCTTCTCGCGCGCCGTGATTTTGCCGATGCGACCGATGATCCGGAACTCGGCTATATTCTGTGGCATGATTTCCTCCTTCGTTGATGTTGGGATCGGATCCGGGGGGCCTGTGCGAGCCTAGTCGCGCTCCTCTTGGCGGTGCGCAAAGTGGTAGCGCGCCAAATTCTCGGGCGTCGCGTATGTGTCGTAGGCCTTCGTCCAGTCGCGCCGGATGGCCTGCTGCGCCGTCCGAAGTGGCACGCGGCGCTCGCAAACCAATCGCCACAAGACATAGGCCAAGGCATTCTTGTCGGCCGCGTTCGCCTGGCCGCGCCGGGGCTGGAGCCACAGATCACGCAGGTCGAGCGCCGCGCCGCCAAGCGAGATCGGGATCAGATGGTCGAGTTCGTAATCGGCGAAGGACTCGCCTGGATGCTGCGCGTCCATCAAGCGCCGTTTGACGGGCGCGGTAACTGCGAAGGCGGGGCGGACCGATCGGGCATAGCCGGGTCGGCAGATCGTCGTGCCAATGTTCGCCGGAGTGATAGCGGGATCGACGGCCCCTGGCGTGTCGCGGGGCGGCAGGATGCTGGTTCGGTCCACCCGCAAGAAGGGATTGCGGAGCGCCGTCGATAGGCCGGCAACGGCATCGCAGAAGTCATGCGTCGCGGCGACGCTGCAGGCCGAAACCTCACCTCGCCTCCCAGCCCGCTTGTCGTCGAACGGCCGATACCAGAAGCCGATGGCGATCAAGAGCGCCAATCCGCCCGATATAGCTTGCAGCTTCAAGAGCGCATGGCCCGTTTATCCACCGTCGTTCCAGTAACCTCGAAACCACTCGACAACTGACTCAGCTAAGATCTTGCCTAGCTGATAATTGCCTAAAGCCGCTTGAAACACATCTCATACGGTTATGCTGCAATACCGTGCCTTTCGTCGCAATAGATTACGCCGTATCACTCCAAAGTCGCGACTGAATCGCTCCAGATGTGTTGTTGTTTGCCTTCTGCTTCAGGTTTAACCTTTTGATGTCGATGTCCTTTAGTCGCTGACATCTGCTTTGGTTCAATTCAGCAATGGTGCATTGATGTGCTTCCGGCGAGTATCGTAGCGAAGGCAATTCAACTCTGCGCTGCCGGGCTAGCCGGGGCCGGGACGCCATCTCCCGCGTCGCTCGCAGTCTCCGTTCGTTCGGGTGCGGTCCTCGCTCGGCAGCCGGTCAACGCAGCTGACGCCGAGGCGACGGTGCGTGATCTAATCGCGTTGGGCGCGGACTTCGAGGCGGGGCCGCTGGCGATCCGCGGCCGTGATTTCGCGACTTACGGTATCACGCCGGCAACGGTTTTTGATGCCTGCGCGCTCTCTCATATCGACGACGACCAGTCTTCTATCGGCTTCGTGGGCGCGCCCTCGGCGTCGAACGTCGCAGCCCTCGTTCGTCGCGCCTTTGGCTCGCGGATCACCGATACGATCCGCCCAATGAACGCCAGCTTCGGCGCGCGGTATAGCTGGCACAAGTTCGGCCAGGCGGTTGATTTCGTTCCCGCAGGCGGCGTCCACGCGATCGACCGCGAGCAGATCCGGGCCCTCATGGCACAGAGCGGTATCCGTATCATCGAGCTGCTCGGGCCGGGGGATCGCGGTCACGCGAACCACTGGCATGTGGCGTTCGCGCGACCCGGACAGATCATCGACCGGACCCGACCGATCGAAGGCGACGAGGACTGGATCATCACCGTCGCACAAGGCGACGCGCCGTCCGCGCCGACGCCCGCCGGAGTTGAGGCGGCCCCCGCACCGACCGCGCCGGCCTCGGCCCTCGCCCTCGCCGCCAATGCACCGGCGCAGTGGGACGTGTTCGCAACCGAAGAGTGGCGCGCAGTTCATGGAGGTGGCTCATGATCCGATACCTGACGACCAAGCTGGGCGGCACTACTGGCGCCATCGCGCTTTGCGTGGCCGGCGTCGTGGCGGTCGCGGCCCCACAACCCGCCTACGCGTCGGACTGGGGGTGTCAGGTGGTCCTCTGCCTCGCGACACCCGGTTCGCCGACGAAATATGTCGAGTGCGTCCCGCCGATCACGAAACTCTGGAACGCCCTCGCTATCGGCGGCTCGTTCCCGACCTGCACGGGGGTCGGCGTCAAAATGAAAAAGGCCAAGCACGGCTACGACCTGACCGTGACGCAGGCCGATGGCGGAACGTCGCGGTACGCGCTCGACACCCGCTACCAGACGGTGACGCAGCAATGATCCACGCCGTAGCCGCGATCACGATGCTTGCGCAGCAATGCGCGCCTGAGATCGCGACCGAGGCGGTTGTTCCCCTCGTCGTGACCGAAAGCGCCGGCGACGATCTGGCGATCAATATCAACAAGGGGCCGCGTGTCCGCGCCGCGTCGATCGCCGACGGTGCCGCACTGGTGCGCCGGTACATGGCGGCCGGCTATACGGTCGATGTTGGGCTGGCGCAGGTGAACTCCGCCAATTTAGCGCGGTTGGGCGTTACCGTCGAACAGGCCTTCGACCCCTGTACGAACCTGCGGCTGGCATCCTCGATCCTTCGGGCGGGATATGGCCTCGCGATCCAGCATTATACGGGGCTGGACGCGATCTCCGCGACCTATTCGCTCTACAACACCGGCACGCTGACGCGCGGTTTCCACAATGGCTATGTCGGTCGCGTCTGGTCGGCCGCGAGCGGCATGGGGACGATCCAGACACCCCCGCCCATCCCGAGCTCGGCGTCGGCGCCGACCGCCACGCCCGCCTCGGCAAAGCAAGGGATCGCCGAAGCTAGCTGGGTGGTGGGGCAGATCGATCCCAGCGCGGTTCAGGTCTTCAAATGAGCGCGGATAACAGCGTTGCGCGGGGCGGCCTCGACGCGCAGACGCAAGCCGAACAGGCTGCGTTCCAGATCCCGCCCGAGCTGGCGACACGTTATCAGGTCCGGATCATCGAGCCGTCCGACGGCAGCGAGCGCCGCGTCGGCATGTTCCTGCCGACAGATCGTGAGAACCCGTCGATCGAGATTGCCGGCGATCGCATCATTGCTCGAAACGAGGATCCCGAGACCGTCTCGGCCCTGGTCACGATCGCCAAGCACAATGGCTGGGCGGGGATCGACGTCGAAGGTTCGCCTGAGTTTCGTCAGGCCGTGTGGACGGCGGCGTCGCGCGAAGGACTGATGGTGCGCGGCTATGAGCCGAGCTTCGACGAACAGGCGCGAATGGAAGAGCTGCATCGCGCCGATGCTGCACAACGCGACCGTAAGGTGGCGGAGAAGCCGGCGCCGACTGTCGAACCCGTCGCTCCGACGGCGGCTGTCGGGGCGACGGAGGCGACAGTCCTCGCGCCGTCGGCCGACGCGGAGAAGAACGGCGCGCCTCAGCCGTTGCCAAGCGGAAGCAGCACCGAATTGTCCGACGCAGACAAGCGCCTCCTGTTGACGGTGAGCGTCCACACGCAGGATCGCAAGGCGCTCTACGCGGCCGTCAGCGAGGACATGGACCCCTTGCGGAGGGAGGTTCAGGCCGAACGTATCGATCTGAACAGGGATGCGCTGAACGGGGCGCTGGAGCGGGCCTTGGAAAGCCCGACGCTGGTCAGCGCCTTCTCAAGGTCCGGTTATGAACCCGACGGTCTGCGCCAGATGGCGCGCGACGGCGCGTGGGACAGCGAGGTCGCCGATGCGGTCTACATCGTCCGCTCCGGGCTCAACCGGCACGAAGTCGCCCTCGAAGCCGGTGCGAACGTGCCGCTCGGCGGCGCGCTCGCCGCCACGCCCGAAGACCGCCTGGCCGGCGAAGCGACGGCTGCGCCCGAGCGACAGCCCGAACAGGAACCCCATATCGTTCGGGAGGAGCGCCTTCATCAGGCCGCGCCTGAGCGACGTCACGAAAATGACGAGCTGGCCGAACTGTTCCTGCATGGCGGGGCGGAACGGATCGCCGCCGAACCGCGCCTCGCCAACGCGCTGCAGGCGCAGGCGGCGATGGATCAGCACCTTGGTGCGGCGTTCGATGGCGACGCGGAACGGATGACGTCCGCGAGCTTGGAGAGCCGCCACATGATCTCGGACGTGCTGCGGCGCGGCCTGGATGTTTCGGTCCGCGAGCCGACGCCTGTTCGGCTGGTCGAGCCGATCCGCCCCACCCACGATCTCGAGAGGTAACCTCAAGCCATGGAGACCCGTATGAAGTTCACTCAATCCATGGGCCGGATGATGTCCGACGCCCGCGCCCGGCAGATCATCGGCTTTGCCGGTGCGCTCGCCCTCATTTCGATCGCGCAGCCCGTCCTTGCACAGAGCAGCGGCACGTCGATCGAGACCGGGCTCGGCACGATCAGGACCTGGATGACCACCGTCGCGTCCGTTGTCGGCGTCATAGCCGTCATGGCGGTCGGCTATGCCAAGCTGACCGGTCGGATGGATTGGGGAAAAGCGGTAACGGTGCTGATCGGCATCGGCATCATCTTCTCGGCAGCGACAATCGTCGGCTGGATGGGCGGATCGGCGTAACATGGAAGACAAGCTCGCCGAGGATAAGGTGTTCCTCGCGCTGACCAGACCGTCGGTGTTCATGGGATTGCCGCTCGAGGCGATCCTGCCGATCATCATGGTCTGCATGGTGATCTGGGGGATTTTCCACAATCCGTTCTACCCCCTGGCCTTGTTCGGCGCGCTCTACTTCCCGGCGCGCATGATCTGTCACTACGATTTCAATGCGTTCCGGCTGTGGGGCCTGTGGTTCCAGACCGGCTTTCTATCCAAGAACCGCAAGTTCTGGGGGGGCGGGAGCTACTCTCCCGTTCGCCTCGCCAAAGGCGTGAAGCGGAAGCATTTCGGCAATGACTGATTCCAGGCTCAAGCATAAGAAGATCGCTGTCCGCGAGACGGATGACATCAAGTTCATTCCCTACACGCGGCACGTCGATGACACGCTGGTTGCTCTCGAAGACGGCTCGCTCATGCGCATGTACCGCGTCGATGGGCGGCCGTTCGAGACCAGCGACATCGGCGACCTCAACACCTGGCATAACAAGCTCAACATCGCGTGGCGTTCGATCGGGGACGATCGCGTTGCGCTGTGGACCCATCTCGTGCGGACAGCCACAGACCCCGTTCTCGGCGGCGACTTCCACTCCGACTTCGCGCGAACCTTGCAGGAGAAATACGCCGACACGCTGAAGGAGAAGGTCCTCTACCACAACGAGTTCTACGTCACGATCATCGTCCGGCCGTCGAGCATGGCCGGCGAGCAAGTGACGCGGCTTTTCTCCAGGCGAAAAGCGAACGCCGAGATCGACGATCGCGCGCTCACGATCATGGCGGACAAGTGCCGCGACTTCGAAACGCTGCTTGCTGATGTCGTTCCGGAGCCGCTCTCGATGTATGAGCACAACGGTATTCTATTTTCACGACCGATGGAGGTGCTTCACTTCATCCTGACCGGCGACCGCATCCGCGTGCCGCTGCTCGACGGCAGGCTGGGCCAAGCCCTGTATGCCTCACGCGTGGTGTTCGGTCGCGAGGCGGCCGAGATCCGGCTTTCGCACAAGTCGCATTTCCTCGGAATGTTCGGCGTGCGCGAGTATGTCGCCAGCACGCGGACCGGTCAGTTCAACAGCCTGCTCACGCTCGACTTCCCGTTCGTGCTGACCCAGAGTTTCGCGCCGTTGGTGAAGTCGGTCGCGAGCGAGCGGTTCACCAAAAAATACAAGCAAATGGTCTCCTCGGACGATGCCGGCGTCAGCCAGGCGGAGGAACTGCTCGACGGCGTCGACGATCTCATGGCGAACCGCTTCGCCATGGGCGAGCATCACCTCTCGATCGCGGTAATCGACGAGAACCCGAAGCGGCTGCTGGAACGCTTGTCGATCGCACGATCCGCAGCGGCCGATACAGGCATGGTGATGGCGCGCGAGGACGTCGCGCTGGAGGCTGCCTTCTGGGCGCAGCTTCCCGGCAATTTTCGGATGCGCGCGCGCCCCGCGGTCATTAACACGCGCAATTTCGCAGGCTTGAGCCCGTTCTACACCTTCCCGGCAGGCCGCAAGTCTGGAAACCACTGGGGCGAGGCGGTAACGCTGCTCAAGACCCGCGCGGGCTCGTCTTTCTGGTTCAATTTCCACCGCGCCGACATCGGCCACACCCTGATAATCGGGCCGACCGGTGGCGGCAAGACAGTCCTACAGAACTTCCTGCAAGCGCAGCTCGAAAAGACCGGCGCGAAACAGGTGTTCTTCGACAAGGACCGCGGCGCCGAAATCTTCGTGCGCGCTTGTGGCGGCACCTATTTGGCGCTGCGCGACGGCGAGCCCACCGGCTTCGCGCCGTTGAAGGGTCTTACCCCATCTCCACACGACATTGCGTTTCTGCGGCAGTTCATTCGTGTGCTGGTACGCCGGGAAAACCGGCCGCTGAGCGTCGCGGAAGAACGACTGATCGACGAGGGTATCGAGGCGGTAATGCGCCTCCCGGCGCCGTCGCGCTCGTTCAGCGCGTTGCGCGAGATGCTGGGTTACGCCGATGCCGAGGGTATCGGCGCCCGGCTGGAGCGCTGGTGTCTGGGCGGCCCGCTCGGCTGGGCCTTTGACGGTCCGCAGGACGAAGTGTCGATGTCGGCGCGGTTCATCGGCTTCGACATGACGGACTTCCTGGAGAACCCTGAGATCCGCACTCCCACGATGTTGTACCTCTTCCACCGCGTCGACGAGCTGCTGGACGGGCAGCGTGTCGTGGTCGACGTCGACGAGTTCTGGAAGGCGCTTCAGGACGAAGCCTTTCGGGCGTTTGCGCAGGACGGTCTCAAGACCTTCCGTAAGCGCAACGCATTCATGGTGTTCGGCACGCAGTCGCCGGCTGATGCGCTGCGCTCACCGATTGCGCACTCGATCATCGAGCAGACCGCGACCAAGATTTTGCTTCCAAACTCGGACGCCAAGCGATCGGATTATTGCGACGGGCTCGGCCTGACGGATGCGGAGTATCGGCTGATCCGTGAAGACCTGACGCCGGAGAGCCGGACCTTTCTGGTCAAGCAAGGGCATACCTCGATCGTCGCAAAGCTCGATCTCGGCGGGATGCCCGATGAGCTGAAAGTGCTTTCTGGCCGCGAGGAAACCCTCGTCGCCATGGAGGAGGCCATTGCCCTGGCGGGCAACGATCCTGCGGCGTGGCTGCCGCATTTCTATGCCAACCAAAGGAGAAGCTGACATGTCGCTCAAGCGCATCATCATGGTTGCAGCCGCGCCGGTCGCGATCGTCGCGTTTACGTCGCCGGCCGCTGCACAGGGCATCCCTGTGTTCGACACCTCTACCTATGTGCAAGCGCTCGCCCAGGTCCAGAACACGATCAAAATGATCCAGCAGGGCGAGCAGCAGATCCAGACGGCGACGACAACGCTCAGCTCGCTTCAGAAGCTGACCAACGTCAACGCGCTCGCCCCGCAATTGCTCAACGCGCAGGTGCGCAACATCCTGCCCAACACGACGATCGACGCCTCGACGTTGCTCAGTGGCGACCTGTCGAAGATTGGTTCGCTCGGTTCGCTCGCATCGAGCATCCAGTCTCGTTACGCGCTGCCGGCAACGTCGTCCTCCGACGCAGACCTAGCCTACAACCAGGCGCTCAAGGATGCGACCAGCTCATCGGCCGCCACGGCCGCGCTGGGCGAGAATACGCTCAGCATCGCCCAGACCCGGATGCAAGGCCTCGACCAGCTCCGCGAGCAACTGTCGTATGCCAAAGATCCCAAGGACGTGATGGACCTGCAAGCCCGGATCTCGGTCGAACAGGCACAGCTTCAAAACGATATGCTCAAGATGCAAGCGATCCAGATGGCGCAGGCCGGTCAGGCGAACATGCAGATCAGCGCAGCGCAAGTGGCGGCCGGTCGCGATGAAGCAGCATTCTTCAGTGCCAACACGATCAGGAAGTGATCATGCGCAAGATCCTATCGCTCTGCTCGTTACTCGTCGTCTGCGGATGCCAGCAGAACGTCGTGGTGCCTACCGCCAAGGAGCTGGTCGCCAGCCCGCAACTCCTCGCGCAGTGGCAGGCGAAGTGCGATGCGGGGGAGTACAGCCATCTCCCTGCGGATCAGAAGGCCAAGATGTGCGCGACGACCGGCGACGCGACCATCTCGGTCGCCCAGACCAAGGCCGGCAACGAAGAGGCGGACTTCTTCAAACAGAACACGATCCGCAAGAAGTAGATTTAATCGCTGCGCTTTGCTCGCCGAAGATCGGAACCTCACCCAATGGCTGCCGGCCCACCCAACATCATGACGCTGTTCACGACGATGTATTCGTATGTGGAGACCGCCATAGCGACCTCGGTTGCGAGCTTCGGGGCGGGGCTCGTCAGTTTCGTTGCAGCGCCTTTGGCCCTGGCGGCGATCATCTACTTCCTGCTGCTCGGCTTTGCCGTGCTACGAGGGGCTATCCAGGCCCCCTTGCGCGAGCTGGTATTCCAAGCCGGCAAGGTCGGGTTCGCCCTCGCGGCTGCCAGTGCGGTTGGCTATTCGGCGTTTGTGGTGAACGTGGTCACCAACTTGCCAAGCGAAATCATCGCGGCTGGATCGGGCACGCCTGTCACCAACCCGGGCACCACCTTCGATACCTATGTCGCCGATACCGGCAAGCTCTCGGAAAAGTTGGTCAATGCGAACCTGAAAGTCCAGTCGCAAGAGCAGAAGGGTATCACTGACTTTCGCACGCCAGTGATCCAGCTCAGCGCCACGCTGATCACCTATCTGTGCATCGCCGTCCTCTACATCTTCGCGTTTATGTCGGCGTCGATCGGCTTTTGCATCGTCATTTTTGCCAAGCTGTCGGTTGCGATCTGCGTCGCGCTCGCGCCGCTCGCGCTGGCGAGTCTGCTTTTCAACTCCTCCCGCTGGCTATTCGACGGGTGGCTGAAGCAGACCGTCAATTTCATCCTGCTGATGGTCGTCATGGCGATCATGACCAAGTTCATCACCGGTCTCCAGGAAGCCGCCATGGACGGCATCATGGGATCGATCCCCGAAGACGGCTCTTCCTTCGTCATGGCGCAGAACGGCTACATCGTTCTGAAAGCTGCCGTGATGCTCGTCGCGACGATCGCCTGCGCGGCGATCTACATCGTCGGCACGATCTTCTTCTTTCAGTCGCCAGCCATCGCCGCGGGTATCTCGGGGGGTGCGTCCTCTGGCGGCCATGGCTTTCTGCAGACCGGGGCGAACATGTTGACCAACCGGCTCATGTTCCGGCGCGCGACGCAGGCGAACCGTCTCCCGCCAGGAGGAGGCGGCACGGGCGGCTCGGCTTCCCGGTCAACATAAGTCGGCTGGCTGGTCCGGAACCAAGCATCACGAAACCGCCAAGCGCGGGACCTTACGAACGGAGACCGTATGAAAAGGCTGACCATCGTGGCGATAGGCGCGGTTGCGCTTGGCGGCTGCACCGGGACTCGTATCAAACCCGTCTCGGTGTGCGACGGCAAGCACCGGCGTCCCGCCAATCTCTACGGGTCGATCCTGCCGAGCTTACCTGTGCCACTGCCGGCGTCGCAGCAGGGCGCAGGGCAGTCGATGGTGGCTCCGCCATCACGCGAGCCAGCCCCGGTGCCACGCCCCGCTCCGGCCCCGACGCTGGGCGCCGGAGGCGCGCCTGCCCCTATCGGACCCGGAGCCATGAATATCCCGCGATCGGCGCCACGCACGTCCGCGCAGGACGTCGCGCCGACCTACTCCTCCTGCTGAAGGGATCGACGCCATGGGCACGGTGAAGGCCGAAGATAAAGAGAAATACTACCAGACATCGAGGACGTGGGAATATGACCGTATGCGTGCGGCGATCCAGTCCAAGCGGCTCGCCTGGGGCGTTGCCGCGGCTGCGTGCACGCTCGCTGTGGCGTCGGTTGCGGCAGTCGCGATGCTGAGCCCGCTGAAGACCGTCGAGCCCTATGTCATCAGGGTCGACAAGAGCTCGGGCGAGACGCAGGTCGTGACCGCGCTCAAGGGGCCGCAGCCGCGCACCTATGAGGATGCGGTCAACCGCTACTTCATCTCGCAATATGTGCGGTTGCGCGAAGGCTGGCTAAACGATGCTGCGCGCGAGAACGCCTATACGGTCATGCTCACCAGCGATTCCGCCGAGAGCGCTCGTTACCTGAACAGCGTTCAGGCCAACAACAAGAACGCGCCTTCCAACATTTACGGCGACAAGGGCTTCGTCTCGATCTCGATCCGGACGATCAGTTTCCTCAGTCCTACCGTGGCGCAGGTCCGCTTCGCGAAGATCATCACCTTCGGGCAGAATACGCCGATCGCGCAGAATTGGAACGCGATACTGACCTTCAGATACACGGCAGCGCCGGAGCATGAGAAGGATCGGAATATCAATCCACTCGGCTTCCAGGTCGTGAATTATCGTTCTGACCCGGAGGCATGACATGAGCGATCAGCCAAATACGTCGGACAATGGCGATAGTGTCACTGTCCCCTACCTGCCAGCGCTGCGACAGAAGTTGAGTCTTCGCCTGTTACCGCCGACGACGGCGTTGGTGCTGACGGAGGATGGCGCCAGGAACCGCTTCTGGCGCGGGGTCGGGGCGGTGTGGCACCGCCTCGTCGCGTTCTCGCTTCTGGGTGCCGCGGCAGTCACGCTCGCGCCACAGCCTGCGTTCGCGTCGGAGACCCCCGTGCCCGGGGCCAAGGACGCCCGCGTTCGCAACGTCAACTACGATCCGGATCAGGTGGTGACAATCGTCGGCAGTTTCCGACACGCGATCGAGATCCAGTTCGGGCCCGGCGAAACGGTCACGCAGGCCGCCTTGGGCGATACGGTTTCCTGGCAGATCGCACCCGTAGGCAATATCGTCTTTCTCAAACCCCGCGAGAGGGCTGGCGGCACCAACCTGATCGTCGTCACCAACGCGGGCGGCGTGCCGCGCACCTATCATTTCAATCTCGCGCTGGGAACGGGCGCCACGATGTACGGCGTGCGGTTCCGCTATCCGCGCGAGGAACGGGCGATGGCGGCGTTACAGGTGCAGCTTGCCCAGGGCCAGGCTGCCAAGGCGATCGAGACGACCATCACCACCGCCGCGCTCGACCATGCCGTGATCGAGGGCACCCGGAATATGAATTACACCGTGCAGGGTGACAGCGCGCTGCAACCCACCGAAATCTCGGACAACGGCGAGTTCACCGTGCTGCGCTATCCCGGCCACGCCGACATTCCCTCGATCTTCGCGGTCGATGTCGACGGGACCGAGACGATCGTCCCCTACGATGTCCGCGAGGATTTCGTCGTGATCCATGCGGTCTACCGGCAGCTGCGCCTCCGGCGCGGGGCGACGGTGCTGTGCATCTACAACGAGGCGCCGCTGCGCAACGATCGCGGCGATCGAACGGGCACCGTCTCCAATGTCGTCGAACGCAAAGTGAAGGGGCAGTAACATGGTCGGGACCGTGATTGACCGCGGGGGCGATGTCGCTGCCGACACCGTTGCGCCAGGCGAGGTCGATAGCCCGGTCGCGCGTAGCGGCGGATGGGGCAACCTAGCGTTTATCGGTGCAGGCATCGGCCTGCTCGGCGCCATAGGCGGCATCGTAATAGGCTATGGCGCGTTCCACCAATCGGCCAGCGCCGCGGCTGCCGCGCAGCCCGCGAAAGCCAGTGACCGTGCCGTGGACGACGTGATGGGATCGCCGAATGCGCAGCGCGCGGCGCTCGCGGGTCAGCTCGGCCAGCCCGGCGCGGCGCAAACCGACATCTTCGGGCGGCCGATCGCCGCAGCCCCGGGGCCGCAGGTCGCCGATGCCAACGGAAATCCGGTGCCGGCAACGAGCCGGACAACCTCCCCAACGGCGAACGGACAGCAATCTCCCGAGCAGCGACGTGCCGAGCAGGCACGCGCCATGGCCGATGCGGCGCGGCGGTCGCCGATCATGGCCTTTGGCAACACCGGGCTGGCCTCGGCCGCCCTTCCCGCCTCCGCGCCCGGTGCGGACGCACAACAGGGGACAGACCTCGATGACCGGACGCGCGGCGGCGGACAATCCACCGTCGCGCGACGGGGCCTCGGTGCCAGTGGCTTCGGAGCGCGGGGTGAAGACAGTCCAGCCGAGGCGGGCAAGGGCTCGACCGACTTCAGCGATCAGCTCGGCCATGCCGCGATCCAGACGGTCCGGGCAACGATGGTCGCGGACCGCAACCTTTTGCTGAGTGCCGGCACGGTCATCCCCTGCACGCTCCAAACGGCGATCAACTCGACGCAGGCCGGCTTCGTGTCCTGCGTCATCAATCACGACGTCTATTCCGAGAACGGCCGCATCGTCCTGCTCGACAAGGGGACCAAGGTGCTGGGACAGTATTCCGGTGGCATCACGCAGGGGCAAGCGCGCCTGTTCGTACTGTGGACGCGCGCCCTGACGCCGCGTGGCGTCGCCATTGACCTCGGGTCGCCGGCAGCGGATAGCCTTGGCCGGGCCGGGTTGCCAGGCGGCGTCGATACCCAGTTCTGGGCACGTTTCGGCGTCGGGCTCGTCATTTCCGTGCTGGAGGATGCCTCGCAAATTGCTGGTCGAGCGGTTGCCAATGAGGGGAGCAACACCACGCAAGTTCCCGGGCAAACCGGGCAGACCGTCCTTCAGCAGACCATGAACATCAAACCGATCCTAAAGAAGAACCAGGGCGACACCGCGGCGATCTTCGTCGCCAAGGACTTCGATTTCCGCTCGGTTTATGACGTGGGATTGAGGCGTTAAGGCCGTGGCATCCAGTCCGACCTCGCTGATCTACGAGCATAATGCCGAACCGATCCGACGGCACCTTCTGCGCGACGATGTGACCGAACTGGTCATCAATGAGCCGGGGATGATTGGGCTCGAAACACGGAACGGCTGGGAGTGGCACGAGGAGCCCGCATTGGACAATGCGGCGCTCATGACGCTGGCGAAGCTGATCGCGGGGCTGACCAAGCAGGACATCAACTCCGAATATCCGATATGCTCCTCGGTCCTGCCGGGCGGCGAGCGCGCACAGGTCGTCGTTCCCCCGGCGGTCGAGCAAGGCTTCATCTCGATCACGATCCGCAAAGCGTCGGGCGTGACGATGAACATCGACGATTTCGCGCGTGCCGGCCTGTTCAGCGAGGTCCGCGCGCACGGCCTGTACGAGGAGGTCGACCCCGATCTGCTGCGACTGCGCGAGGCGGGCGACTGGCGCGCCTTCTTCAAGCTGGCGGTCGAAGCCCGCAAGAACATCCTCATTTCCGGCGCGACGGGCTCCGGTAAAACGAGCTTCTCGAAGGGTCTCATCAAGCTAATCCCGGACTATGAGCGGATCCTGACGATCGAGGACACGCGCGAGCTCGTTGTACCCCAGCGCAACCACGTCCACATGATGTACGCCAAGGATGGGAAGAGCCTCCAGAAGGCGGGCGCCAAGGAGTTGCTGGAATCAGCGCTGCGGATGCGGCCCGATCGCATCCTTCTGCAGGAACTGCGGGACGGCACCGCCTTCTTCTATCTTCGCAACGTCAATAGCGGGCATCCCGGTTCGATCACCACGGTCCACGCCAATACGGCCGAGGGCGCGCTCGAGCAGCTGACGCTGCTGGTGAAGGAATCGGAAGGCGGCAACGATCTCGACCGCCACGACATCCGGGCGCTGCTGCGCTCGCTGGTCGATATCGTCGTGCAGATGCACCGCCTGCCTCCCGGCGAGGGCCAGCCGGCGCGCTATCGCATGACCGAAGTATGGTTCGATCCGGCGAGCAAGCCGACCGACTGAAGGGGGTGCCGGCATGAACGGAAAATGGGTGCGAAGCGACGAAGGGTCGCAGCCGGGCGCGATCGCGTTCCTCGGCATCATCGGCCTGGCGCTAAGCGCCACGATCGGCGCCCTCGCCGTCCTGTGGCGTGCCCACCTCCTCAACGCCCATACCCCATGGCGCAAGGTGCCGGCCGCGCTTTGGGCGCTGAAGGGCTATCCGATCGTCTATCAGCCGTTCCTGATTGGCTTCGGGATCGGCGTTGTCCTGACGGTCGTCATCATCGTCTCGACGCTGTTCACGCGGCAAAAGCTCCACGGCGAGGCGCGCTTCGCGCGGGTCGGCGAGGTCCGCAACGGCAAGATGCTCGCCTCGGCCGGCATCGTGCTGGGCAAGTTCGGCGGCAAGGTGATGCGCTTCGGCGGGCCCGAGCATGTGATGCTCGAAGCCCCGACGCGCGCCGGCAAGGGGGTGGGCGTCATCATCCCGAACCTGCTCGACTGGCTCGATTCTCTAGTGGTGCTCGACATCAAGCAGGAAAATTACGACAACACGGCGGGGTATCGACTGAAGGTGCTCGGGCAGCAGGTGCTGCTCTTCAACCCGCTCGATCCCACCGGCCGCACCGTGAGGTGGAACCCGCTGAGCTACATCAACCGGCATGACCCGGTGGAGGTCATCAATGAGCTCCAGAAGATCGCGGCGATGCTCTATCCCGATCCGCTCACGGGCGAGAAGTTCTGGGCCGAAGGCGCGCGAACCGCGTTCCTCGGCATCACCGCCTATATCGCCGCGACTGTCGACGATGGGGAGGACGCCCTCCCCTTCACGCTCGGCGAGGTGTACCGCCAGTTCGCGGCCAGTGATGCCCAGCGGCGTTTCCCAAAGATCATCGCCGATCGTAAGAGGGCGGGAAAGCCCCTGTCGGAAGGGTGCGTCTCGGCGATCAAGGATTATACCGGCTCGTCGGCGAACACGTTCTCCGGATTGCGCCAGTCGGTTACGTCCAAGATCAACGGCTGGCTGAACCCATATGTCGATGCGGCGACCTCAGAAAGCGATTTCGATCTCAGTGATTTTCGGGACAAGCGGATCTCGCTCTATCTCGGCGTGTCGCCGGATGACCTGGAGCGGGTTGCGCCGATCTACGGCCTGCTCTTCCAGCAACTCATCGACCGCAACGTCCGCGAGCTGCCGAAGGGCGACAAGCATCAGATCAAGGTGCTGCTCGCCCTGGACGAGTTCGCGAGCCTCGGCAAATGCACCGTGCTCGCGAACGCCTTCAGCTATGTCGCCGGCTACGGGTTGCGGATGCTGCCGGCTTTCCAGTCGCTCGAACAGATCCAGGGCGTCTATGGGGACAAGGTGGCGGCCGACATCGAGCGAAACTGCGCGGTGCGGCTTGTTCTTCGTCCGGCCGGTTTGGCCGAGGCGAAGAAGATTTCGGACCAGCTCGGCAGTTACACGTTCAAGGCGCGCACGCGCTCGATGGGAACGTGGGGTGGAGGCGGCGGCTCCACCTCGGACTCCGATCAGCGCCGGCCGCTGATGCTCCCTCAGGAAGTCGAGTTGCTGCCGGAGGACGATCTGATCGTTTTCCGGCGAGGCATGTACGCGACCTATGGAAAGAAGGTCCGTTACTATGCCGAGAAAAAGCTCTCGGCGCGGACTAAGATACCGGCCCCGGAGATGCCCCAGATCCGCGTGGACCCAGCCATCGCTGCCAACAGTCTTCGCGTGATCGAGGCCACTCAGGCCCCCGATGACATCATTCCCGCCTCGTCGGCGCCAAGCGCGGTGCCGACGTCGGGATCCGTCGCAACCGACGGAGCAACTGCAAAGGGTCGGCGTGGATTGAACCAGGCCGCGATCAGCGCTGCCTTGGCCGTTCCGACAAACGAGCGTGTCGCCAAGCTCTTCGAAGGCGTCCTCATGGTGCGAGGCAGACCTGCGTAACCAATGCGAAGGCCTTCTCATCGATTTTTAAAGTGGGAACGAGCGAGGTTGCCTCGAAGGGCGTTAAATGGGACGAAGCAGTCGTTCGGGCAATCCGCCGGGAATGTCGGGTTTCGGATCGAATCGGCCATTCGCGGGGCTTCCAATATTTGCTCGGCATCGAGCCAGCCTGCGCGGTAGCGACTCCGCGGGGCTTCGATCTCACGCCAAAATAGCAGCCGCGACTCCCCTGACGAAAAACCCCGCCTCCAACGTTGTCGCGCACTTTCTCAATCCGACAGGGTATCTCGCACAACAGTGCGAACCTAGAGCACGTGCGCCACCGCCCACGCCGCAATTCTCCAGAATTTGCGGTGCTCTGCGTCGCCTATCATGTGTTTTCCGACAGTCTCAAAACGCTGCGGCAGCCTATACCAGCGTCATGACCAAGATACCGGATACGCACAAGAGATCGCAGGTTTCACCGGAATCCTCATTTTTGCACCTGAACGACAGCGCCCGGCATCATCGGGTCGCCCGGAGCAATGACGAGGTAACGGCGCATGTCGCCTTTCGCGTCGCTGACGATCTGGCGGAGCGGTCCGAGCGTGTTTACTATCGCGCCGCCCGCCGGATTGGTCATGAACTTCGCCAGAGGCTGGATCACGCCGCTGCCATCAGCGTGGGAGGATAGTCCAAGGACATAGGGCATCTTTGGGCTGAGGCCCGCAACCGCCGCCTGCAAAATCTGGACCTGGCCTTGATCGAACAGCGTGACCTGGCTGCGCCCAGTCCCGGATAGAGTCAGCTGGATCTTCATGCCGGCCTGCGCGAGCGGCACCAGGTTTGCACGGCCATCGCCTACCGGCACCGCGCCGGAAACATATGCCACGCCTTGCGGCCCCTGACCGATCGGAATTGTCTCGATGACGGTGTTGCTGGCGGTATCGATCGCCGCGACCGAATCGGCGTTCTCCAGCCCGACATACATCCGCGTGCCGTCGCCCGACGGCCAAAGGCCATGAGGAAGCGCGCCGACCGGAATGCTCGCGACCTGCACGAAGTCGGTAGTGCGGAATACCTTGACGACGTTCTCGGTGCCGACCGTTACATAGGCGAACTGGCCGTTCTTATTGCGGGCGATATTGACGTGGTTGGTGATCGCGCCGGTATCGAACGTCTTCAGCACTGCGAAGGGCGGCTTGGCGTCAAACACCATGACCTTGCCGACGTCCTTCAGCGTCAGCCAGACCTGCGTGCCATCGGGCGTCGCGGCGATGTCAGGGCAGAACGGGCTCGCCTGCTTGACGCGACCGACGATCTTCTTCGAGGCGGTGTCGATCACCACGGTCTCGGGTGTGAAGCTCGAACAGACGTAACCGTATTTTCCGTTCGGCGAGAAGATCGTCATGCCGGGGCCGTTGGGGACGGGGATGCGCGTGGTCGGCGCGAAGGTCTTGCCGTCGAGCACCTGGATATAATCCTCGCCGCGCACCGCGACCCAGACTTCGCGACCGTCGGGGCGGAAGAACGCTTCGTGCGGCGATCGGCCCACATAGGTCGTGTGCTTCACGGCATTGGTCGCAGTGTCGATGAACGTCACCGAGTTCGAGCCGATCGAGATTACCGCCAGCGTCTTGCGATCAGGCGAGAAGCCCATGCCGTGCACGAGCAGCTGTCCTTTGTAGAGCGGGCTGAGGTTCGAGGGGGTCTGGTCGCCGAGCTTTATCACGCCGAGCAGCGTGTTGGTCGACGGATCGATCACCGACACGGTGTTGGAGAACTGGTCCGAAGTGTAGAACCGATCGTGCGCGCTAACAGGGATGTCGGGGGTCGCGTTCGGTACCTGCTGCGCAAATGCCGGGGCCGAAAAAGACAGGGCAGCACAGGCGGTTAAGGTAAAACGCTTCATGGACGGTCTCCGTGATGGGGGTGACCGGTCGCGGTCGGTTCAGTGTGAAGCGGCAACGCGCCGCCTTCGGATAAGATGCCCTGCATCACCGCGATTTCTTGACGCTGTTCGACGATGATTCCCTGGGCGAGCCGGCGCAGGCGTTCATCCTTGCCGAACCGCAGTTCGACTTCGGCCATGTCGATCGCGCCCTGATGATGCGGGATCATCATCTTTGCGAAGTCGCGATCGGGATCGCTCGAATAACCGGTCATCATCGCGCCGTGCATCCGCGCCATCGCCGCATCCATTGCGGACGCGAAACCGTCCGTTTGCGCTAAAGCACCCGTCGATACGGACACGGCTATCGCCGTTAGCAAGGCCGTGCGAGATTTCATCGTCATGCCTTTAGTGTTCCCATTTATGACACGCGAGCGATGAATGCCGAGCGTGACAGCGTAAGTAATTGCGGCGCAGCCGCCGGTCCAACGCATAAGCATGGTCGTTCCGATCATCTAACAAGAACGGTAGGCGATCTATGATCGCGTTTTCGTATTGAAACCATCGCGACTATGCGTTGGACGCGAGGGACATATCGGTCGATCTAGCGGCATCGGACTGGCACGATCACCCGCCGGATCCGCGATAAGGATCAAACGATGAAAGCCACGATCGTTCTGGTTGCCGCGATGTTGGCCTCCGTAGCGCCAGTCCCGGCGATCGCTCAGGCCTATTGGGCTGCACCTGCGGCGGACGACTTTCCCTGCGATATCAAGGCGGTTCAGGCACCGTGGTCGAAGGCTGATATCGACCTTAGTCATCATGACCGGATCTATGTGTCTGACCCGACATCGACGAAGATCGTTGTCATCGATCCTGCAGCGGGCAACGAACTGGGACGCATCGACCTCGCCAAAAGCGCGATAGCTGAGCCCAGCTTTTCCAGCTCCAAAGTCCAGCACCTGGCTGCAACGCGTGACGGGCGGACCCTGGCGGTATCGGCATTAGCGCAGCACAGTGTGACGCTCGTAGATCTGGCCACGAACACGGAACGAGGCCGGACCGTGTTCCAGACGTCGCCTACCGCCGTCGCGTTTACGCCCAATGGGCACGAACTCTGGGTTTCGCTCGGCGATGAACATGCCATCGCGGTCGTGGATCCTAAGACCGCGCGGGAGATCACCCGCGTACCAGCAAGTGGCGGAGCGGGCGCGACCATCCTGTCGCCAAACGGACGTTATGCCTTTGTATCGCTTACTGAAAGGCCGTCCATCCTGGTTGTCGACGTCGAGCATCGGCGCGTCGTCGGACACGTTGCCAGCAACGGTGCAGGTGCGGGAGCAATCGCGGTCTCGCCAGATGGCAAACAAATCTGGGCAACACGCCGCGAGAGCGGCACGACCACGGTCTTTGCTGCCAAACCGCCGTTTGCGGTACGCGAAGTGATAAACACTGGTCCAGCAACGGGCGCGGTCAACTTCGCCCAGCGCGCGGACGATTCCTTTGCCTATGTCAGCGTTGGCGGCGATCAACCTGCAATCAAGGTCTATAGAACCGACAGCCTGGAGGCTGTGACAACCATCCCGCTACAAGCGGCTCCGAGTGCGGTTTGGCCGTCGGGCGATGGTACGAGGATCTATGCCAGCCTGGCCGGAACCAACAAGGTCGCTGGGATCGACACGCTGACGTACACCACCGCGTCGACGATCCCGATCAGTACGGATGCGCAAAGCCTGATCTACGTTCCTGGTGCCGTGCGATCAGGAAAAGGTCTCGCCAATCTAGTGCCATCCGGGCGCGATGCGGCGCTTGCCCTGGCGGCGCGTTGATCGGTCTTACACCGTCTGTAATCTTCCAACGAAAGCCCTTTCCAAAATGACCAAGCCCCCCGTCAGGATCGCGATCAGCGGTGCCGCAGGACAAATTTGCTATTCGCTGCTCTTCCGGGTCGCGCAGGGTGACGTGTTCGGACCGGACCAGCCCGTTATCCTTCAACTGCTCGACGTGCCGCAGGCGATGGACGCAGTACGCGGCGTGGTCATGGAACTGGAGGATTGCGCGTTCCCGCTGCTGGCAGATGTGATCATTACTGATGATCCGATGGTGGCTTTCAAGGACATCGATGCGGCCATGCTGGTCGGGTCTCGTCCCCGCTCGAAGGGCATGGAGCGCCGTGATTTGCTCGCTGCCAACGCAGCGATCTTCAAGACGCAGGGCGCAGCGCTGGACGCAGTGGCCAAACGCGACGCCAAGATCCTGGTCGTCGGCAATCCCGCCAACACAAATGCCTGGATCCTTGCGCAAAGCGCACCGGGTTTTCCTGCCGAAAACATCACGTCGATGATCCGCCTCGATCACAACCGCGCGCAAGGACAGCTTGCGGCCAAGGCGGGTGTCGGTGTCGATGCGATTACGAAGCTCGTCGTCTGGGGAAACCATTCGCCAACGATGTTTGCCGACTGGGGGAATGCCGAACTCGATGGCCAAAAGCTTGCCGACCGTATCGGAGACGAGCCTTGGTACCGCGAAACGTTGATCCCCACCGTTGCGCAGCGCGGAACCGCGATCATCGAAGCACGGGGTGCGTCCTCGGCCGCGTCGGCCGCAAATGCAGCGATCGACCATCTGCGCGACTGGGTGCACGGCGCAGGCGATAATTGGGTGTCGATGGGCGTGGTGTCAGATGGCTCCTACGGTATCCCGCAAGGACTGGTGTGCGGCGTGCCGGTGCACTGCATGAGCGGTGGGTATGCGCTTATCGAAGGCCTTACCTTCGATCCGTTCCAGCGATCGATGCTCGATCGCACGATTGCCGAACTGGTCGATGAACGTGAGGCGGTTATCGACATTCTGAAATGACCAATCGGTATATCTGATTGGAATGACCGTAATCTTTGGTTGGTTCGATTGATCTCCTTTCCCTATCATTGGGGCAAGGAGATCGGGCATGACCCTCGAACAACTCAGGATTTTCGTCGGTGTCGCAGAGCGCGAGCACATGACGCGCGCTGCCGAAGCGCTCAATGTGACGCAGTCGGCCGCAAGCGCTGCCATCGCCGCGCTAGAAGCTCGGCACGGCGTGCCGCTGTTCCACCGGGTCGGCCGCGGGATCGAACTGTCCGAAGCGGGCCGCATGTTTCTGATCGACGCGCGCGCCGTCCTTGGCCGTGCGGCGAGCGCGGAACTTGCACTGGCCGAATATGCCGGGCTGGAGCGCGGCACACTGCGGCTGGTCGCAAGCCAGACGATCGCGGGCTATTGGCTGCCCCGCCAGCTAGCGGCGTTCCATGCGCGCTACCCCGCGATCACGATCGAACTGGCGATCGACAACACGGAAGGGGCCGCGGCGCGCGTGCTCGACGGCGCAGTCGAGCTCGGCTTCGTCGAAGGTGTGATCGACGAGCCCGCGCTCGCGCATTGGACGGTCGCGAACGACCGCATGGTGCTGGTTAGCAACCGCGCTGCCGACACGATCGACGAGGACTGGATCCGCGCCGCGCGCTGGATTATCCGCGAGCAGGGATCGGGCACGCGCTCGTCGTTCGAGGAGGTGTTGCGCCAGCGCGGCGTCGATCCGTCGGACCTCACCACCGCGCTGACCCTGCCGTCGAACGAGGCGGTCCGCAGCGCGGTCGAGGCTGGCGCAGGCGTCGCGGTCCTGTCGCAGCATGTCGTCGCACCTGCAATCGCGGCCGGAACGTTGCACGATCTGCCGCTCGGTCTGCCGCGGCGTCCGTTCTACGCGCTGAGGCACAAAGAGCGCTATCGTACCCGGGCGGCCGATGCGCTGACCGATCTCATCAAGGAGACTGGCAAGTGACCGCCGATTTGAAACCCGTTCTCGATGGCCTGAAGCCGCTCAGCCGGCTCGACTCTCCACGCGAGATGATCCGGCAGTTCACCCCCAACTGGTTCGCCGCGACGATGGGCACCGGCATCCTCGCGCTGGCCTTGCCGCAGGTTCCGGGGGTCGGCGCATCGCTGCACCCGGTCGGCGAGGCACTGTGGTATTTCAACATCGCGCTCTTCACGCTGTTCGCCGGGCTCTACACCGCGCGCTGGACCATGTTCGGGCACGAGGCGCGGCGGATCTTCGGGCACAACACCGTATCGATGTTCATCGGTACGATCCCGATGGGCCTCGCGACGATCATCAACGGGTTCCTGGCGTTCGGCCTGCCGCGGTTCGGCGCCGGCGTGATCCCGATCGCCGAGACATTGTGGTGGATCGACGTCGCGATGTCGCTCGCCTGCGGTGTAGCGATCCCCTACCTCATGTTTACCCGGCACGAACATTCGCTCGACGGCATGACCGCGGTGTGGCTCCTGCCAGTGGTCGCGGCCGAGGTCGCAGGCGCGAGCGGAGGCCTGCTCGCACCGCATCTGGCGGACGCCCATCATCAGTTCGTTGTGCTGGCGACCTCCTATGTCCTGTGGGCCTATTCGGTGCCGGTCGCGTTCGGCATTCTTGCGATCCTGATCCTGCGGATGGCTCTCCACAAGCTGCCGCACGAGAGCATGGCCGCCTCGAGCTGGCTCGCGCTCGGTCCGATCGGCACCGGTGCGCTCGGGATGCTGGTGCTCGGTAGCGACGCGCCCGCGATCCTCGCCGCCAACGGCCTCGGCCAGATCGGCGCAGTGGCGCAAGGAATCGGCACGATCGCCGGGCTGTTGCTCTGGGGCTTCGGCCTGTGGTGGCTGGCGCTCGCGACGCTGATCACGATCCGCTACTGGCGCGCGGGCATTCCGTTCAACCTTGGGTGGTGGGGCTATACCTTCCCGCTCGGCGTCTACACGGTCGCGACCTTCAAGCTCAGCACGACGCTCCAGCTCGGCTTTTTCGGGATCGTCGGCACCGTCCTCACGATCGCACTCGCCGCGATGTGGCTGCTGGTCGGCGCCAAGACGGTCGCAGGCGGCTGGCGCGGAAACCTGTTCGTGTCGCCCTGCATCGCCCAAGCCAATTAAAGGGCCGAACTGATCGTCCTGCCGGATCGAACCGGCGCATCCGATCGACCCGTACCGGGCAGACCGGCGGACAGGTCGCGCATACAGATCATGACAGAAACGGGAGAATGTTGGTGGACAGCCTGGATATGAAACTGGCGCAGGAGACGAACCGCCGTCGCTTTCTCGCAGAGGCTGCGATCGGCAGCGGCGCGCTGATCGCCGCACCCGCGCTGGCGCAGAGCATGGTCGACCTGCATCTGCCGGGTGGCCCATCGGAACGGCCGATGACCAGTGCGTTCCCCGGCAAGGGCAGCATGATCCTCCAGCGGATCCACCCGCCGCTGCTGGAAACGCCGATGAGCGTGTTCAATGGCGACGTCTTTACGCCGAACGACCAGTTCTTCGTCCGCTGGCACTGGGCCGACATTCCGACCGCGATCGATGTCGAGGCATTCCGGATCAAGGTGCACGGCGCGGTCACGCGGCCGCTGTCGATCTCGCTCGCGCAACTGCTGAAGCTGCCGCGCGTCGAGCTGGCGGCGATCAACCAATGCTCGGGCAATTCGCGTGCGCTGTTCCAGCCGCCCGTCGCGGGCGCGCAGTGGCGCCACGGGGCGATGGGCAACGCCAAATGGCTAGGCGTGCGGCTGCGCGATGTGCTCGACATCGCCGGCGTGAAGCCGGGCGCGGTCGCGGTACGGTTCGGTGCGCTCGACCAGCCGGTGGTTGCGGGCGCACCGGATTTCGCCAAGTCGCTGTCGATCGACCACGCACGCGACGGCGAAGTGATGCTCGCCTTCGGGATGAACGGCGAACAGATGCCGCTCCTCAACGGCTTCCCGGTCCGGCTAATCGTACCCGGCTGGTATTCGACCTATTGGGTCAAGATGCTGAACGACATCGAGGTGCTTGCCGCGCCCGACGACGGTTACTGGATGGCTAAGGCGTACAAGATCCCTGACACTCCAGGCGCGAACGTGCGGCCTGGCCAGAAGGATTTCCCGGCCGTCCCGATCAACAAGATGATCCCGCGCAGTTGGGTCACGAGCCTCGACGAAGGGCAGGCGATCGCGTTCGACCGGTCGATCCCGCTGGGCGGCATTGCGATGGGCGGCGATTGCGGCGTCGCCAAGGTCGATGTGTCGACCGACAACGGCAAGACCTGGTACAAGACGACGCTCGGCCCCGATCACGGCAAATACAGTTTCCGCCGCTGGGACGCGCAGGTGCCGCTCACGCATGCGGGTCCGACCAGACTGATGTCGCGCTGCTGGAACACCGCCGGCATCGCGCAGCCGATGACGCCGATCTGGAACCCGGGCGGGTTCATGCGCGGCAACATCGAAACCACCAACATCGTCGTCGGCTGAGGAGCGCTCCCCCATGAAAACGCCTTCCATCGGCACGCTGTCGTTCGGGTTCGTCGGCGCGACCGTCGTTCTTCTGCTCGCGATCGGTGCCCCGAACAGCCGCGTCGCCCCGCCGCCTGCCGCCCCGACCGCACCACCGCCGCCAAGCGTCTCGGCGCGCGGCTTCTCGCTGGTGTCCACTACGGTCGATCTCCCGACCGACGAAGGCCAATATCCCGCCGGCCCGCATGCCGACGTCATCAACGCCAACTGCACCTCGTGTCATTCGGCGAGCATGGCGCTGAACCAGCCGCCACTCTCTTCCGATCAGTGGACCGCGGAGGTCACCAAGATGCGCGAGGTCTACAAGGCTCCCGTTGCACAGGCTGACGTGCCGGCGATCGTTGCTTATCTGACCGCCATGAGCGCAAAGCAGCCGGGCGCCGCGAAGGGCAAGGCGCAAGACCCCGATCCGAAGGCTGCGCCCGACGTATCGGGGGGATCAGGCTAGGCCCATCAACTCACGGCACGCGGTTCTGCGCGCGAAGTGCTGTGCAGCGTGTACGTGTCTCGCGCAGTGTTACATTGGGGGCAAGGCCGTTCGCGGGCACCTTGGGTATCGCAACGCGCTGCGACAGGTAGATGCCGTTGTGGCCCGAGCAGAGATAGGCCACGAAACAGGCGACGGCGATCGGCACCGCATAGCCGGCGCCGAACAGTTCGATTCCCATGAAGGTGCAGGCAAGCGGGGTATTGGCGGCCCCGGCAAAGACCGCGACAAAGCCGATCGCGGCGAACAGGCCCGTCGGCACGCCCAAGAAAGGCGCCAGCGCGTTACCGAGCGCTGCGCCGATGAAGAACAACGGCGTGACTTCACCGCCTTTGAAACCCGCGCCGAGCGTAACGACGGTAAACAGGAGCTTGATCGCCCAACTCCACGGATGCGTGTCCGGTCCGAAGAAGCTGGCGATGGTAAGGCTGTCGGGCCTCGCTGCCAGGACACCCAGGCCCAGATAGTCGCGCGTGCCGAACAAGAAGACGAGCGCGATAACGAAGACCCCGCCGATCACTGGACGTAGCGGACCATAGGGAACAATCCGCTTGAGCCATCCCCCGACCAGGTGGTTGGCTTCGGCGAAGGCCAGACCAACCAGTCCGAATATGATCCCCGCAACACCTGCCTCCGTCACGAGCAGCGCATCGACCGGTATCGACGCGCCGATCGGGTAGACACCGTGATGGATACCCCAGGCGAGGCACGTCCAATCTCCGACCAGCGCCGCAACGAGGCAAGGCACTAGCGCGGAGTAATCGACGCGGCCGATCGCCAGCACTTCGAGCGCGAAGACCGCGCCTGCGATCGGCGTGCCGAAGACCGCGCCGAACCCGGCTGCGATACCCGTCATCAACAGGATGCGCGTGCCGCCCGCATCGAGGCGGAGCGCGCGGCCGAAACCGCTGGCAAGGCTTCCGCCCAATTGGACGGCGGTGCCCTCACGTCCGGCCGAGCCACCGAAAAGATGCGTCACCACTGTGCCGAAGAAGATGAGCGGCGCCATCCGCAGAGGCACCCCGCCACCAGGCTCGTGGATCTGCTCCACGATCAGGTTGTTGCCGCCCTCCACCGAGCGCCCGGTGAGATGGTACAGTAATCCGACAACGAACCCGCCCACCGGCAGCAGATAGAGCAGCCAAGGCGACGCAAACCGCAGTCGCGTAACGGTATCGAGACTCAGCAGGAACGCCGCACATAGCGTCCCGACGAGTGCCGCCATGGGCAGCAAGATCAGCGCCCAGCGCAGGACAGAGATCGCATGGTCGTGACGATCGCGCATGAATGCCGCGACGTTCAGCGTGCCGACGAGATTGCGAAAGGTAGCGCGCACAATTCCTCCTTGCTGCCTGAAGGCGCCAAGTAGGAATCATCAGCTCTTATCAGAGCGGTTCGGCCAAATTGCCCGGCAGAAATCCATTGCCAAAGTCGATCTATGAGACGTTTGCCCCAACCGTCAATGGGCATGTTGGTCGGGCAAATGCTCGGACCGGGCAGTCGGCAGCGTCTATCTGAGCCCGTTATTATGTACCGACCCCGGGTACGCTGCATGCGGGACCGATCGGCTTTGGCCCACGTCGTTTTTGGGCTTCGTCACAAGGGGGGTGATACCGCACGAAAGCCGCGGATGCGCTGCGGGGTCTGATCGGCTCGCAGCAAACCTAGGGATGGCTGCTACGAGCGTGCCGTCCAGATGCCGACGAGCGCGGCCAGTGACACGAGCATGAGAAACCCGTTCATCACTAGGAGCAACGTCGCTGGCAGGCGCTTGATGTCCGGTCGTGGCGGCGGGGCGCCTGCGCCCATCTCTCGCCACACCGCAGCGGCGAAGCAAAAGGCGCTGAACAAGATCAGCATGGTCCCGGTCGCCGTCGCCAGCCACGGGAACACGACGTCCTTGAGCAGCGCGCGCGCGCCGATACCGGAAGCGAGCGCCGCCAGTCCGGTACGTACCCAGGCAGCATAGGTGCGTTCGCCGGCGAGGATTGTGCGGTCCGCGGCAAGCTCTGTGCGACGGTCGGCGCTGTCCACCTGCTGGACTGCGCTGTCCTTCAGCTTGCTCGCGCTCTCCGCCAGCTTCGCATGGGCCCGATCGGCGTCGTGCGGCGCGTCCATCAGCCAGCGGTAACGGCGATGCGATGCCAGGCAGTCGAGAGATAGCCGGCGAAGTTCCAGATCGCCTCGGGCCGTTCGGGCTGCATCTGCCCGGCACCGTCAACGGCGCGCACGATCAGGACGTGGAGTCCGGGAGACAGATCGACCGTGACGTGCCACTGCGTCCAGCTCCAAGGCGCATCGGGTTTTGCAGTCAGTTCCGCCTGCAGCCAGTCGGTGCCGCCATTGACGGAGACCTCGACGCGCGAGACCGCTCGGCCGAAGGCGACCGCATAACCCGCGATTTCGCACGCGCCGGCGCTGACATGCGCGCCGTCCACCGGCGCGCAGATCGCAGCATTGAGCGGCATCTCCTCGATAGTCAGACCCCGATCCCAGTCCGCGTCCTCCTTCGCTACCGATGCCGGAAAGAGCTTGTAGTCCTTGGCCTGGATCGGCGCATCGGACGGGCGATCGCGCACCTCGATGCGCGTCAGCCACTTGGCGCTACGAACGCCCGCATAACCCGGCACGACGAGCCGCAGCGGTGCGCCATGTTCGGGGGCCAGCGCCTCGCCATTCATGGCCCAGACGATCAGCACGTCGGGCTCTAGCGCCTTGGCGATCGAGATCGAGGCACCGAACGGTGCTGTCTCACCATCGACATCCACGTTGTCGGCCCCCGTAGTGCCGACGAACGACGCGCCGTCCTGGATGCCGGCTGCGGCGAGCACGTCGCACAGTGCGACGCCGGTCCACGCCGCATTGCCGATCGCGCCCACGTCCCAGGGATCGCCCGAAGTCTTTTCCACGTCTTGAAGATGTGCCCGACGATTGCCGGCGCACTGCATGGTCGCGGTCACTGTCCGGGTCGCAAATGCCGTTTGAAGTTCGGCAACCGTGTAGGAGCGCGGGCGGTCGACTAAGCCGTCCAGCGCTATACGATGATCGTCGGCCAGTTCCGGCGTAGGTCCGTGGCTGCGGATGTAGAAGTTCGCCTGCGGCGTCAGGAAGGACGTGATCAGTTTATCCGGGGGCGTTTCCGCATTGAGCGGCTCCGGACAGCGGAGGATCAGATTCTGTTCGGCGCGATCGGATGCGGTCATGCAAGCGGCCTACCATGATGAAATCAATAGCGAAATCGATCGTTTTGCTAGGCGATGTCACCCAGACTCTTTCGATAGCTTATCCCTTTCTAGACGGCGGTGGAGCGATCACTATGCCGTCGCGCGAAGGCGCCGAGCGCCAGACAGCCTTTCCCGTAGATCGTCGCGATGTGGCTGGACTTGCTACGACGGCTTTGTCCCAAAAGTCGTCGCTAGGTACTAGGGATGACGGAAAACCCTGTCGCCATCGCAGATGCGCGACAAACGGGTGTTTTGCGACATGGCAGGTCACTCGCCTCTCACTCAATAGGGGGAAGGCTGGGACGGGTCACGAGGCCGCGCATTGTGTTCGCGTAGCGCGAGTGGCAGGTTTCGGGAGAAGCAGCCGTTCACCCCTTTGCTGAAGAACGGCGTGAGTTGGTCGGAAGCCGCCGATCCACTCTACCGGACGCCGTCTAACGGTCCTTGCCGGGCTCGACCGCAGTCGCACGTTCGTTGCTGTAAACCGGGCCACTGTCGCCGATGCTCGGCCGATCGCCTGCCTCGATGCGGGTTGCTAGATCGCTGTGAAGCGAGACGAGCGCGGGTGAAAAATCCACACCAGCCGCAGACCCCAGCCTGCGCTCGGCATCGTCGAAGAGATCTATTGCGCCTGCCAGTTCGGGTTCGCTGTACAGCGCTGCGCTCTCCCCTGCTCGCCATAGCTCGGCGAGTTCGTGGGACCGGATCATGCAAGCCGAAGCTGTCCGATCGACCGCAACGGCAGTGCTTGGTGGTCCCGGCGGCGCGGCACCCCTGCCCTTGATCTCGGCTCGCGTGAGTGCCGCCAGGCGGTAGCGCAGCACCCGGGTCTCCGGGGTATCCGTTGGTGAGGGCTGATATTGCCGGTTCAGGAGAACAATAAGCTCGGCTGTGCTGGCGGCCGACGCGGCGTTGCGCCAGTCCGTCAAAGACCGCTCGTCCGAGAACAGATCCGCGGGTTGAGTCAGGATAAAGCGCTCGAGGAGCGGATCGCTGGCTACTGCGACAGGCAGGGATGCTCGGTTACCGTTAGCGGCGGCATGGGCGAAGCCGATCGCCGTCGCAATCGTACCGAGCTGCGTCTTCATGATCTCACGATCGTCGATCGATCGCCCAAGGATCATCTCGAGGATCGGCGTCAAATCCGTCACCGCGGCCTGGCCTGCATCGATCGTGTCGAGCCTGTTGACGATCTCTTTGTGTGTCGCCTCGGTGCGCTGGCTGCTGGCGGTCAGCGCATCGAGCTGCTCCTGTACGAGCGTCAACGCGTCCAGAACGCTTGCAAGAGCAACGCTTACCTGGTCCGTGCTCATCGTTCTGGCCCACCCTTATCCGGCGAACGCACTCGGTCCCTAGTGGCGCGATCTCGATCCAATATCTCGCGAAGGACCTCCTCCGGCTTGCTTGGCCTCGGTGCTGTGGCCTGCCGTTCGGCCTCGGCCATAAGCGAGCGAAGGCGCTCGGATACCACTGAGGGTCGGTGTTCATGCGACGTGTCTTCGGTCCGCTCGGGGCTCTCCCGGAGTGCTTGCTTGGCCTCCAGTTTTCCACGCATGACGCGAGAACGCTCCAGTGCTGCTGCGATCGGATCAGGCCCGGGATTCGCGACAGCGGGGCGCGTCCGAGCATCGACGATCGCGCCGCGCGCGCGGGACGGTGAAGCGGCACGCATTGCCCGAGCGGAGTTGGGCTCGGGCGGCGGCAATGCCGCGACGAACCGCCCGAGGCTCTGTGCCACCACCTGATCGGCGAGGGACGGCGAAGCCGACAGCTCTGCGACGGATCGCATATAAGTCGCGCGAACGATGGCCTGCCGACTTGCAAGAACGGCATCGACCGGGTCGGAGATACCCTGGTCGCGGAGGCGCATGGCGCGCTCCGCCCGGCTCCTATCGAGCCGCGGAACCTGCCCCTTGTCGCGCATCTTTTGTACCGCAATGTGCTCATGCGCGGGGTCGATACCGCGCGCCCTGGTCGGCGTGGCGTTGGCCTCGATGTCGCGTTCGCGAAGCTTCTCGGCGAAGCGTTGCCGCCATCGAAACAGATCATCTCGGTCCGGATGAAAGCGGCGCCCGTCAAAGTCGCGACGCGCGATCGTGAGGTGAACGTGCGGATGGTCGCGATCGACGTGAAGGCCGGCAACCCACGACCGGTTCGCAAACTCTTCGCGTGCGAAGTCCAGGGCCGCCGCTTTCAAACGGTCCGGATCGGTCCCCGTCGGCATTGAGAGGATCATGGATATCGACGTCGCACCTTTTCGTCTGGCGTCCCCGTCCATCTCGAAGTTATGCCAATCCTTCGCGAGGATCTGCATGTCGCGTCCATCCCGCAGAACGATCCCCTCGCTGGTTTCAAGCCCGAGTTCCTCACCCGGACCGTGCCCCAGCCGGCTGATGTAGGCAAAGTTGGCAAGGACGTGTCCGCCGCCATGCTGACGCCCCGTGATCCGCACCATGACCTCGGGGACGCGACGCGATGTGCGATCCGCAGTCATTACTGCACGGCCGTTTATCCGGGCCTGCGATCCGCCGCCGAAAGCATGTTTCGCCTGCGCACTGGGACGCGACGTGGCCAAAGATGATGCGGCCTTCGGGAACATCGATGCGACGGCAAGGCCGAGCATCGTGCCCCCGGTACTCGGGCCCTTTGCGCTGCCGCCTCCAGTCCCGAGGCGGTACTTCTTCGGCGGCGCGAAGACGCCCGCCATGGAGTCCATGGTTCCGGAAGAGAAGCGGAAGCTCACGCTGCGGAACCTCGGTAGGTTTCGGTCCAGTACCCGACCTCTGCCCCGATCGAAGCAGATAGGGCCAGCCGGGTCGTAAACAGCAGCGCGTTCATCTCTTCACATTTTTCGATAAAGGGACCGGCGATGCGGGCGATGTCGAGCGAGCTTTCGGGCTGGTTGGCGGCGTTCATCGCATGGACCGCCTGGTTGATGTTTCGGCCGATCAGAAGCACCTGCTTGCGCAATTTGACGATCTCAGCCTGGGTGGCCGGAGCCAGCCTCAGCACGCCCGCCTTGTCCCAAAGCTGCCAGCGAAGCGTGCGTTTGATCCATTCGTTTCGCGTCATCTTCATCGGCGCCGCTACGGTGTCGATGCCTTCGACCTCGCTCCGGTCGAGCCGGACAGTGACGCGAACGAGGTCGTCAGGATGCCCCCTGCCCTGAATTGGCAGCACCGGGATGTCATCGTTCTCCGGGGCCAGCACGGCGTTGGCCAGCACGCTTGCCATCCAGCTGCTGCGGTTCTGCCCGTTCGCTGCGGCAACGCGGTCGATCTCGGCGACCAACTCGTCCTTCAACCGCAGACCTACATTCATCCCAAAAGCCCCGTGCAGCGGCGCCCCACAAGCCAATGTTAAACATTGGTGCCGTGAGGCATATCCTGCCATCCCTAGTAATTGCCTATCCTCATGAAACAACAACCTCTTTGGAGCTAAATCACTCCAAACGCGGAGGTGAAAAGTGATTGACTGTGCGCTTGCGACAAGTAGCTTTCGGTCTTGTGGTGCCGGTGCAAGGCGTTTGCACGATTTGGCACGGCTAACTGCTATTTCTTGGATTGCCCGCAACCTCCTAAGTTATTCTCTATTGGAACCGGATTCGAAGAATGGCCCGAACAAGAAACGCCGTCGATCTCGCAACAATCGAGGCCCGGC